>NZ_SSXE01000105.1 GCF_021699195.1 Nonomuraea sp. MG754425 | reverse complement strand
GAAGTGCCGCGTGTACGCCTCGACGAGCCGGCGGGTGACGGTCGGGGCGAAGAGCATGTCGCCGGAGGCGATGGTGTGGATGGCGGCGATGAGCCGTTCGGGCGGGGTGTCCTTGAGCAGGAAGCCCGAGGCTCCGACGCGTAAGGCGTGGTAGACGTACTCGTCGAGGTCGAAGGTGGTGAGGATGAGCACCCGGGGGCGGTGGTCGGGTGTGGCCGACAGGATGTGCTCGGTGGCCGTGACGCCGTTCATGCCGGGCATCCTGATGTCCATGAGGATCAGGTCGGGCCCGGTGGCCGTGGCGAGGCCGACGGCTTCCTCGCCGGTCGCCGCCTCGCCGACGACGTCGAGGCCCGGTGCGGCGCGGATGAGCGCGGCCAGGCCGGCGCGGACGAGCACCTGGTCGTCGACGACGAGTACGTTGATCATGCGTCGGGTAACTCACCTTGCGGTTCGGCGGGCTGGTCGTCGGCGCCCGGGGTGGGGAGGGGCAGGACGGCCACGACCTCGAACCCACCTGACGGCGTGCCCCCGGCCGTGATCGTTCCCTTGTAGAGCTTGACGCGTTCGCGCATGCCGATCAAGCCGTGGCCGTCGCCGTTGCCGGTGGACGCCGGGCCGCGGCCGTCGTCTGTGACGCGGAGTTCGAGTTCGGGGCCGTAGCGGAGCGAGACGCGGGCGGTGGCCGAGCCCGCGTGTTTGAGCACGTTGGTGAGGCATTCCTGGAGGATCCGGTACGCGCACATGTCGATGCCCGGCGGAAGCGGGCGAACCGTTCCGCTGATCGACACCTCGACGGGCACCCCGGCCGAGCGCACCCGTTCCACGAGTTGCTCCACGCGTTGCAGGCTCGGCGCGGGATCGTAGCCCTCGGGGTCGGCGTCCTCGTCGGGGTCGACGCGCAGCACCGTCAGCAGCCGCCGCATCTCGCCCATGACCTCGCTGCCGGTGTCGGCGACGGTGGCGAGCGCGCCGCGCGCGGTGTCGGGGTCGGAGCCGAGGACGTACCGGGCCAGGCCGGCCTGGATCACGATGACCGACATGTGGTGGGCGACGACGTCGTGCAGTTCGCGGGCGATGCGTACCCGTTCCTGCGTCACGGCGCGGTGCGCGCGGTACTCCTGCTCGCGGCGCAGTCGCTCGCTGAGTTCGGCGAGGCGCTGGTTGCGCGCGACCAGCAGCCTGGTGCTGGTGCCGAACGACCAGGCGATGGCGACGATGATGGTGCTCTGGGCGACGTTCGGCCAGGTGAAGTCGTCCGGGCCGAGGAACGCGGCGTGCCACCACAGGGCCGCCACGACCAGTGCGCAGGGCAGGGACACGGCCGGCGTCCGGCGGTAGGTCACGGTGTAGAGGGCCAGCAGCGGCGCGACCTCGTTGAGCCGGGCGTCGTATCCCATGGTGTGGAAGGCGAGCGTGGTGACGCACGACAGGGCGAGGACGGCCAGGGGCGCCTGTCGCCGCCAGGCCAGGGAGAGGTTGCCGAGCAGGGTCAGGCCCACGCCGGCGGTGTCCATGGGGCGCAGGGCGTACCCGGGGTCGGCGGTGTTCGCGGAGAAGGCCAGCGCGAAGGAGAGCGTGACGGCGGTGATCAGTACGCTCACCAGCAGGTCGACCAGGAGAGGGTGCGTCACGGCGAGCCGTCGCAGGGACGACAGCACCTTTTCGCCCATCAGCGCATCGTAGCGCCGGGCGACGGTGTCGTTCATTACCCGTGCGATTGATCGCCGGTACGACCCGGGTGACGGTCGGGCGGGTCCCGTACAACTCAGGTTTACCTGGGGTCCCGTTGCCTACCACGGGTGTTGTACAGATCTTCAGCCCGCGGGCTGACGCCTGATCAGCAGATCATTCTGACAATGGGTGTGGGTTCGGATCGCCGGCACCTGAGGGATGCGGTGTGTGCCCGCCCGTCTTACGGATCACCCGGAGGGCTCGGGCGGCACCGCATCCCTTGTGCTGGGTTCTGTGGCGATAACATCGCGATCGTGGCGGACTGGGAGCTTCGACCGGCTTTGGCGGCAGATGTGGACACGATCGCCGAGTTGCGGGCCGTGGTGTTGCGGGCGGACCTCGAACGGCTCGGACGCTACGACGAACGACGCGTACGCCGGCGGCTGCGCGACAACTTCGAGCCCGCCCACACCTGGACGATCGAGGTGGGCGGCACGTTCGCCGGCTGCGTCGCGCTGCGGCCGGACGCGGGGGCGTACTGGCTGGAGCACTTCTACCTGGACCCGGGCCTGCAGGGCCGGGGCGTCGGCTCCGGCGTGCTGGGCCGCCTGCTGGAGCGATGCGACGGCGAGAACGCCGTGGTCCGCCTGCAGGTGCTGCAGGGCAGCGCGGCCCGGCGGCTGTACGAGCGGCACGGGTTCACCGTCGAGCGCCAGGACGAGGTGGACGTGTTCATGGTGCGCGCCCCGGCGACCCGCTAGCCCCGGTCACCGGACGGCGTGAACCGCACGGGCAGGGCGACGGGCCCGCGGGTGATGCCGGCGGGCAGCCAGCGCACCTCGGCCGACGGGTCGGCCCAGGCCAGGCCGGGCAGCCGGGCCAGCAGCACGCGCAGCGCCACGGCGGCCTCGATCCGGGCCAGCGGCGCGCCCAGGCAGTAGTGGATGCCGTGGCCGAAGGCGAGGTGCCGCGGGTCGGGGCGGGTCACGTCGAGGCGGGCGGCCTCGTCCGCGGGCAGGAAGGCCCGGCTGGCCGAGGTGAGCGCGATCGCGACGGCCTGACCGGCCCTGACGCGCTGCCCGCCGAGGTCGAGGTCCTCGGTGGCGAAGCGGGCGGGCGTGGTCTCGACGGGAGCGTCGTAGCGCAGGAACTCCTCCACCGCCGCCGGCACGCGCTCGGGCCGCGCCCTGAGGTACGCGGCCTGCTCCGGATGGCTGAGCAGCGCGGCCACCGCGTTGCCCAGGAGATTCACGGTGGTCTCGTGACCGGCGACGACCAGCAGGACGGTGGTCCCGAGCAGCTCGGTGCCGGACAGGCGGTCGTGGTCGTCGTCGCGTACGCGGATGAGCTGGGACAGCAGGTCGTCCGCCGGGGCCCGGCGCTTGTCGTCGAGGAGGCCGCGGAGGTAGGCGTTGAGCGCGCTCAGGGCGGCCCGCTGCCCCTCGGAGGGGTTGTCCATGCCCTGGCGGGTCCAGCGCTGCAGGTCGGCCCGGCGCTCCTCGGGGACACCGAGCAACTCGCAGATGACCGCCATGGGCAGTGGCCGGGTGAAGGACGCGACCAGGTCGGCCGAGCCGGCGGCGGCGACGTCGTCGAGCAGCCGGTGGGAGAGCCGCTCGATCCACGGGGCGAGCCGTTCGGCGGCGCCCGCGGTGAAGGCCCTGGAGACCAGACGGCGCAGCCGGGTGTGCTCCGGCGGGTCGGCGGTCAGCATGTTCCCGCCGAAACCGGAGCCGGCGAGCATGATGTGCTGCCCGGCCGCGCGCAGCCGCTCGGCGAACGGCTCGGGATCCTTGCTCAGCTTCGGATGGGCCAGCGCCTCCCGGGCCAGCTCGTGGTCGACGACCAGCCACAGCGCCGAACCGTCGGCGGAGCGCACCCGATGGATGGGGCCGCGTTCGCGCAGGGCGGCGTAGCGGGCGTGGGCGTCGGCCTTGAACTCGGGGGTTCCGACGAGGATGGGGGCATCGTGGGTGGTCATGGTCTGACCCTCGCGTGCGCGCGGGGCGTCGTCCAGCCGACCGGGCGACGAAGGTCGCGTGTTGTTCACGGGCAGGAGGGGCCGGGTTAACGGCCATGTACGCTTCGTTGTCTTCGGTAGCGACGGTGAGCCTCGGCTTTGAATGGGATTTCGACACAGTCGTCGCCGTCCTGAGCATCGCGATCCCCCTCATGGCGTTCGTGTGGGAGTTCGCCGTCGTCCGTCGCAAACGCCTCGGCTACCGGGTGCAGATGGACACCCTCGCCACGGACACGGCGCACGCGCCGAGCGCCGACATGCTGGCGCGGCTGCAGGAGGACGGCAGGGCGCTCAAGGAGCCCTCGTTCGTGCTGCTGCGGATCGAGAACGCCGGCTGGATGGAGATCGTCGAGGGCGACTACCTGACCCCCGAGAAGGACAAGACCGGCATCCGGGTGACGTTCCGGGACCGCCGGGTCGTGGGCCTGGCGGTGACCGAGTTCAGCCAGTCCGAGCTGCGCGACTTCTTCATCACCCACGCGGACGGCGTCACCATGGAGGCCGACGGCTTCGGGCGGGGGGAGGAGGACGGCGCGGGCGTCATCGGGCTGCCCAAGGTCAAGCTGAACCCCGGCGCCCACTACAAGGTCCTGGCGGTCCTGGAGCGCCGGTCGGGGACGCCGGGGGACACGTTCGCCAAGCCGGTCTTCCGCGCCGACGTGAGCGGGCGCTCGCTCCGCTGGCTGGGCTGGCTCGCCCGGCTCAAGCCGGCCAGGACCGAGAGCCACACCTTCGCCTCCAGACCGGCGCTGGTGGGCATCGTCCTGCTGACGACGGCGGTGCTCACCCAGTCCGGCCTCACGCTGCTCTGGCGGACGGACCCGCCACCGCTGGACTGCGTCGGCGGCACGCTGCACCTGCACGGCTCGACGGCCTTCGAGCCCGCGATCCGCGCGGCGGCCGAGAGCTACGTGCGGCTCTGCCGGGGGAGGAACGCCGGCATCCCCCTCGGGGACGGGACGTTCCAGGGCAGCGCGGAGGGCGTCAACGCGCTGGAGCGGGCCGGCCGGGGCGCCGAACTCGCCGCCGGCGCCGGGCTCGGCGACCACATCGCGTTCACCGACGGTCTCGCGGAGGGCAACCACCCGCAGGTGCTCTCCCGGCCGGTCGCGTACTCGTTGTTCACGCTGGTCGTCAGCCAGGACGCGGGCGTGCGGAACCTGTCGTCCCAGCAGGTCCGCGACATCTACGCGCTGAAGATCACCGACTGGTCGCAGGTGGGCGGGGCGGCGCTGCCGATCCAGCTCGTCAGCCGCCATCGCGGCTCCGGCACGCGGACCGCCCTGGTGTCGCGCGTGCTGAACGGCAAGGGGACCTCCGGCCTCGACGTGCCGGAGGCCACCGTCAACGACTGCGCGGCCCTGGACCGCGCGCGGCCGGGCAGGTGCGAGGTCGACGGCACGCCCACGCTGCTGCAGAAGGTGGCCGAGATCCCCGGCGCGCTCGGGCACAGCGAGGTGAGCAGCGCCGCGACGGCCGCGGGCGTCGTACGGCTGCGGATCGACCAGATGCCGGCGACGCTGGAGGGCATCGAGGACGGAAGCTATCCCTACTGGCAGACCGAGTTCGCCTACACCTACGGGGAACTGCCCGCCGGCTCCATCGGCGCGGCCTTCCTGCGTTATCTCACCGACCAGGGCGGCAAGGACATCCTGCGGGAGTTCGGCAACCGGCCCTGCTCGGAGACGGCGTATCCGCTGGTGTGCGAGCCGGGCTGAGGCCGCGGACGCCCCGGCCCGCGCGCGGGCGACCGGCCGCGCCGGGGCCGTGGGGAGCCGGTCAGCGGTAGCCGGTCACGTCGGCGGGCTTGCCCGGATCCTGGACCTCCACGAGGTAACGCCAGCAGTCGGGCCGGGAGCCGTCCACGTCCGTGAAGCCGTATTCGAGGGCCAGTTGCCCGCTCGACAGCGACTGCCCGCTCCAGCGCAGCACGTCCGCGTCCGCGGCCAGGGCGGCGACCGCGCGGCCGACGAACCGCGGCGACTCGGAGATCACGAAGTGCGGTTCGCGGGCGGCGGCGTCGCGCCAGTTCTCCTCCGTCACCCCGAAGTGCTCCAGCATCGCCTCGGACCTGAGCCAGCCGGGCGTCAGCGCCACCGCCGCGCACCCGAACGGCCGCAGCTCGTGGGCCTGCGCGAAGCCGAGCCGGAGCACCGCGCTCTTGGCCTGGTCGTAGAAGAAGGAGACGCGGTAGTTGTCGTCGTTGTAGCTCTTGGTCCCGTCGGTCATCTCGACGACGAGGCCGCCGGGGTTCTTGATCAGCAGCGGCAGCGCGTAGTGGCTGGTGATGATGTGCGTGTCGATGGCCAGCCGGAGCAGGCGCAGGCCGCCGTCGAGGTCGTGCTCCCACAGCGGCGTCTCCCACTGGGTCAGCGGATCGCCGCCGAAGATGTCGTTGACCAGCACGTCGAGGCGGCCGTGGTCGCGGGCGATCCGGTCCACGAGGGCCTTGACCTGCTCGTGTTCCAGGTGGTCCACCTGGATGGCGATGCCGTGGCCGCCGGCCGCGGTCACCAGTTCGGCGGTCTCCTCGATGGTCTCGGGGCGGCCGTACTCGGATCGGGACTCGCGGGTGGTGCGGGCGGTCACGTACACGGTGGCGCCGGCGGCGCCCAGCTCGACGGCGATGCCGCGGCCGGCGGCGCGGGAGCCCCCGGTCACCAGCGCGACCTTGTCCTTCAGCGGGTTGTTGCTCATGGGAGCGACGTTACGTCGAATACCCGACAGGTGATGTCATCTTTTCGCGGGACGTCCGGAGGCTCAGCCCCGTACGGCGCACAACAGCCGGTTGTTCCCCCGCTGCCACAACGTGCCGATCTCCGGGAAGCCGGCCTCGCGCAGCGCCTCCACGTGATGCGACAGCAGGTGCGACTCCGAGCCGCGGTGGGCGGCGCCGGACGTCGTACGGGCGGCGTTGAGCGCGGACAGGTCGGGGTCCGCCTCGATCGCGTCCCACCAGGCCCGCCAGTCCTCCGGCGGGTTCGCGCCGAACACCCGCTCGGTCTCGATCCGGTGCACCTCGTGCTCCAGCCGCGACAGCGCCGGGGTGGCGTCCTCGGTGTCCAGGTGGTCGCCGTTGAGCAGCAGCCCGCCGGGCCGCAGCACGGTGGCCAGTTCGGCGTAGACGTCCTTCAGTTCGGGGCCGGAGATCCAGTGCAGCGCCGTCGTGCTGACCGCCGCGTCGGCCGGCCGGTCCAGGCCGAGCAGTTCCGTCCACCCGCTCGTACGCAGGTCCGCCGAGACGAACGGGAGCTGCGGATAGGCGGCCCGCCCCAGTCCCAGCAGCAGCGGGTCGGCGTCCACCGGGATCACGGTGGCGGCGGGCAGCCGCTCCAGCAGCCGCGCGGACAACGACCCGGGGCCGCAGCCCAGGTCGATCACCACGGGATCGGGCCGCCCCAGCGCCTGCACCGCGTCGATCAGCGCGGTGAACCGCGTCTCGCGGTCGGGCAGGTAACCCTCCTGCTGGCGGTCCCAGCGGGTGATCCACTCCGTCGCGGCTTCGTGAGTGAGCACGGGCATCTCCCTGTAACTGTCATTTAAGATTTGGGCAGTCACAACGTAGAACACGAAGGTGTAACTGGTCAATTGGACTACAACAGTCACACGGACGCCGTCGTCAGGGTGGCGGTCTCGCTCGTCAACGAGCTGACCCCGGGGGAGCGGCGCGGGCGGCCCTTCTCCCCGCAGTCCGACGCCGGCCTCGCCGCCACCGCGGGCCTGCGGGCCGTCTACCCCGCGCACCGCGAGGTCACCGAGGCAGAGGGGGCCGAGCTGGCCCAGGTCGCGACCCGGTTGCGCGCGGTCTTCTGCGCGGTCGCCGACGGCGACCTCGACGGCGCGGCCCTGCGGGTGAACGCGCTGCTGGCGGAGACGGACGCCAGGCCGATGCTCGAACGGCACGACGGCGAGCCCTGGCACCTGCACTTCCACGGCCCCGGCGGCACGATGGCCGGCGACTGGGCGGCGAGTTGCGCCACGGGCCTGGCGATCGTGCTGGGCAGCGAGTTCGGCGACCGCCTGGGCGTCTGCACCGCGCCGCACTGCGACCGCGTCCACGTGGACGTCTCGCGCAACGGCACCCGCCGCTTCTGCTCGACGGCCTGCCAGAACCGGGT
Source organism: Nonomuraea sp. MG754425 (assembly GCF_021699195.1). Taxonomy (GTDB): domain Bacteria; phylum Actinomycetota; class Actinomycetes; order Streptosporangiales; family Streptosporangiaceae; genus Nonomuraea. The sequence goes on along the minus strand of NZ_SSXE01000105.1, from coordinate 26,135 downwards.
GAAGACGGCCGCCTTCAGGGCCAGGACGAAACCGGAGTGACGGTCAGGGCGACAGCACGCGGACCGGCGCGCCGTCGAGGAAGGCGTCGATGTCCTCGACGGCCTCGCGGAAGTACGTCCGGTAGTTCAGCTCCGTGACATAGCCGAGGTGCGGCGTGGCCAGCACGTTCGGCAGCGTGCGGAAGGCGTGCCCCTCGGGCAGCGGCTCCAGGTCGAACACGTCGAGCCCGGCTCCGGCGATACGCCCGGCGCGCAGCGCCGCCGCCAGCGCGTCCTGGTCGACGACGGCCGCCCGCGCGGTGTTGATCAGGTACGCGGTGGGCTTCATCAGCGCCAGCTCCCGCCGGCCGACGAGCCCCCGTGTCCGCTCGCCGAGCACGACGTGGACGGAGAAGACGTCGGAGGCGGACAGCAGCGCGTCGAGGTCGGGCGCCAGGCGCGCGCCGCGGGCCGCGGCGTGCTCCTCGGTGAGGTTGGCGCTCCACGCCACGACGTCCATGCCGAACGCCCGCCCGATCTCCGCGACCCGCGAGCCGATCTTGCCCAGGCCGAGCAGCCCGAGCGTGCGGCCGTGCAGGTCGATGCCGAGCGTGTGCTGCCACGGCCCGCCCGCGCGCATGGCCGACGACTCGGGCACCAGGTGACGGACCAGGCCGAGGATGAGCGCCCAGGTCAGTTCGACCGGCGGGGTGCTGCTGCTGCCCGTGCCGCAGACCGTGATGCCGCGCTCGCGCGCCGCCGCCAGATCGACGGAGGCGTTGCGCATGCCGGTGGTGATGAGCAGGCGCAGGTTGGGCAGCCGCTCGAACAGCTCGGCGGTGAACGGCGTGCGCTCCCGCATGATGACCACGATCTCGTGGTCGTGGATCGCGGCCACGAGGTCGTCCTGGCGGGCGAAGTGCTCGCGGAAGCTCTCCGCCCGCACCCGGGACCAGTCGGCCAGCCCGAGGGCGACGTCCTGGTAGTCGTCAAGCACGGCGCAACGCAGCATGATCAGGAACTTTACCCGTTCGCCCGGCGCGCGCCGCTGATCAGGGGGCCGGCCTGCCGTCCACCGGCGCCCCCTGCTCCAGCTCCCCGGGGCGTCCCGGGGAGCTGGAGCCCGTTCATTCGGCGGCCAGCCGCTCCGCCTCGTCGTGCAGCGCCTGGATCAGGTTCAGCTCCAGACGGAGCTGTTCGAGATCGCTCGCCACATCCTCCAGGACGTGCATGATCGGGCCTCCCTGAGAAGGACGCCCCACGCCCCGGGGAGGTTCACAACATCTCAGGTCTCGCTTCTGAAGCGTTCCCAGGCCGACTGCCGGGTCATGCCGAGGGCGACGCCGATCCGCTCCCAGCTCACGTCGCGGGTGCGGACGTGCGCCACCCAATCGCGCAGATTGTCGTCCACTTGTTCCTGTACTGCGGCGATTTTCGGGAGATGGTCGAGTATTTGGTCCACTGACATGGATTCCCAGGTGGGAAGTCGGGGCTCGGTGGAGGGGGCGAGCCGATCCTGTTCGAGGATGACGTTGCACAGCCCGACGCATTCGTCACAAATGTGTACTCCCGGGCCGGCGATCACTTTCTGCACGTCCGTACTCTTCTTGTGGCAGAAGGAGCAGCGGATCTTTTCCTTCCAGTCAGGCATGACCTGACGGTAGCGCGTCAGGCAGCCCCTGACAAGCGGGTGAGGCGGTCCCGGTCGATCTGGATCCGCAAGATGTCCTGCCGCTCCTCGTTGATCCTGCGGGAGAGCAGCAGGTACGCGCTCAGCACCTGGCCGTACCGCTCGCGCGCCTCCTCGAACTGCCCACGCAGCATCAGGACGCCGGCCACGTCGCCGTGTCGTTCGGCCTCGGCCAGCAGCGTGCGCGCCTCGTCCACGATCTCTTCGGCCCGCGCCCTCGTCCGGCGCAGCACGGCGGAGCACTGGTGCAGCTCCGCCAGGCGCGCCGAGGAGACGATGAACTCAGCAGTGTGCACGGCCGAGCCGCCGGCCGTCCCGCTGCGGAGATCCGATCCCATTTCCCGCCACCTCCCGGTCAAGGTTGCCTAACTGTAGACGCGTAACCCTGTTGACGGGATCACCCGCGGACGCCGGTGGTGACGTAATGAACCCGGCGGAGTGAATTCTTCTCCTCCGGAGGAAAACCTCCTTCCTGAAACTCGTTCGGTGCCTGCTGAATGAGATATTTGGCGGAGATGCCACTGCTTATCGGTGGAATGCCGCGAAACTCCGAGGTTCAAAAAGCTGTAAGAGGAAGAGGCCGGATCGGCCCGCGCGAGCACCCGCCCTCGTCACATACTGAGACGCAACGAAGGCGCTACGTGACTCTGGAGTGGTGGCGATGGAACGGGCAGCGGCCGACGGCGGCGCGGTGGACGTCAGCGTCGTCATCCCCGTTCACAACTGCCGGGCCTACCTCGACCGGTGCCTCACCTCCGCGCTCGTGCAGCGGGTGAAGAAGGAACTGATCGTCGTGGACGACGGCTCCACCGACGGCAGCGGCGAACTCCTCGACCTGTACGCCTCCTACCACCCGGAGAGCGTCAAGGTCATCCACATCGAGGCCAGCGGCGGCGCCGGGCGTCCGCGCAACGTCGGCATCGAGCACGCCACCGGCCGCTACGTCTTCTTCTGCGACGCCGACGACCACCTCGGCCCCGAGGCGCTCGAACGCATGGTCGCCGTGGCCGACGGCAACGACTCCGACATCGTCCTCGGCAAGATCGTCGGGCACGGCCGGCGGGCGCCGGTGTCGATGTTCTCGCGCGGCGCCGACCGGGTGGGGCTCGGCGACAGCTCCGTCTACAACAGCCTGAGCTGCTTCAAGCTGTTCCGCAGAGAGCTGCTCGAACGCCACCGCATCAGGTTCGGCGAGGGCATGCTGGTCGGGGAGGACATCCTCTTCACCGTGCACGCCTACTGCCATGCCAGGGGCATCTCCGTGGTGGCCGACTACGACTGCTACCACCTCGTCTCCAGGTCCGACGGCAGCAGCATCATGCAGCAGCCGGGCAGCAGGGACCCGCTGGCCTGGCTGGCGATGATCCGCGAGCCCATCCGGCTCATGGCCCGGCACGTCGAGGCGGGCCCGCTACGTGACCACCTGCTGCGCAGGCACTTCAGGCTCGACGTGTTCACCCAGCTCGGCACCGTGTTCCTGGAGAGCGACGACGTCCGCCGCAAGGACATCGCGCGCGAGGTGGCCGCGCTGTGCGACGAGTGGTACACCCCCGGCGTGCACGAGCGGCTCAACACCATCGACCGGCAGCGGGCCGGCGCGCTCGACGACATCGACCGCCTCGTGCGCCTGGCCCGCATCGAGAGCGCCACCGTCCGGCGGCGGCTGGTCGGGCTGGAGTGGGAGGGCGAGCGCCTGGTCGTGACGGGCGCGGCCCGGCTCGACGGCATCACCAGGGACGACGGCCTGACCGTGGTGCTGCGCGCCCGCCACGACCCGGCCAGGGAGGTGGTCGTGCCGGCCGAGCGGCAGGGGGGCGAGTTCGTCGCGAAGGTGGAGGTGGGCGCGCTCGACCCGGGCATCTGGGACCTGCGGGTGGCGGTCGAGGTGGAGGGCGTGATCCGGCTCGGCCGGCTCGGGGCCGACCGCGACGGCGGCATCACCGGGCCGGGCCCCCGGCTGGTCGGCGACGTCGTGGCGCTGCCCTACTTCACCCGCGACAACGGCAACCTGAGCATCGACGTGGGCGGCCACGTGATCGCGGTGCCGGGCGGGGCGCGGCTGGTCTCGATGCGCTGGACGTTCGGCCACCGGCTGCTGGTGGACGGCGAGGTCAAGGTGGCCGGTGCCACCCCGCCGGTCACGGCCGTCCGGCGGATCGTCTGGCGGGAGCGGCGTACCGGCTGCGAGCGCGCCGACCGCGTGGTGGCGCGGCCCGGCGGCGGCTTCGCGGCCCGGCCCGCGCTGGGGCGGCTGGCGCCCGGCACCTGGGACGCGTACCTGGAGCTGGACCTGGGCGGGCCGCCCGCGCGGTTCAGGATCGAGACCGAGACGGTGGCGGGGCCCCGCCGGTGGTGGGCGGCGGCCCTGCTGCGGAGCGTGCGGCCGTACGCGACCTCGGGGAAGGGGCGGCTGAGTGCGGTGGTGCGGCGACTGAGCGCTGAAAGTGTGGTTAAAAGGATCTTTCGGTAATTGCCAGCTATGTGCAGGTGCAAGACGATGTCCTAAAGTAGGACCGTTTGCGGCTCCGCCCCCGGAGCCCGTCCTCTGCCAGGAGGCAGCCGTGCACGTACCCGATGGCTTCTTCAACGCAGCGACCTCCGTCTCGGCCGGGGCGGTGGCCGCGGCCGGCGTCGCGGTCTGCCTGCGTGGCGCGCGGCGCGAGCTCGACGACCGTACCGCGCCCATGGCCGGGCTGGTCGCGGCCTTCATCTTCGCCGTGCAGATGCTCAACTTCCCCGTCGCCGCCGGCACCAGCGGTCACCTGATGGGCGGGGCGCTGGCCGCGATACTCGTCGGGCCGTACACAGGGGTCCTGTGCATGGCCGTGGTCCTGCTGGTGCAGGGCGTGTTCTTCGCCGACGGCGGGCTGACCGCGCTCGGGGTCAACATCACGATCATGGGCATCGTCACGGTGGTCGTCGGCTGGGGCGTCTTCCGGCTGGTCACGACGGTGACGAGGGGGAAGGTCACGGTGGCGGCGTTCCTGGCCGCGCTGATCTCGGTGCCGGCCGCCGCCCTGGTCTTCACGCTGCTGTTCTGGATCGGCGGCACGGCGCCGATCGAGGTCGGCACGGTCGCGGCGGCGATGGGCGGCGTGCACCTGCTGATCGGCGTCGGCGAGGGTCTCATCACCGCGGTGACCGTGGGCGCGGTGCTCGCCGTCCGGCCCGACCTCGTGTACGGCGCCCGCGGCCTGACCAAGCCACTGGTCCTGCGCGACGCCGAGGGCGCCACCACGACCGCGGACCAGGACGAGCCGCGACCGGCGAGCGCCCGGGGCCCGCTCAGGCCGTTCCTGCTCGGGGGGACCGGCCTGACGCTCGTGCTGGCCGGGGCCGTCTCCTTCGTCGCCTCCGGCGACCCCGACGGCCTGGAGGCCGTGGGCCAGAACGAGGGCTTCATCGATCAGGCGTCCGACCACGCGCTCGGCGGGTGGGCCCTGGCCGACTACGGCGAGGTCGGCGGGATCCCCGTCGGCGTGGCCGGAATCATCGGCGTCGGCCTGGTGTTGGTCATCGCCGGGGCCGTTGCCTATGCCGCGCGGGGCCGTGACAAGATCAAGGTGTGATACGTGGGCGCTGGGCACCATCACCGGCTCTACCTGCCGGGAGACACGGTCGTGCACCGGCTCCCGGCGCAGTGCAAGCTGCTGGCGGTCTTCGCCTTCGCCCTCGTGGTGGTGGCCACGCCGCGCGAGCGGTTCTGGGCGTTCGCCGCGTACGCCGTGCTGCTCGCCGGTGTCGCGGTGGCGGCCAGGGTGCCGGCCACGTACGTGCCGCGGCGCATGGTGATCGAGCTGCCGTTCGTGCTGTTCGCCTTCCTCATCCCGGTCGTGGGGCTGGGGGAGCGGACCGAGGTGCTGGGGTTGTCGCTGAGCGTGCCCGGCCTCTGGTCGGCCTGGAACATCCTGGCCAAGGCCACGCTGGGGGTGGTGGCCTCCATCCTGTTGGCGGCCACCACGGAGCCGCGGGCCGTCCTGCTCGGGGCGCAGCGGCTGCGGCTGCCGAGCCTGCTGGTGCAGATCGCCATGTTCATGCTGCGGTACATGGACGTGATCGTGGCTGAGATGCGGCGGATGCGGGTGGCCAGGGAGTCGCGCGGGTTCGAGGCGCGCAACCTCCGGCACGTCCCGGTGATCGCCCGGTCGGCCGGGGCGCTGTTCATCCGCTCGTACGAACGGGGCGAACGCGTTCACCTCGCCATGCTGAGCCGGGGCTACACCGGTCAGCTCCCGGTCATCGGGGAGGCGGCGGCCTCCGCGGCCCACTGGGCGACCGCGCTGGCCCTGCCCGCCGCCGCCCTCGCCGTCTGGGGACTGACGTGGTGAACTCTCTCGAAGTCCGGCAGCTCGCCTACGCCTATCCCGACGGCACGCAGGCGCTGTTCGGCGTGGACCTGTCGATCGCGCGCGGCGAGCGCGTGGCCCTGCTCGGCCCGAACGGCGCCGGCAAGACCACGCTCGTGATGCATCTCAACGGCATTCTCACCGCCGGGCACGGCAGTGTCACCGTGGCCGGCACCCCGGTGCGCAACGACACCCTCAAGGAGGTCAGGCAGCGCGTCGGCCTGGTCTTCCAGGACCCCGACGACCAGCTCTTCATGCCCACGGTGCGCGACGACGTGGCCTTCGGCCCGGCCAACGCGGGCCTGCGCGGCGCGGAGCTGGACCGCGTGGTCGATGACGCGCTGGAGCGGGTGGGCATGCTGGCGGCCGCCGACCGGCCGCCGCACCACCTGTCGTTCGGGCAGCGCCGCCGGGTGGCGGTGGCGACGGTGCTGGCCATGGCCCCCGAGATCCTGGTGCTGGACGAGCCCTCGTCCAACCTCGATCCGGCCGCCCGCCGGGAGCTGGCCGAGGTCCTGCGCTCTCTCGACGTGACGGTGCTCATGGTCACGCACGACCTGCCGTACGCGCTGGAGTTGTGCGAGCGCTCGCTTGTCCTGTCCGGCGGCGTGATCGCCGCGGACGGGCCGACCCGTGAGCTGCTGTCCGACGCCGACCTGCTGGCCCGGCACCGGCTGGAACTTCCGTATGGTTTCGCCATTCCGGCAGGTTGACCCGCGATCGCCGTCATCTGCGGCAAACCTGGCCTCCCAGGCAGGGGCATCGGCGGCGAGATGGGTAGAAACCCGGAGCATGGCTCTTGACGGGGCGTTTGGCCCGTGTTTAGGCCCACCTTGTCCTCCTGCATCCGACTTTTCGTAGTTTGTGCATGCCCGCTACCCGGGGATGTCGAAGTACAGTGGCTCATCGAGGAGGGGCCCATGAAGCTGCGGCTTGCGCGACACGCCCTGGGCGACGCCGTGGTGGTGGCCGTCGAGGGAGAGCTTGACCTGTTCACCGCGCCGTTTCTGCGCGACGAGGTGCGTGATGCCATCAAACAGGACAGCGCCCGGCTCGTGCTCGATCTGCAGCAGTTGTCGTTCATGGACTCCAGCGGCCTGTCGGTGCTGATCGAGGCATGGCGGCTGGCGACGGGAGAGGGCGGCGGCGTGTCCCTGGCGGCGCCGCAGGCACCCGTGGCGCGCATCCTCCGCACCACCGGGCTCGACCGGCGCATCAAGGTGTACTCCGACGTCGACACCGCCGTGGGTGAGATTTAACCACCCCCGAGTAGAACTTCATTCGGTCTGCGGGTTAGGGTCCGCCTATGGACGTGAACGGATCTGCAGCAATCATCTCCGGCGGCGCCAGCGGCCTCGGTGAGGCCACGGCGCGCGAGCTGGCCCGCGCCGGGGCCACGGTCGTGGTCGCCGACCTCAACGAGGAGCGCGGCAAGGCCGTCGCCGACGAGATCGGCGGGGTCTTCGCCAGGACGGACGTCTCCGACGACGAGCAGGTGCAGGCGGCCGTCGACGCCGCCGTGGCCACCGGCAAGCCGCTGCGCGTGGTGGTCAACAGCGCCGGCATCGGCTGGGCCGAGCGTACGGTCAACCGCGACGGCAACCCGCACAACCCGGCCACCTACCGCAAGGTCATCGAGGTCAACCTGATCGGCACGTTCAACCTCATGCGCATCGCCGCGGCCGCCATCGCCAAGACGGAGCCGGCCGACGCCGACGGGCAGCGCGGCGTGGTGATCAACACGGCCTCCGTGGCGGCGCTGGAGGGGCAGACGGGGCAGCTCGCCTACTCGGCCTCCAAGGGCGGCATCGTGGGCATGACCGTACCCGCCGCCCGCGACCTGGCCGCGATCGGCGTACGGGTGAACACCATCTGCCCCGGCATCATCGACACCCCCATCTACGGCTTCTCGGCCAACGCCGACGACTTCAAGGCCAAGCTGGTCGCGCCGGTGGTCTTCCCCAAGCGCATGGGCCGCGCCGACGAGTTCGCCCACCTGGTCAGGTCCCTGGTCGAGAACGACTACATGAACGCCGAGGTCATCCGCTTCGACGGCGGCATCCGCTTCCAGCCCAAGTAAGTGAGGTCCCGTGTCTGACGAAGTGCTCGTCGAAGAGTCCGGCAATGTCGCGATCCTGACCATCAACCGCCCCCAGGCGCGCAACGCCATCAACGGGGCGGTGGCCCGAGGCGTCGCCGAGGCGCTGGACACGCTGGAGGCCCGCCCCGACATCTCCGCGTACGTCCTGACCGGCGCCGGTGGCACGTTCTCCGCGGGCATGGACCTCAAGGGGTTCCTGTCCGGGGACTTCCCGGTGGTCAAGGGCCGCGGGTTCGGCGGGCTGACCGAGGCGCCGCCGAAGAAGCCGCTGGTCGCGGCCGTCGAGGGGTACGCGCTGGCCGGCGGCTTCGAGCTGGCCCTGGCCTGCGACGTCATCGTGGCCTCGGCGGAGTCGAAGTTCGGCCTGCCGGAGCCCAAGCGCGGGCTGGTGGCGGGCGCGGGCGGGATCATGCGGCTGCCCCGGCGCATCCCGTACCACGTGGCCATGGAGCTCGCCCTGACCGGCGACCACTACCCGGCCTCCCGTCTGTACGAGCTCGGCCTGGTCAACCGCATCACCGAGCCGGGCGCCGCCCTGGAGGGCGCCCTGGAGCTGGCCAGGAAGATCGCGGCCAACGCCCCGCTCGCGCTCGCCGCGACCAAGCGGGTGGTCGTCGAGTCGCAGGACTGGTCGCTGGAGGAGATGTTCGACAAGCAGGGCGCGATCATCAACCCGGTCTTCGGCTCGAAGGACGCCATGGAGGGCGCCGCCGCCTTCGCCGAGAAGCGGGCGCCCCGGTGGAAGGGCGAATGACCGTCCCCCCTCCCGTCTTCCCCAGGGAACGGGAGGGGATCCTTTAGCGCGCGCATAGCTCTACCTGGTTACGGTAAAGAAAGAGGAGACAACCGACCGGGAGAGCGCATGAGCGACTATTCGGGTTCCAGGAGGTTCGAGTCGGCCAGGCGCGGGGCCGGGGCGCTCCTTCAAGGTGCGCTCGCCGCACTCATCATCATGATCGTCATGCTCGCGGTCATGTGGGTGGTCGAGGGGGTCGACTACTTCCTCGACGGCGCGCTCGACCGGCAGTTCGGCATCGTCGGCTGGGAGCCCGACGGCCTGGTGGGCATCGTCTTCGCGCCCTTCCTGCACGGCGGTTTCGGCCATCTCATGGCCAACTCGCTGCCGCTGCTGATCCTGGGTTTCCTGGCCGGGTTGCGGGACATCCGCAAGTTCCTCTGGGCCAGCGTGCTGATCATCTTCATCGGCGGCCTGGGCACGTGGGCGACCAGCCCGGGTGTCTACACGGTCGGGGCGAGCGGGCTGGTGTTCGGCTACTTCGGCTACATCCTGGCCCGCGGCCTGTTCGACCGCAGGCTGCTGGACATCGCCATCGGCGTCGGCGTGGGCATCGCCTACTGGGGCATCCTGGCGGGCCTGCTGCCCAACCAGGAGGGCATCTCCTGGCAGGGCCACCTGTTCGGGCTCGTCGGCGGCGTGGTGGCCGCCTGGGTGCTGCGCCGCAGGCGCGAGATCGCCCCCGCGAACCCGTACAGCTTCTGAGGCGGCCCGCCCTACAGGTGCGGGCGTGTGTGCTCGGCCGGCGACGACGACAGCAGCCGGTCGATGTAGGCCAGGCCGACGGCCGAGACCACGAACGCCAGATGCATGATCGTCTGCCACATCATCTTGTCGTTGGGCGTCGTCTGCGCCCGGATGAAGGTCTGCAGCAGGTGCACCGACGAGATGCCGATGATGGCCGTGGCCAGCTTGACCTTCAGCACGTTCGCGTTGACGTGGGAGAGCCACTCGGGCTCGTCGGGGTGGTCGTTGAGGTCGATGCGCGAGACGAACGTCTCGTAGCCGCCGATGATCACCATGATCAGCAGGTTGGAGATCATCACCACGTCGATGAGCGCCAGCACCGTGAGCATGACCACGACCTCGGGGGAGGGCGCGGTCGCCGCCTGTGCGGCGTTCTCGGGGTGCAGGAACACCGCCTCGATGAGGTGCCACAGCTCCAGCGCGAACTGGTACACGTACACGGCCTGGGCCACGATGAGGCCGAGGTAGAGGGGGACCTGAAGCCAGCGGCTGGCGAACATCAGGTAGCCGAGACTCTTCGGCCGGGTGCTCCCCTGGCCGAATGGGGGCTTACCGGGCAAGAATGTTTCCTACTGGTCGAGCTGGAGGGGATGTGAGTTGGCCAACCTGGGGTCCCTGGAACGTGCCCTCATGGACGTCCTGTGGGACGCGGGCGAGCCGATGCGTGTCAGGGAGCTCCTGGTCGAGCTCAACGGGGAGCGCGAGCTCGCCTACACCACGGTGCAGACCGTGGCCGAGCGGCTCGTGAAGAAGGGCATGCTGGTGCGTACGCCGCACCGCAACGCCTTCCGCTACGCCGCCGCGCGATCGAGGGACGAACACGTCACCGCCCTCATGCTGGAGGCGCTCGCGGCCAGCCCCGACAGGTTGCCGGTGCTGGCCAGGTTCGCGCGCAGCGTGGAGGAGGAGGACGCGCTCGCCCTGTTCGACGAGCTGGCCCGCAGGACGGGACGCAAGACCGGCTAGAGGCGCTCGACCACGTAGTCGACGCAGGTCGTGAGCGCCTCGATGTCGGCCGGGTCGATGGCCGGGAACATCGCGACGCGCAACTGGTTGCGGCCCAGCTTGCGGTACGGCTCGGTGTCGACGATGTCGTTGGCGCGCAGCACCTTGGCCACGGCCGCGGCGTCGACGGAGTCGTTGAAGTCGATCGTGCCGACCACCTGCGAGCGGAACTCGGGGGCCGCGAACGGCGTGGCGTAGGACGACTTCTCGGCCCAGGTGTACAGGCGCTGGCTGGAGTCGGCCGTGCGGGCGGTGGTCCAGGCCAGGCCGCCGTTGCCGTTCATCCAGTCGAGCTGGTCGGCCAGCAGGAACAGCGTCGCCACCGAGGGGGTGTTGTACGTCTGGTCCTTGCCGGAGTTGTCGATGGCGACCGGCAGGCTGAAGAACTCGGGCACGAACCGGCCGCTCGCGGCGATCTCCTCGACCCTGGCCAGGGCGCGCGGCGACATGATCGCGATCCACAGGCCGCCGTCGGAGGCGAAGCTCTTCTGCGGCGCGAAGTAGTAGACGTCGGTCTCGGCGAGGTCGACGGGCAGGCCGCCGGCGCCGGAGGTGGCGTCGACGAGCACCAGCGAGTCGTCGGAGCCGACCCGCTTGATCGGCATGGCGACGCCGGTCGAGGTCTCGTTGTGGGTGAGCGCGTAGGCGTCCACGCCGTCCTCGGTGACCGCCTCGGGGTGGGTGCCCACCTCGGACTTGACGACGCTCGGCTCGGCGAGCCACGGCGCCTTCCTGGTGACCGTGGCGAACTTCGAGGAGAACTCGCCGAACGACAGGTGCTGGGACTTCTCGCGGACCAGCCCGAAGGCGGCGATGTCCCAGAACGCGGTGGTGCCGCCGTTGCCCAGCACCACCTGGTAGCCCTCCGGCAGCGAGAACAGGTCGGCGAGACCGGAGCGCACGCGGCCGACCAGGTTCTTGACCGGCTTCTGGCGGTGCGAGGTGCCCATGAGGCTCGCGCCGGAGGCGGCGAGCGCTGCCAGTTGCTCGGTGCGGACCTTCGACGGCCCACAGCCGAAGCGGCCGTCAGCGGGCTTGATGTCAGCGGGAATCACGATGTCAGCCACGTAACGGAGCCTACCGACCTGCGGCGGATGGCTTGAACGCGGTCCGCACTTTGAGACCGGCGAAAAGTACTGCCAGACCGGCACAGAGCGGGTCATGGTGGTGCGCCCGCGGGCCGGTCTCCGGCTCGGGAACGCGAAACGGCTACCGCGGCGGCCCGGAGCCGCGCGGTAGCCGCACCCACGGAATTCAGTACTTGCCGACGACCTCGTCGGCGCCCGCCAGCTCGCTGAGCGGACGCGAGGTCGGGCCGATGTAGGTGGCGCTCGGACGGACCAGCCGGCCCGTGCGCTTCTGCTCCAGGATGTGCGCGGCCCAACCGGCCGTGCGCGCACAGGTGAACATCGAGGTGAACATGTAGGAGGGCACGTCGGCGAAGTCCAGCACCACGGCCGCCCAGTACTCCACGTTCGTGGCCAGCACGCGGTCGGGCTTGCGGGCGTGCAGTTCCTCCAGCGCGGCCTGCTCCAGCGCCGCCGCGACCTCGTAGCGAGGCGCGTCGAGCTCCTTGGCGGTCCGCCGCAGCACGCGGGCGCGCGGGTCCTCGGCACGGTAGACGCGATGGCCGAAGCCCATGAGGCGGTTGCCCTTGTCGAGCTCGCTCTGGACGTACTTCTTGGCGTCGCCGAGCTGCTCGACGCCCTCGATCATGTGCAGGACCCGCGCGGGGGCGCCGCCGTGCAGCGGGCCCGACATGGCGCCCACGGCACCGGAGAGCGCGGCGGCCACGTCGGCGCCGGTGGACGCGATGACGCGGGCGGTGAACGTCGAGGCGTTCATGCCGTGCTCGGCGGCGGAGGTCCAGTAGGCGTCGATGGCCTTGACGTGCTTGGGATCAGGCTCACCGCGCCAGCGGATCATGAAACGTTCGACGATGCTCTTGGCCTCGTCGACCCGGCTCTCCGGCACCATCGGCAGACCCAGCCCGCGCGCGGACTGCGCGACGAACGAGAGTGCCATGACGGAGGCGCGGGCGAGCTGGTCGCGGGCCTCGTCGTCACTGATGTCGAGCAGGGGCTTGAAGCCGTACGCGGGCGCCAGCATGGCCAGCGCGCTCTGCACGTCTACACGGATGTCGCCGGAGTGGACAGGAATGGGGTACGGCTCCGCCGGGGGTAGACCCGGCTGGAACGTGTTGTCGACCAGCAGGCCCCAAACGTGCCCGAACGGGACACGGCCGACCAGCTCTTCGATGTCGACGCCCCGGTATCGAAGGGCGCCCCCTTCTTTGTCCGGTTCCGCGATCTCGGTCTCGAAAGCTACGACGCCTTCGAGCCCGGGTTTGAAGTCGGACATACTCGGCCGCCTCCCTTTCTTGCCATGTTTCGGCAATGCGATGCCTTGATGTCGAGATACCGGCGGGTCAATTTAACCGCCTCCCAGGTCGTGCTCGGTCTTGGGACCCGCCGTTTCGACAAACCCGCAGGTCAGAGGGGGTGGCTTCGGCGACCCGCTGGTAGTGGGGTCACGATGGGATCCGCCGCGCGAGCGCGCAAGAATACCGTCTCGTGGATGCCACCCCGCGCCCGCCCACACTGGCGGGGCTTCGCCGAACGTACGAGGGCGAGCCGTTGCTCGAAACCGACCTCGCGTCCGACCCCATCGCGCAGTTCGCCGCCTGGTTCCAGGACGCGCTCGACGCCGGCCTGCCCGAACCCAACGCCATGATCCTGGCCACCGCCTCCGCCGGCGGGCGTCCGAGCGCCAGGACCGTCCTGCTCAAGGGCTACGACGAACGCGGATTCGTCTTCTACACCAACTACGAGTCCCGCAAGGGCCGCGACCTGGCCGAGAACCCCCGGGCCTCGCTGCTGTTCCCCTGGCACCCGGTACGCCGTCAGGTGCGCGTCGAGGGCACCGTGACGCGCATCTCCCACGAGGAGTCGGCCGCCTACTTCGCCTCGCGCCCCTACGGCTCGCGCGTCGGCGCCTGGGCCTCGCGGCAGTCGGCGGTCGTGCGCTCCAGGGAGGAGCTGGACGCCCGTTACGAGGAACTCGCGGCGCGCTGGCCGGAGGATCCGCCGGTGCCCGACTTCTGGGGAGGCTTCCGTGTCGCCCCGATCGAGGTTGAGTTCTGGCAGGGTCAGCTCGACCGGATGCACGATCGGCTGCGCTACCGGCGGACGAGACCCGGCTGGGTGCTTGAGCGACTTGCCCCTTAATGTTCGGTAAGTGGCAATTGGGGATCTGGTCAAGCGGCACCTGTTAGACACCCGGCCCCTGGGCGTCGCCGCTTACCGCCGGATCTGGCTGGGCCAGGCCGTGTCGCACGTGGGCGTCGGCGTGACCGTCGTGGCCGTCGGGCAGCAGGTCTACGAGATCACGCAGTCCTCGTTCTACGTGGGCCTGATCGGCATCGCGAACCTGATCCCGCTGATCGTCTTCGGGCTGTGGGGCGGCGCGGTCGCCGACGCCGTGGACCGGCGCAAGCTGCTCGTCGCCGGCTCACTGATCGCCTGGGCGGCCACGCTGTTCATCCTCGTCCAGGCGCTGCTCGGCCTGAACAACATCTACCTGATCTTCCTCGCGGTCGCGGTGAACGCCACCGGCTTCGCCATCACCGGCCCGACCAGGGGCGCGATCATCCCCAGGCTCATGGACCGCGAGCTGGTCCCGGCCGCGAACGCGCTCAACTCGCTGGTCTACAGCCTCGGCGCGGTGCTGGGGCCGATGGTGGGCGGGCTGGCGATGGTGCACGGCGGCGGGTACGCGGCGGCGTACGCGGTGGACGCCGTGCTCTTCTCAGGAAGCCTCTACGCGGCGCTCAGGCTGCCCTCACTGCCTCCGCTGGGCGAAGTGACACGTCCGGGAGCCCGATCGGTGCTGGACGGGCTCAGCTTCATCGTCAGGAGCCCGGTGCTGATGATGTCGTTCGTCGTGGACATCATCGCCATGGTGTTCGCCCTGCCGCGGGCGTTGTTCCCCGAACTGACGGCGCAGCGGTTCGGCGGTGACCTGCTGGCCCTCGGCTGGATGAACTCCGCCATGGCCATCGGCTCGGTCGCCGGCGCGCTGTTCTCCGGCTGGGTCGGGCGGGTCAGCCGGCAGGGGGTGGCGCTGACGATCGTCATCGCCCTGTGGGGGCTGGCCGTGGCCGCCGCCGGGCTGGTGGACGACCTGTGGCTGCTGGTGCTCTTCATGGCGATCGGCGGCGTGGCCGACGTGGTCTCCTCGGTGTGGCGGCAGTCGATCCTGCAGCTCTACGCCCCCGACGAGATGCGCGGACGGCTGCAGGGGGCGTTCATGGTGGTCGTGGCGGGCGGCCCGCGTCTGGGCGACCTGCGGGCCGGGGCCACGGCGACGGCCTTCGGGCTGACCGGGGCCTGGGTGGGCGGCGGCCTGGCGTGCGCCGCCGTCGTGCTGGTCGTCGGGCTGTCGGTGGCCGGTTTCCGTAACTACCGGGCCCGATAGGCGGGCGGGAATCCGGACCGGGACGGCCGGGAAGGAACTCGGCGGTCATATTGTTGCCGACCTTGACCATGGCCGGTCGTTCTGCGAATAGGGTTCCCTGTGACTCCTGCGCCCGCGGCGGACGGGCTCAGTCCCACGATCGGCGTACCATTTCACTTGGGAGGAGCCTTGACCGCACACGGCCTGATCGACACCACGGAGATGTATCTCCGTACCATCTACGAGCTCGAGGAAGAGGGCATCGTCCCGCTGCGGGCCCGCATCGCGGAGCGTCTTCAGCAGAGCGGCCCCACCGTGAGCCAGACCGTCGCACGCATGGAACGCGACGGGCTCGTCCGCGTCGAGGGTGACCGCCACCTGTCGATGACCGAGCTCGGCCGCACCCTCGCCACGCGCGTGATGCGTAAGCACCGTCTGGCCGAATGCCTGCTCACGCAGGTGATCGGCCTTCCCTGGGAAGAGGTGCACATCGAGGCGTGCCGGTGGGAGCACGTCATGTCGGAGTCGGTGGAGTCGCGCCTGGTGACGCTGCTCGACAACCCGACGGTGTGCCCGCACGGCAACCCCATCCCGGGGCTGGCCGAACTGGGCGCCAGGGAACCGGTCGACAGCGGCGACGACGACACGCTGACGACCATGTGCGACCTCGCCGGCACACGCGACACACCCGTTGTCGTGCGTCGAATTAGCGAACAAGTGCAAAGCGATCCCGCTGTGATGCTTAAACTCAAGCAAGTTGGGATACAACCCGGACGCGAGGTGACGCTCGCGGCGAGCGACGACGGTGTACGGGTGACAGGTGACGGTGACGCGAAGGACACGCCCGCGGAGCTTCCGCGCGATGTCGCCGCGCACGTTTTTGTCTCCAAGCGCTGACGCGCGCGCAGCTACTTGGTTGAATCCCTCCTGGGAGGCCCTCCACTCCCCCCTGGCCAAGACTGTTGCAGGAGCGCCCGTGGTCCGCTTTGCAGACACGCCACCCCGAGGAGTGGTCTCCGGATGAAGCGATGGGGGGATCTGTCACAAGAAGCGGCTGATCACCTTGCTGCTGGGTCCGTGCTCGACCACGCCGAGATGGCCGTGGTCGTCACCGACCGTTTCAGCAATCTCCTCTATTGGAACCCTTTCGCCGAAAAACTTTTCGGTCGTCAGGGCAAGCCGCCTTCGCGTGACGGGTCGGCCCTGTCCCTCGGCATCATGGACAAGGACCACCCCATGGCGATCGAGCTGGCCAAACACGTGCTCAAGGGCGGCGTGTGGGAGGGCACCTTCGACGTCAGGCGCGGCGACGGCACCGTCGTCTACGTCCGGGCGCAGGCCGTGCCGATGCGCCACGCGTCGGGCTCGGTGACGGGGATCGTCATCACGGCCCGCGAGGCGCTGCGCAGCAACGAGCGGGAGAAGGACCGCTTCGGGCTGCTCGAACGCATCGGCGAGCGACTGGCGGGCTCCCTCTACGTCGAGGAGACGCTCAAGCGCGTCGCGGAGATGCTCGTCCCGCAGTTCGCCGACCACTGCTTCATCGAGTTGATGGAGGGCGACCGGCTCGTCCGCCGGGTCTCGCAGCACGTGCAGGGGTGGACCCCGCCGTCGGGCACGTGGAAGCCGGTGGGCGCGGAGATCCGCTACCCCTCCGGCCACTACGCCGACACCGCGCTGCGCCGCCAGGAGACGATCCTCGTCGAGGACTTCGCGAGCAGCCGTTACCCCAAGCCCCACGAGAACAGCGCGCGCCTGTGCGGCGAGATCGGCATGACCTCCGCCATCGTGGCGCCGCTGCTGGTGCGGGGCGAGACGCTCGGGCTGATGTACCTGGGCCTGTCCAACCTCACCGACCGCCGCAGCCCCCACTACGACGCCTTCGACCGCGACTTCGTGGGCGCCATCGCCACCCGGGTCGCGCTCGCCATCGACAACGCGCTGCTGTTCGAGGAGGAGCGCCACACGGCCGAGTCGTTCCAGAAGTACCTGCTGCCCAGGGCGTTGCCGCAGCTCGACGGCCTGCAGATCGCCGTGCGCTACTACCCGGCGGCCCCGCTGGCCTCCCACGGCCAGGGCATCCAGACCCAGGTGGGCGGCGACTGGTACGACGTCATCCCGCTGTCGGCCGGCCGCGTCGGCATCGTGATCGGCGACGTCGAGGGCAGGGGCGCCAAGGCCGCGGCCATCATGGGCCAGCTCAGGGCGGCGCTGCGGGCCTTCGCGCAAGACGACAAGTCCCCGGCCGACATCCTGGCCAGGCTCGACGAGTGGACCCGCATCATCGCCACCCCCGAGCAGGACGACAACGGCGCCGACATCAGCATCCCGCCCATCGTGACCTGCCAATACCTCGTCTACGACGCCTGGTCCCGCCAGCTCTCCTTCGCCAACGCCGGACACGCCCCGCCGCTGCTGCTGGTCGACGGGCAGTGCGTCGAGCTCGACATCGAGGAGGTCGGCCAGCCGCTCGGGGTGCGCGCCAAGGGCCTGCACGCCGACCTGGTCTACAAGGAGGAGACGCGGACGCTGCCGCCGGGCGCGGCGCTGCTGCTCTACACCGACGGCCTGGTCGACCGCCGCCCCAGCCGCGACGGCCGGATGCCGAACGAGTCCGAGACCCTTGGCGTGCTCTGCGAGAAGCTCGCCAAGATGTCCGACGCCGAGGTCGAGCGCATCGCCGACACCGCCACGGTGGCGGTGCCCGGCGAGATCGACGACGACATGGCGATCCTCGTGGTCCGCTCCAGCGACATCGACCTCGACGTGGAGTCCCGCACGTTCCCCGCCCAGCCCATCATGGTGGGCGAGGCGCGCCGCATGGCCTCGGAGGCGTTCGCGAGCTGGAACGTGCCCGAGGAACGCGCCGAACTGGCCTGCCTGCTCGTCTCCGAGGTGGTCACCAACGTGGTGCTGCACGCCGCCACCGCCGGGGTGCCGCGCAGGGAACTGGTCGTGGAGGGGCCGCCGCTGCCGTTCGAGGAGTCCTGGGACATGCCGGGCTTCGAGGACGAAGTGGTCGGCGACAAGGAGTTCACGCTCCGGCTGCGCAGGGGCGAGGAGGCGGTCTGGGTCGAGGTGTTCGACCAGGACCTGCGGCTGCCCCGGATCCGCAGCGCGGGCGAGAACGACGAGGGCGGGCGCGGCCTCTACCTGGTCGACCAGCTCGCCCGGCGCTGGGGATCGCGTCCCACCAGGGAAGGCAAAGCCGTCTGGTTCGAGATTCCCACCCGCGGCAGGTGATGGTTCACTGGCGCCCATGGACCTGGCCTTCGAACGCAGGGGCACCGGTGCGCCGCTGATCCTCATCCACGGCATCGGCCACCACTGGCAGGGCTGGCTGCCGGTCATCGACCGGCTGGCCGCCACCCGCACGGTGATCGCACTGGATCTGCCCGGCTTCGGGGCCTCGCCCGAGTTGCCGCCGGGTATCCCGTACACCGCCGAGTCGCTGGCGGACGCGGTCGAGTCGTTCTGCGCCCGGCTCGGCATCCGCGAGCCTGCCGTGGCGGGCAACTCGCTGGGCGGCTACATCGCGCTCGAACTGGCCGCGCGCGGCGTCGTGAGCACGGCGGTCGCGCTCTCCCCGGCCGGCTTCTGGTCCCGCTCGGAGCTGCTCTACTGCCAGGCGCTGCTACGCGCCATGCGGGCCTCGGCCCGCGCGATGCCGCTGGAGCGGCTGGAGAACCGCCACCTCCGCACACTGTCCGCGGGCCTCCTGGTCGCCCACCCGTCCAGGCTCGACCCGGCCGCCCTGATCGCCGCCACCGAGGCGCTGGGCCGGGCGCCGGGGTTCGACGACACGCTGGAGTCGTTCGGCGGGCTGATGCCGCCCGCGCCGCCGAAGTCGCCCGTCACGATCGCGTGGGGCGAGCGCGACCGGCTGCTGCCGCGCCGCCAGGCCGTACGCGCGGGGCGCTGGTCGGGGCAGCGGGTCAAGCTGCTGCTGGGCTGCGGTCACGTGCCGATGAGCGACGATCCCGAACTGGTGACCCGCGTCATCCTGGGGACGTGAGGTTGGCCGCCATGCGGCGCAGCACGCCCACGGTCGCCTGATACTCCTGTGGCGTCACCCCCGCCATGGACCGCCGCCGGAACGCGCCGACCCGTTCGGCGATCTCGGTGTGCGCGGCCCGGCCCGCGTCCGTGAGCTGTCCACCGGCCAGCCAGCCGCGCTCCGTCAGCCGCCGCGTGGCCTCGTCGATGGCGTCGAACGCGTCGAGCGCGCGGGGGTCGGCCCCGTTCGCCGTGGCGTTGAGCACCTGCCATTCGCGCCGGGACACGGGCAGCACGTCGTCCATGGCGTGTTCCAGCAGCGTGTCGAGGTGCTTGAGCCAGTATCCGATGGGTCTGTCGTTCATGCATGTATAATAGCAACTATATGTATGAAGACAATGATATTGCCGACATCGAGCGGGCCATGGTCGCCATTCGGCGCAGGCAGAGCCGCCGCGCGCTGGCCCGCACACAGGGGGCGGCCGGGCCGGAACACGACGTGCTCGACGTGATCGAGGGCGCCGGCGGTGCGCGCGTCACTGTGTCCACGGTCGCCGAGGCGCTCGGCGTCGATCAGCCCCGCGCGAGCCGCCTGGTGGCCGCCGCCGTCGGCACGGGGCTGGTCAGGCGCGAGGCCGACCAGTCCGATGGGCGGCGGTCCTGGCTGGTGCTGACGGAGGCCGGCACGGCGGCCCTGGAGCGGGCCCACCGCTCCCGGCGGGCGGCGTTCGCCGCGGCCACGGCGGGCTGGACGGAGGAGGAGCGGGCGCAGTTCGCCCGCCTGCTGACCCGGTTCGTCGGAGGGATGGCGGGCTGAGCCTCCGTGATCACCGCTGGAGCAGGGTGCTCAGCTCGTCGGTGATCAGGGCGTCCGGGTCGAGTTTCATGCCGGTGAAGTGGCCCGCGAGTTCGAGTGAGAGCACGCCGTGCAGGCGGGTCCAGAAGGACAGCGCGCGCTGCGGGGCCGTCGCCTGCTCCGGCCCGCCGCAGGCTTCGAGCAGCACCGCCATGACCTCGTCGGAGATCGCGGTGGTGTCGTCGGGGGCGTGATAGCCGGGGACGGGTGTGCCGTAGATGAGGAAGTACCGCTGCGGGTCGCTCCTGGCCCACTCGCTGATCGCGCGGGCCAGGCCGAGCAGGTCGGCGCCGGAGCCGGACGCGGCGCGTACGGTGTCGGCCAGGCTGCGGTAGGCGTCGCGGATGAGGGCGGTGATCAGCTCGTCGCGGCCGGCGAAGTACCGGTACAGGGCGGGGCCGCTCATGCCCACCTGCTTGGCGATCGCGTTGAGCGACAGCGAGGGCACCCCCGCCGCCGCGATCTGCTCCCAGGCGTGCCGCTTGATCTCCTCGCGCACCTGGGCCCGGTAGCGCTCCCGCGGGCTCTGCCCTTGTGCATCCGTCATGCGCCCGTTCCCTCCGGTCGGCTTAGAGCTTCTCACGCTTCCTGTTGACGCTCGCGCTCTCGAAGTTATAGCTTCTAACTGTTGCGAGAAGCTCTAACGAAAGGTGCAGCACATGATCGGCACGAACTCCGCCCTGCTCGTGATCCCCCTGGCCGCCGCCCTCACCGCCGCGCCGGCTCACGCCTCGACCGTCCGTACGGGAGCGCTGACCTGTCAGGGCAGGGGCATCGACCCCACCGCGGAGCTCCACCACCGGACCGAGACCTTCATCAAGGCCCCGCTGAGCACCGTGTGGAAGCTGCACACCGACGTGGCGGGCTGGCCCTCCTGGCAGCAGCCCGTCACCAGCGCGAAACGGCTGGACCCGGGGCCGCTGCGGCAGGGCGCACGCTTCCGGTGGACGACTCCGGTGCCCGCCACGCCCGTGAGCCCCGCCACCACGCTGGTGATCACCTCGACCGTCCAGCAGCTCAAGCGCGAGCAGTGCGTGCGCTGGACCGGGCCCGCGATCGGCGAGGGGCTGCGCATCGACGAGGGCGTACACGTCTGGAACTTCGTCGAGGTCAGGGGCGGCGTGGTCGTCCGCACCGAGGAGAGCTGGACCGGCGAGCAGATCGAGGCCGACCCGGCGACCTCCATCACCTACCTCGCGCCAGGGCTCGACGCCTGGCTGGCCGCGCTCAAGAGCGCCGCCGAGGCCCGCTGACCGCGGGAAAGGGACGTTAGGCCTTGGTCTGGCCCCACATCATCAGCATGACGAGCACGAACACGATCACCACACCGGCGTAGCCGATCGGCCCCAGGCGGATCGCCCGGCGCACGCGGTTGAGCAGCCAGGCGAACAGCAACGCCAGGAAAGCCAGGAGGATCAGGCCGCTGTCCATGCTGTCCAGTATGCGGCCCGATCCGGCCGGCCGTGCGGATCAGAACCCGAAAGACCGGCCGATGATCTCCTTCATGATCTCGGTGGTGCCGCCGTAGATCGTCTGGACGCGGCTGTCCAGCCAGGACTTGGCCACCGGGTACTCCATCATGTAGCCGTAGCCGCCATGCAACTGGACGCAGCGGTCGACGACCTTGGTCTGCAGCTCGGTCGTCCACCACTTGGCCTTGGCCGCGTCCACGGCGGTGAGCCGGCCGGCGTTGAGCGCGGTGATGCACTTGTCGACGTAGTGGCGGGCGATCTCCGTCTCGGTGGCCAGTTCCGCCAGGACGAACCGGGTGTTCTGGAACGAACCGATGGTGCGCCCGAACGCCTGGCGGGTCTTGCAGTACTCGATGGTCTGCTCCAGCGCGGTCTCGGCCGCGGCCACCGCCGCCACGGCGATCGACAGGCGTTCCTGCGGCAGGTTGTGCATGAGCTGGAAGAAGCCCTCGCCGTCCTTGGGGCCGAGACGGTTGGCGACGGGCACACGGACGTTGTCGAAGAACAACTCGGCCGTGTCCTGCGCCTTCATGCCGACCTTGTCCAGGTTCCGCCCGCGGCCGAAGCCCTCCATGCCCCGCTCTACCACGACCAGCGTGGTGCCCCTGGCGCCCGCCTCAGGGTCGGTCTTGGCCACCACGACGACGAGGTCGGCGTTGACGCCGTTCGTGATGAACGTCTTCTGCCCGTTGACCAGGTAATGGTCGCCGTCGCGGACGGCGGTGGTCCTGATGCCCTGGAGGTCGCTCCCGGCTCCGGGCTCGCTCATGGCGATGGCCGTGATCAGCTCGCCGGCGGCGAACCCCGGCAGCCAGCGCTGCTTCTGGGCGTCGTCGGTGAGGTCCACGACGTACGGGGCCATCACGTCGTTGTGCAGCGAGAAGCCGAGGCCGGTGGCGCCGTTCCTGATGATCTCCTCGACGATCACCGCGTTGAAGCGGAAGTCCTTGATCCCCGCACCGCCGTACTCCTCCGGCACCGAGAAGCCGAACATCCCCAGCTCCCCGGCCTTCTTCCAGACCTCGCGCGGGACGATCCCGTCCTTCTCCCAGCGCGGGTGGTGCGGCACGACCTCGCGGGCCATGAATTCGCGCACGGTCTCCTGGAAGAGGAGGTGCTCGTCGTCGAAGAGGTCTCGCTGCATAGGACGTCTCCCGCTTGCAGAATGCCATTCTGTTACCGCCAGGTATACCCGGTGCGGGGCGTGGGGGACACGGGTTCATCACAAGTGCCGGAAGAAGCGACTTTCGGCATGTGTTGCCGGTGTTTCCTCTCTAAGATCTACCCTCGGTCTGTTTTGGGTGATCGGAGTCTCCGTGAGTCGGTGGCGCAAGGCGGTGACCGCCGCAGCCGTGGGCATGGCGGCATCTGGTGGATTAGTCGTGACATCGTCGATTCCCAGCCAGGCCGAAGCTTCGCTGGTGGCCAAGTACCGCTGCACAGGTGGTGTCGCCGGCAGCGGGGTGGACCTGGAAGCGCGGGTGACGCCGCAGGTCACGGCCGGTCGGATGGATGTCCGCTGGGACGTGTCGTACAAGAGCCTGCAGAAGTTCGGCTCGCCGGGCTTCTTCCCCGAAGGGTCGTCCCTGCACCTAGAGGGTGTGGTGGACGTCAGCGGCGCCTGGAACGGTCAACTGAGGCCCCGCGGCGACCAGGCACAGGCGCAGCTCGTTCCGGGCAGCTATCTGGAGCTGCCCGAAGGGCTGTCCGACGGCGCGGCGCTCGACCGGACCGGCACGATCCGCTTCGAGCCCCGCGGGCTGACCCTCAAGTTCACGCCCGCCGAAGGCGACGTGAAGGTCAACAGCGACGAGTCCTCGGAGATCGAGTACACGGGCTCCTGGAACTGGAAGTACACCGCGCCGACATACGACGACCACCTCAAGGACATCCAGTGGACCGAGGGGCTCGACGCCACCGCCAAGCTGGACTTCCTCGGCACCAAGGTCGCCTACATCGGCCGGCGTGAGCAGAACCTCGGCAAGATCCGCGTCAAGATCGACGGGGAGGAGGTCACCTCCGGCCTCGTGCAGCCGGGCAAGGACAGCACCGGGGCCGACGTGACCGGCACCAAGACCCAGGAAGTGCTCTGGACGTCGCCGCAGCTCGAATACGGGCCGCACCGCATCGAGATCACCAACACCGAGAGCAAGCTCGCCTACCTGGACGCCTTCCAGGTGTTCATCAGCGACGTGCCCGAGCCGCCGCAGCACGACAGGGCGACCTGCACCCTCCAGAACGACCCGGGCGCGATCGACGTCACCGTCCCGGGGGCCACCACCACGCCGACGGACGATCCCACGGACACGAGCTCGCCGGATCCGTCGGACACCGGTGACCCGACGGACGACCCCACGGACCCGAACCCGCCGAACCCCCAGGACCCCGACGACGACTCCCATGCCATCGGCGGTGACCGGGTGATCGTCGTCCCGTACGCGTCCACCTCGACGTCGGCCTCGTCCACCCCCAAGAGCACCGGGCCGACCGCGACGAGGTACTACCGGGCGCAGGTGGCCAACACTCCGAGCGGCGGCGTCGAGACCGGTGTGGCGCCCGGCGAGGAGCAGGCTCCGGTCGGGCTGATGGCCGGTGGGATGGCGCTGGTGATGGGAAGCGCGGGTGGCGGGCTGCTGCTGCGCCGGCGCAGAGCCGCGCACGCGGGAGGAGCACAGTGATGGCCGAGGAGCAGCCGACCGAGCCGCAGCCGACCCAGGAGAAGACGCCGGTGCAGCGGGCGTTGCCCGCGCTGCTCGTCGCCGGCTC
The DNA here is from genome assembly GCF_021699195.1 of Nonomuraea sp. MG754425. Lineage (GTDB taxonomy): Bacteria > Actinomycetota > Actinomycetes > Streptosporangiales > Streptosporangiaceae > Nonomuraea. The sequence goes on along the minus strand of NZ_SSXE01000105.1, from coordinate 1,926 downwards.
GCTCGGCGGCGTCGGCCTGGTCATGGTGAGCCTGCTCTCGCTGGCGCCGCCGGTGGACGACGGCTCTGGGGAGCCGGTGGCCGCCCCGCAGCCCGGACCGTCCACGGTCGAGATGTCGAACGCGGGCGCGTTCGTGCTCCCGCCGACGGTCGGCCCCGGCGGCAAGGACGTTCCCCTGACCCCGGCCCGCCTGGACGCGCCGCCCCCGCTGGCGGCGGTCCCGGCCGTGCCGTCGATCCCGAAGTCCAAGGCGAAGGGCAAGTCCGCGCCCACGCCGACCCGCGTCAAGATCCCCAAGATCAAGGTGAACGCGCCGATCGGCTCGGTCACGGTGAACAAGAAGGGCGTCCTCGGCACGCCCCCGCTGAGCAAGCCGAACCGGACGGGCTGGTACAAGCTCTCCCCGGTGCCCGGCGAGACCGGCCCGGCGATCATCAACGGCCACGTGAGCACCCGCTCGGGCCCCGCCGTCTTCGACCGCCTGCGGGAACTGGCCAAGGGCGACCAGATCTACGTGTACCGCTCGGACGGGAAGGTCACCCGCTTCACGGTGAGCGGGATCGAGCAGACGAGCAAGACCGCGTTCCCGACCAAGCGGGTGTACGGCAACACCGGCGACTCCCAGCTCAGGCTCATCACCTGCGGCGGCGTCTACAACAAGACGACTCACCACTACACGGACAACATCGTCGTGTACGCGACGTTGTCGAAGAAGAAGGGCTGAAGGGAAAGTTGGGGTAGATTTGCCGGTTTACGGGAAGTTGACAGGGACAGTTCGTAGGATCTCTACCTAACCGTGACCAACGGCTGGAATTCTGGCACGACTGTTGACACTGCGCTGAAACGGAGAAGACCCGTGCTCTTGTCCCAGGCGGGGCGCCGCCTCGTCCATACGACATCCGCGTTGGGATTAATGGGCACGCTTGTCGTCTTCGTTTGCTCCCTCTTCATCGTGTCGACCCCAGCGACCGCGTCGGCCGCAGCGCCAAAGACGTTCGCCTACACGTGTGATGGCGGGCCGTTCACGAACACCTCGCTCAGTGTGAGCCTCAGCGCCCCTGACTCGGTGGCGGCGGGCCAGTCCTTCGCCCTGACCGTCAACATCCCCGCCCTGACCCTGCAGACGGCGCCGACCACCGCCACCACCGCGCAGGCGACCCTCACGCTGACGCCGACGGGCGGCACCATCTCCGACACCGCCGCGAAGACCCTCGGCCAGGTAGCGGCGGGCGCCACCAGCGTGACCCCCGGGACCATCACCTACCAGGTCGCGGTGACCGCTGGCACAACGACCAATGTCACGATCAAGCCCAGCACGCTGACCCTGGCTCTCGCCAGTGCCGCGACCACCCTCACGTCCTGCTCCACGACCTCCACCGAAGTCCTGACGGTTCCGATCGGCACGGGAGGCGGTGGCGGTGACGGGACCGGTACGGACCTCGTCCAGTACGAATGCACCGGCCCCGCGGCCACCGATATCCAGGACGTCGAGATCAAGGTCGAGCTGACCATGCCGACCTCCGCCAAGATCGGCGAGCAGTTCGCGATCAAGTGGAAGGGCACCTACACCGCAGGCAAGGAGCTCAAGGCGCCCGCCACAGGGCAGACGGTCGCGGCGAGGCTCTTCGCCTACGCGTCGCTGACCGGGATCACCGGCCTGACCTCCGCGACGGGCGAGGGAGTGACAGGCGCCGTTACCGCTGGCCAGATCATCACGCTGCCCACCGCGACGATCGACCTCAAGACCACCGCGAGCACGGCGGGCACCGCCACGGTGAAGCCGGCGGCCGTCAACTTCGGCGCGAACACGGCGACCGGGACCACCCCGGCGATCGAGTGCGAGGTCCAGAACACCACCGCGCTCAAGGAGTACAGGTTCACGGTGGGCAACGGCACGGGTACCCCCACGCCGACCCCGACTCCCAC
>NZ_SSXE01000104.1 GCF_021699195.1 Nonomuraea sp. MG754425 | reverse complement strand
CTACACGTCCGGGGAGCAGGCCAACGGCCGGCACCTCATCGACGTGCACGACCATCTGCGCGCCGAACTCGCCCGGCTGCGCGACCTCACCGGCCAGGTCGCCGCCGGCGCGCTCGACCCCGGCACCGCCCGCTCGCACATCAGCACGATGACCATGCGCCAGAACAACTGGACGCTGGGCGCGTACTGCGAGTCCTACTGCCGCCTGGTCACCATGCACCACTCGACCGAGGACGCCATGCTCTTCCCCCACCTGCGCCGCGTGGAGCCCGGCCTCGCCCCCGTCCTCGACCGTCTCCGGGAGGAGCACCAGGCCATCCACAAGGTGCTCGAACGCGTGGACCGCGCGCTGGTCGCGTTCGTCACGGATCCGGCCGGCCTGGACGAGCTTCGCGAGGCCGTGGACCTGCTCACCGACGGCCTGCTGTCCCACCTGTCGTACGAGGAGCGCGAACTCGTCGAGCCGCTGGCCAGGCACGGCGTCTGACGACGGGGCGGCACGCGGGCCGACGGACGGCTCCGGAGTTTGCCGGTCAACGGGTTCTTGTTGGGCGAAACCGGGTGTGGCGGTGCTCCGGTGCCACAAGATCGCTCCGTAGAGTGATGGCCGATGTCACTTCGTGATTACAGGGGGAGATCATGAGAGGTAGCCTCATCGCCGCAGGCGGTGCGCTGCTCGCCGCGGCCACGCTGTTCGGAGCAGCCGGTCCCGCGGCCGCCGACATCTGGACCGACTGGACCCACCACTACCCGGAGCACTGCAATCTCGGGGTGAACGAGGACTCTACCTACCACCACGTCACCAGTCAGGGCGTGTTCGCCGGCACCCGCGACGCCGACGCCTGCAAGAAGGAGCACGGCTGGCACCACGGCTGGGGTTACCGCGACCACCACCACCACGACCACGACCGTAAGCACTGGGAGCACCGCAACTGGCCCACCAGCGGCAACGGCAACTGGATCGGCCACGGCTACGGGCCGGGAGTCGGCATCGGAGTCGGTGACTGACCTCCGCCGCACGTTCGCGTCCCGGTACCCGTCATGGGTGCCGGGACCGGCGCGTTCCGGGGCCCGCCCGCTGCGGTGGCCCGATAATCTTGTCCGATGCGACTCGGCGTGAACGTCCCGAACTTCGGCCCCGGCACCCGTCCCGACGTCCTGCGGCGCTGGGCGCTGACCGTCGAGGGGCTCGGGTTCGACCTGCTCATGGTCTCCGACCACGTGGCGATCACCCCTGATGTCGCGGCGAAGTACCCGCCGCCGTTCTTCGACCCGTTCACCACGCTCGCCTGGCTGGCCGGCGTGACCACGGACATCAGGCTGGGCACGACGGTGCTGATCGTCCCCTACCGGCATCCGCTGCTCGTGGCCCGCATGGCGGCCAACCTGCACGATCTCAGCGGTGGCCGGCTGGTGCTGGGCGTCGGGGTCGGGTGGGCGCGGCAGGAGTTCGAGGCCCTCGGGGTCGCCTACGAGCGGCGCGGCCGGCTGACCGACGAGCACCTGGCCGCCGTCCAGGCCGCCTGGGCCGACGAGCGCGACTACCGCACCGGCGGCGGCGTGCCGATCTGGGTGGGCGGCGGCAGCGCGGCGGCCATGCGCCGGGCGGTGCGGTTCGGCCAGGCGTGGCATCCGCTCAGGAACACGCTGCCCTGGTTGCGCGAGGCGTGGCCGCGGGTGCGGGCCATCGCCGCCGAGCAGGGGCGGCCCGCGCCGGCGCTGGCCCCGCGGATCACGCTGCACCTCACGAAGAGGCCCGTGACGGGCCCGGACCGGCTGGCCGGGGAGGGCACGATCGAGCAGGTCGCCGACGACCTGGAGCAGCTTCGGCTGCTCGGCGCGGAGACGGTCCTGCTCGACCCGTTCCACGGCGATCCGGACGAGACGCTCCACCCGGAGGCCGCCTGGGAGATGCTCGCCGCGGTGGCCGCGCTGCGATCGGCCGCGTAACCGGTCGCCGGCCCTCCGGCTGATACCCTTATGACGTAAAGAATTGTCCGGCACGGGGAGTTCCGGGTTGCCCGTCTTCGCAGGTCAGGACGATGCGCGACGGTCGATGGCACTGCTGTGGGGCGGCGGCGAGCCGGGTGAGGTGCGGCCGGGCCCGAAGCCGGGGCTGAGCGTCGACGTGATCGTCGAGGCCGCGATCGAGGTGGCCGACACCGAGGGCATGGCGGCCCTGTCGATGCGGCGGGTCGGCGAACGGCTGGGGCGCACGGGCATGGCGTTGTACACGTACGTGCCGGGCAAGGCCGAGCTGATCGACCTGATGTACGACCGCGCGCTGGCCGAACTGCCCGCCGAGTACGACGTGGGCGCGGGCTGGCGGCCGGCCGTGGCGTCGTGGGCCGGGCACCTGCTGCGGTTCTACCTGCGGCATCCGTGGATGTTGCAGGTGTCGCAGGCGCGGCCGGTGGCGGGGCCCAACGAGTTCGCGGTGCTTGAGGGCCTGGTGGCGATCCTGCGCGGCACGGGGCTGGGGCCGCGCCGGGTGCGCGGGGTGGTGGCGCTGCTGTTCGACTTCGTCCGGGGCGCGGCCAGGACGTGCGCCGAGACGGGGGCGGCCGACGGGGAACGGCGGCGGGCGCGCTCGCTCCTGCTGGAGCAGGCGGCGCCGGGGTTCACCGCCCGCTTCCCCATGGTGACGTGGGCGGAGCCGGCCGCGGACGAGCCGGCCGGCGAGACGTTCACGCTGGGCCTGCACGTGCTGCTGGACGGCGTCGAAGCGGCCGTCCGCGAGACCTGAGAAAAAATCTCCCGCCGGTTGTCGATCGGCCGCCGGCTCGTTCGACGCGTTGCCGGAACAGTACGGACGACAGGGAGAAACGACATGTTGCTCAAGGACAAGAACGCGGTCGTCTACGGCGGCGGCGGCTCGCTCGGCAGCGTCATCGCGCGCACGTTCGCCCGTGAGGGGGCCCGGGTGTTCGTGGCGGGACGCACGGCGCGGACGCTGGAGCGGGTGGTCGAGGACATCACCGCGGCGGGCGGTCACGCGGAGGCCGCCGTGCTGGACGCGCTCGACGAGCGGGCGGTGGAGGCGCACGCCCGGTCCGTGGCCGAGCGGCACGGCGGCCTGGACGTCTCGCTCAACCTGGTGCCGCGCGGCGACGTGCAGGGCACGCCGCTGATCGAGATGTCGGTGGAGGACTTCGTGCGGCCGGTCGTCACGGGCCTCACCGCCGGTTTCATCACGGCCCGCGCCGCCGCCCGGCACATGACCGGGCGCGGCTGCGGCGTCATCCTGGCGCTGGACAGCGGCTCGGCGCACGTCAGCCCGCTGATGGGCGGCACGTGCCCGGCGGACGCGGCGCTCGACACGTTCATCCGGGCGCTGGCCGGCGAGGTGGGGCCGAGCGGGGTGCGGGCGCTGGGCATGTGGGTGGCGGGGGTGCCGGAGTCGCTCACGGTCGACAAGCTCGCCGAGGTCAACCCGGCCATGGCGAACGAGGAGACGCTGAAGGGCGTGCTGGAGTCGCTGGCCGCGCTACGGATGTTGCGCCGCTCCCCTGGCGTCGCCGAGATCGCCGAGACGGCCGCCTTCCTGGCCTCCGACCGGGCCGGCGGCCTGACCGGCACGTTCGTCAACGTCACCGGCGGGATGTTCACGAGCTGACAGGCGGGCGGCGAGTTCCGCCTCGTCGCGGACGAACCAGACGTGCTCGCCCCGGTTGGCCTCGCTCACCCAGGCGCGCAGCGCGTTGCTGGCGGCGGTGTGGCGGGAGACGTCGCCGACGACGGCCAGCCCGATGCGGTAGTTGGTGAACTTCTGCGCGATCTCGCCCGCCACGCCGGTGCTCAGCGTGAAGAAGTCGCCGGGCAGCCGGTCGGCGGGCACGCCGACCCAGGCGACGCCGTCGCCCCAGGCCGCGCCGATGAGGTCGAGCACGTCGGCGATCCCGCGCAGGGGCGGGCCGTCGGCGTAGTGGTAGCCGTCGGGCATGGGGGTCCTCCAGATGGTTCGTGATCTCACGGGTGCAGGCTCGCGGCCGTCACTGCCGTACCAGGGCGTCGATGATCCGCAGCACGTGGGCGCTGTCCTCCAGGCCGCCCAGCACGATGATCTTGAGGTGCTCGCGCTCCTCGTCGTAGGCGAACTCGACGCGCAGGCCGTGCGGGCGGCCGGCCAGGGAGCTCAGCACCATCGTGCTGACGCGGTCCATGTCGGCTCTGGCGATGCCGTCGACCTGCACGATGCTGGACGCCTCGGCGCGGCGGGGGCCGGGCGCGGGCATGCCCGTGAACGCGGCGAGGTCGTCCTTGGCGATGCGGTACCGCTTGCCGATCCGCACGGCGGGCAGCCGCCCGTCGCGGATGTAGCCGCGCACGGTCTTGACGTGCAGATCGAGCAGGTCCGCCACCTGCTCAACGGTGTATTGCTCCATGTCGCTCCCTTTCATTCCCCATTATGGGGCACGATAGGGAGTGACAGGGAAGTTTTCAGGCGTGCGGGCCGACGGAGATCGGGCCGATCGTGAGGTTCGGGCGGCCCTCCATGACCTCGCCGACGCGCCGGGCCTGCTCGTGGAGCTCTTCGACCTGGGCGGGCGCGAGGTCGCGCAGCGGCTCGACCGTGATGTCGATCCGGCTCCCCGAACGGCGCTGGTGCCAGACTCCGGCCACGTTCCCGTCCACGAGCAGCACGGGGAAGTTGCCGGCCTGACCGCCGGCCAGCGCCCGCTCCGCCGCGCCGCCCGCGTACAGCAGCTCGCGGGGACGGCCCGCCACCACGTACGCGTCGAAGTACGGCAGCAGCCGCACCCCCTTCGGCGGCTCGGCGGGCACCTCGGTATCACCCGCCAGCACCCAGGCCCGCCGCCCTTCGAGCCGCACCTCCGCCAGGTCCAGCCGCCCGAACGCCTCGTTCGCCCACGTGGCGTTGCCGCCCGCCCACTGGGCGAACTCCGCCGGGGTGGCCGGTCCGTACGCGTGCAGGTAGCTCCTGACCAGCCCGGTGAGCCCGTCCGTCACCGGCGGCGCGGCCGGTGCGGCGGTATAGGTGACCTTGCGCCCGCGTCCGGCCCCGAAGACGAACGCGCCCCGGTGCGCCGCGAGCGCCATGACCTGCCGCCACCGGGGCCACCACCCCTGGAAGGCGGGCATGACGAGGTCGCCGGCCCACGGCCCGGTGGCCGCGATGACGGCCTCGCTCAGCTCGTCGATGGTCAGTTCGGCTCCGCCGAGCACGTCGCGGATGGCCGCCACCACCTGCTCGGTCTGCTCGTCCGTCATGCGCATGGACGCCGGGCGGGGTCCGGCCGGCAGCGACGACAGGGCGCTCACCCACATCGGCAGGTCGCGGGCCGGCAGCAGGTGCACGGTGCCGCGCGGGCCGTGCGTCTTGACCAGGCTGCCGTCCTTCCACAACGCCTCCCGCACGTGGGTCCGGGTGACGCCGTCGAGGCGGAGCCCGACGGACAGCTCGGCCGCCGCCATGACCTGGGCGTGCGCTCCGCACATGGCGGCCACGGTCTCCTCGGGAGCCCCCGCGCCGGCGACCAGCCCGGCGCGTTGCAGTCGCCTCGCGCTCACCTGCGGCCACGACAGTTCGATCACGGATCATCGCCTCTCTTCCGTCCTGAGGGACCCACGGTAGGAGGCAATGCGGAAAGTTACCTTCCGCTAGACCGTTACCGGCGCGGATGCCGGGCCGGTCGTGGCCGGGGCGTCGTCGGGCATGGTGACGCCGACCCGCTCGGCGCGGGCTGCCCAGCGGCCGTCGTCGCTGCGGACGATCCGTACCGGATGGTCGAAGCAGGCGCTGACCAGTTCGCCGGTCAGCACGTCGGCGACCGGCCCGCCGGTCAGGCGGCGGCCGTCGCGCAGCAGCAGGGCGTGCGTGGTGGTGGCGGGCAGTTCCTCCAGGTGGTGCGTGACCAGCACGGTGGCCAGCGCAGGGTGCCTGGCGCGCAGCGCGTCGATGCTGGCCAGCAACTGCTCGCGGGCGGCCAGGTCGAGCCCGGTCGCGGGTTCGTCGAGCAGCAGCAGCCGGGGCTGCGGCATGAGCGCGCGGGCGATGAGCGCCCGGCCGCGCTCGCCCTGGGACAGGGTGGCCCAGGCGGCCCCCGTCCTGGCGCGCATCCCGAGCATGGCGATCAGCCCGTCGGCCCGCGCCGCCTCCTGCTCCGTGGGGGTCCAGCGGGGCACGGGCGCGGCGGTGTTGGTCAGCCCGGTCAGCACCACGTCCCGGACCTGGAGGGGGCCGTCGGGGGTGTGGCGCGGGTTGACGTGGCCGAGGTAGCCGCGCAGTTCGCGGACGTCCACGCGGCCCATGGTCCGGCCGAGCACCTCGACCGTGCCCCGGGTGGGGTGGGTGACCGCGCCCAGCAGGCTGAGCAGGGTGCTCTTGCCCGCGCCGTTGGCCCCGAGCAGCGCCCAGTGCTCCCCCGGGCGCACGGTCAGCGAGATGTCCTGGAGCAGGTGGCGGCCGTCGCGGACGAGATCGACGGCGTCGGCCCGCAGGACGGGGCCGCTGTCGGCGGGACGTGAGACGACCGACCCCGCCGTGCCGGACCGGTGGCCGGATCCCTGCTCTGCCGCCATCACGCCGCTCCCCTCCTGACCTGCGGCGTCCAAGCTACCAGGACCTCAGACATCTGATCTCTAGCGGGGACGCCGGCGGTCAGGGGCACAGCCTGCGCGGCGTCTCGCCCTGACCGTAGGAGGACCAGAAGGCGGGGTCGGGCTCGGTGCGGACGATCTCGCAGAGCCTGCGCCGCACGGTGCCGAGGTCCGTCTGCCAGACGGTCACGCGCCGGCGAGGTGCTCCCTGGTCTCGTCGTGCGCGGCGAGCAGCGCGGCCTCGACGCCGCCGGCCCGGCGCAGGAGCACGCCCAGCTCGGCCATCGGGCCCCAGAACGTTCCACGGCCGGTTCGGGGCCCACCGGCTGCCTGGAGTGCCGGATCCCGGCCGGTGCCGTGGCCGGCGGGCGTGCCGATCTCCGTGGCGGAGGCAGTGCTCGCTTCGGTGAGCCCTATTGCCGGCCAGGGTGCGGGCGGCAGTGCTCCCGGTGCGCCCGTTCCTTGTGGCACAGCTTCGGCCTGGGCTTCGGCTTGGGCTTCAGCGTCGGCCTGGGCCTCGGCGCCGGGCTGGGAGCCGGGCGGCTGTAGACGGTGCAACTGATGGCGGCGTCGCTCGGCACCTCGACCGTGAAGCCGAAGCCGTCGCCGTTGGTCACCGGCACGTCTCCGCCGGCGTCGATGTCACGGCAGACGGCGTTCTGCCCGTCCTGGGTGACCAGGGTGTGGCCGGGCCGCCGGGTCTCGGCGACGGTCACTTCGGCCGCCGTGTCCTCGTTGAACGTGAGGCCGAAGTTGACCGATCCGGTGCCGTCGTCGATCGTCGACTCCCTGCCGGGCAGGCCGCCGACGCCCGGGGTGGTGGTCTCGGCGGTGAACTCCCAGCCGGAGCCCGCCGGTGCGGCGCCGGTGACGTCCTCGCCGGTGTTGTTCGCCGGGACGATCTGCTTGATCACCGACAGGGATCCCCGGCACCGGGCGCGGGCGAGGTCGCGCAGCGCCTGGCCGGCCTCGGCGTAGTCACGGGTCTGGAAATAGTCGGCGTCGGCCGCGTTGGAGCCGCTGAAGGCGGTGGTGCCCGAGATGGCGCGCAGGTTGCGCGCGGTCAGGCCGGTCACGCGGTTGCCGACGCCGACGGCCAGGACGCGGGTGCCCTCGGCCTTGACCGCGTTGGCGGAGAAGATCCCGGCCTCCACCTCGGCGATGCGGGTGTTGCCGCCGTCGCCGAGCAGACTGTCGTAGAAGGTGGGATTGCCGTCGGTGAGCACCACCAGCAGGTCGTAGCGCGGCGCCGCCTCGGCGACCGCCCACAGGCCGCGGTCCCAGTTGGTGCCGCTGCCGAGTTCCCAGTCGGCGTACCGGTTCTTGAACGCCGCGGCGCCCGCCTCGGTGGAGACCGGCGTGAGTTCGGGACGGTTCACGGTGCCGACGCTCGGCGAGCGGCGGTCGAACGTGAACAGCGCCATCCGTGACGGCGTGCCGGTCAGCGCGTCGGTGAAGGTGTCGGCGGCCGCCTTCAGATCGGGCAGCGCGCGGCCCACCGAGGCCGACAGGTCGAGCAGCAGCGCGACATCGAGGCCGCAGGTGAGATCGGGCCGCGGATTGACCCGTGACTGCTGCCAGACACCGGTCGAGGCGGTGGCCTCCCCGCGCGTGTCGTCGATCACGAAGTCGCGGGTGGAGGTGTACGTGGCGCCGCTCGCCGAGGCGGGAAGCTCGAAGGCGTACGGGGTGGCGACGGAGTAGGCCCCGCTGCCGTGGCCGGTGCGCAACCGCAGGTTGGCATACCACCCGCCGGGCGCGGAGAGCTGCTTGACGTAGTAACGGGCGCCCTCGTCGGCACCGCGTGCGTCGGGGATGACGAAGCTGCAGTCGCCGTCGTGGTCCGACACGCACACGCCCCAGACGTCGTCCACCGGCTTGGTGGCGTCAGGGCCGTCGAACAGGCCGAGTTCGACACCGGCCAGCGGGCCCACCCTGGCGGGACCCGTCCGGTCACCGCCGACCTTCACCGTCACCACTGAGGTGTCCGGTGACGGTTCGGGCACGGCCCTAGGAAACGACGGGACCGCGAGCAGCCCGACGCACAACACGTTCGCCATCATGACCCCGGCTACGCGAGCACCGTTCATCTTTCCCCCTGCACGATTTCAGCAATAGGGACTGTAACCAGGGGTGAATCAAGGAACGCTTCCGACGTTTCCGACCTCACGGGAAAAACCCGTCGCACTTTGGCAGACGCTTGACCCAGGCCGGGCTTCCCTGACGCTCCGCGCCATTCCGCGGGAGAACGCGATGGGAACGGGCTTGCTCCGGTTTGACGGACGTCCGAGATCAGGGGCTCGAACCCGGCCCACAACGCGGTTTCGCCCGTGCGACCGGCATCATCGGAATGAAGGGGTGATCATGATCAGGAGGCGGGGAGTGCAGGAGATCGAGTTCCGGCTGAACGACGGCCACCACGACATTCTCGTCGACGGCGTTCCGCTGCTCGACCTCGTGCGCGCGGCGGAGCTGCCGTACGCACGGGACTGGGGCCTGTCCACCGCCCTCGGGCCGTTCGTCTTCGACCGCCGCCAGTACGAGGAGTCCCTGCGCGCTATCACGCCGCCACCCCGCGGGAGCTGCGGAGCAGCAAACGTGATTCTCCCCCACTGCGGTTTCACCACATGAGAACGCTTGGCCACACAGCCGCCCTCGATATTCTCGACGCCGCCCGGCGGCATGCGAAATCGCACAGCAGCGATACGAGCGCATTTTTCGACGCCGGACGGGAAATCGTTCTCGGTGCCCGGAGAACCCGCCGGGCCGCGTATTACTCGCTGAATTATCGCGCGACAAGCGCATCGTCGAGGGCGTGATCGACGGCCGCCTCACAGTGCAGTCTTGTCGTGGGGAAGACCGGTACGGGGCTGTCCTCCTGACCGACCAGCAACTCGATCTCCGTGCACCCGAGTATGATTCCCTGCGCGCCCTCGGCCACGAGGTTGCGGATGATCCGGCGGTAGACCTCGCGTGATTCTTCTCTGATGATGCCCACGCACAGCTCGCTGTAGATGATGTTGTGCACCAGCTTGCGTTCGGGCTCGTCCGGGACGATCACTTTCAACCCGCGCTCCGTGAGCTTGTCGCGGTAGAAGGTGTCGCTCATGGAGAAATCTGTTCCCAGGAAGCCGAGAACGTCCGTGCCGGCCGACAGCGCCGCGTTCGCGGTGGTGTCGGCCAGGTGCAGGAATGGAATGCTGATGGACTCCTGGACCTGGGCGGCGACCTTGTGCATGGTATTGGTGCAGAGCATGACGAAATCAGCACCGGCACCTTCGAGGGCTTTCGCGGCATCGGCCAGAATGACTCCTGCCTCATCCCATCTACCCTGCACCTGCATTTGCTCGATAACCGCGAAATCCACGGAATAGACAATGCAGCGGGCCGAGTGCAGGCCACCTTCTCGATCACGAACCAACTGGTTGACCAGTTGGTAGTAGAGGGCCGTGGATTCCCAGCTCATCCCCCCGATCATGCCGATGAGTTTCATGACGTGCCCCTTCGGGTCGTTGGCGGTGCACTGGCGCCGCTCTTGCCGGCTATTTCTTGATCGGCGGTATCCAGCCGTCTGGCCACTCTAGCAATATAATACGCGCGGCGGGATGTGTTCCGGTGTCATGTCCGCCGATAGTGCCCGCTATGGTTTCGGCGGCGGCGACGGCTGAACCGGGCCGGGAGAGTAAGCGGCTCTGGACAATGCCGTCTTCCCGATCGGGCGGCAGACTCCGCCCGAGCCGCGCATTGCGCCCGAGGGCCCAAACAAATTCCGGACAGTCGACTACACAAGTCGACCGAAGAAGAGGTGGACACGTGATCGGCGAGCGTGCGCCCAGCCCTCTTCTTACTACGGTGCATTTCCAGGTAACAAGCCCGGACGCCGCCAGGCGCCCTGCCGGGCCGGCGGTTCGGTGCTCTTGTGCATCGAGCGAGCCGCCAGGGCACTACTGTGCTGTCTGGGGCATGATCTCGTCGCTGCTGCGGGCGGCGAGCCATGCCCGCGGCCGGGCCACCTGCGGGTGGCCCGGCCCTTTTCGCCGAAGCCGGGTATCGCCGGCTGCGGTCGTGGACCTAAGATCGTCGAACATGATCGGTCGTCGGCTCTATCTCCTCGCCGGCTGCTTTCTGCTGGCTGCCGCCGCATATGGGGCATATGTCCAGGGCACCACGGAGGCGGCCCGGGAGACCCTGCTCATCGTGGCGGTCATCGGTGTCGGCTTCATGCTGGGCGCGGTCGCGATGGCCATCGTCGAATTCGGTGCGAACACCGCCAGGAAGCAGACGGATGACCGGGCGTCCGTCGGCGAGCGGCGCAGGTGAACCTCAGGCTTTCATCCGGCGGGTTCGATGCGGAGGACGGCGGCGGTCTCGCCGATCTTGACGACCTCCAGGCGCATGACGTCGTTGACGGTCGCGGCGGCGCCCTGACCACAGCTCATCCGGACGCCGCCACCGCCGTCCGACGACACGCCGCCGCCACCGGAACAGCCCGCGATGCTGAAGCCCGACCCCGTCAGCGGCGCGACCATCTCGACCGCCTCGCCGGTGATCGCCGTCACCTCGATCGGCCCGAGGCCGTAGGTGTCCGGCACTGTCACGACGTCTCCCACGGAGACCTTGATCTCGCACGTCCCGTCGGCGCACAGCCCGGCCGGCGCGGGTTCTGAGGCCGCCGGCGCGGGGCCGGACCTGCCGGGCGGGCCCTCGGTGGGGGACACGTTCGAAGGATCCGCGGCACACGACGTGAGAGCGGCGAACACGACCGCGACGACAGCGACGGACGTCCTTCTCCGTGTCACGGTCACCATGGAACCGCACTCCGGCTGGCGACGTCCACCCGCGCGGCCGGGTGCCTACGGGGTGACGGGCGCGTCCAGATCGACCAGGTTGCGATCCGGGTCGGCGGGGTCGTAGAGCACGCGAACGTGGGTCCGGCCCCGCAGACGGGGGCCGGGGTCGTGGCGGAGGTGGTCGCTGGTCGCGGTGTGGGTGCGGCCTGTCCGTTCGTCCTGCCAGATCGCGTGGACCACGTAGGGGTGCCGGTGGTTCACCCGTACGCTGATGTCGCGTCCCACATGGTCGATCTCCGCCCACACCTGCCGGCCCTGCTCGCGCAGCCAGGCCCGCAGCCGGGCGATCCGCCGTCCTCTGACGAACAGGACCGTGCCGAGCGGGGTGAACACCACGCCCAGTCCGCCGATGATCAGCGGGGCGAGGAACGCCGACCCGAACGACGCGATCCGCGCGTCGGACGGATCGTCCGGGTCGTAGGCCACGCTGACGCCGTCGCCCTCCGCGTAGGACGGGGGGTTGCTGCCGGTGGAGCCCTGGAACGAGTGGCGTCGGCCGTCGACCGTGAACTCGACCGTCGGGTACCAGGCCGTGCTGCTGCGGTTGCGGCCGTCGGCGGCCCGTGTCGTGGTGGTGCGTTCGGTCATCGCGACCACGGTGCCGTCGGTGCGTTCGGCCGAGCCCAGGAAGCTCGCCGTCGAGACCGCCAGGGCGATGCCGACGCTGAGGAGCACCAGCCCGACCAGACCGAAGATCGCGCCGATGATGGTGAAGAGGCGTCCGCTGTGCATGGGAGGAGTTTGCCGAAAAAGAAGCGGTATGTCGTATCGGATAGGTCGTCCCCCCGAGGCGTCCGTACCGGCTGACCGTAGTTCCGTGGAACTAGGCAGGTCAGTGCCGCCGGGCGATGTGGCGGAGGCGGGCCGGATCCTACGCTCGGGGCCGTGATCCACCGCCTGATCCCCGTCCTGCTCGCCCTCGTGACCCTGCTCGCCTGGGCGTCTCCCGCGGCCGCGCACGGCCGCGACGCCGAGGCCGATGTGCGTTTCGCGCAGACGATCGCCGGCATGGAGCTCACCGTCGTGGTCCGGGCGAGCCTCCGGGTTCCGGCTCCGCTGCAGGTGGACGTGGTCGCGCACGATCCCGGGCCGGGCGGGCCGGTCGAGTTGGCCGTCCGGTCCGTCGAGGACGGCGGGTCGTCCGCGGCCTCGGTGCGGATCGCGGCGGGACGGCCCGGCATGTACCCGGCCGTCCTGCGCGCCGGGCGGGTGGGACCGCACGAGCTGGAGGTGCGGGCCGGCGGGGAACGGTCGGTGCTGCCGTTCGTCCTGCTGGTGCCGCGCACGCCGCGCTGGGAGGTCGTCGTGTACGCGGCTTTCGCGTGCGGGGCGGTGGCGCTGCTCGGCGCGCTGGCGAGCGCGGCGCTGCGGCGCAGGGGCGCGGCGGCGGGGTTCGCGGGGACGTTCGCGGTGGCGATCGTCGTGGCGTTCACCACCGGAGCGGTCTCGCCCTGGTTCGCGCCGGAGGGGGCGCCGGCTCCTGAGACGCTCACCCGTCCGAACGCGCAGCCGCTGGTGGAGGTGGCTCCGGAGCGGCCCGCTCTCCGGGCGGACTTCCGGCTGCGGGTGACGTTGTCCGACGGCTCCACCGGGGGCCCGGCGGACGACCTGGCCGAGCACCACGCCGCCCTGGCGCACCTCGTGGTGACCAGCGACGACGGCCGCTTCTTCCGGCACGTGCACCCGCTCAGGACCGGGCCGGGCGTGTACGAGGTGGGGCTGCGCGCGGAGCGGCCGGGACGGCATCTCGTGTACGTCGAGTTCGAACGCGCCGGTGCGGGCGGCCAGCTCGTCTCGGGCGGGTTCTCCGTGTCCGGCCCGGACGACCGCGATCGGGGGGAGAGCCCGGCGACCGCCTCCACCGGCGCGCCGCCGGTGACCGAGCCCGCGCGTCCGGCGGCCGGACGGCCGCTCCGCCTCACGCTGGACACCGGCGCCGGCGCGCTGCGGCCGTGGCTCGGCATGGCCGGTCATCTGATCGTGCGCAGCCAGGACGGCGGTTACCTCGGCCACGTCCACGAGGCCCGTTCCATGGCCGGCGCCACCGCTGCCCGTCCGCCGGACGAGTCGGTCGCCCGTTACGGGCCGCGGCTGGAGTTCGTCTTCAGCTTTCCCCGGCCGGGCCGCTACCTGGTCTGGATCCAGTACGCGCGGGACTACCGGATCGTCACCGTGCCCCACGTCATCGAGGTCGCGGCGGAAGGGGGCGGCCGATGAGAGGCCGCCGGTACGTCGTCCTGCCGGTGCTGCTGATCGTGGCGGGGCTCGTCTGGCTCCTCCGCGGGGCTCCGGCTCCCGAACCGGCCGAGCTGCACGGCCGGGGCACCCGCCACGCCGTGGTGGTGCGGCTGGAACCCCGTCCCGGCTCCCTCGAAGCGCGGGTCGAGCTCCATCCGGCGTCCCCCGCGGAGGTCTCGGTCTTCGCGGTGATGCCGCACATGGGGCACACCACGCCGGAGATCCCGGCGCGGCCCGACGGTCCGGGCCGCTATGTGGCCCACGGCGAGCTGTTCACCATGACGGGCACCTGGGAGCTCGGCGTCCGCGTGCACGGCGCCTCGGGCACCGAGGTCATCAAAATCCCCACATTGGTCACAGAATAGGAGAAATTTCTCATGTCATCCGAACGTCCACATATCCCCCGCCGGGAGGTCGCCGGCGCCTGGGTCCTGCTCCTCGGCTACGCCACGTTGCTGACCGGCATGGTCTGGGACGGGCAGTGGCACGGCGACGTCGGGCCCGACAACTTCTGGACCGCCCCCCACCTGCTCCTCTACGCCGGCACCGGCATCATCGGGCTCACCTGCCTGATCGTGGTGCTGCTGTCCACCTGGGCGCGCGGCCCGGCCACCAGCACCCCCTCCGCGACGGTGCTGCGCACCTTCCGCGCGCCGTGGCCGTTCCTGGTGGGCGGGCTGGGCGCGTCGGGCAACCTCCTGTACGCGGGCTCCGACCTGTGGTGGCACGAGGTGTACGGCTTCGACATCGCCGCCGGGACCACCCCGTCGCACTTCGGGCTCGGGCTGTCCATCCAGGTCGAGATCTTCGCCATGATCATGGCGTTCGCCGTGCTGCGGCGCACCCGGGCCGAGCGATGGGGCCTGGCCCTGGCCGTCGGCCTGGCCACCCTCGGCTCGACGTCGGCCTTCGGCATGGTGTCGGAGCTGATCTTCGAGTGGCTGCCCGGGGTGGCGCCGCGCGTGCTGGGCCTGGGCGCGGCGGCGGCACTCATCCTGAGCCTGGTCATCGGCCTCACCCGGTCCTGGCACTGGCCCGCCGCGACGGGGCTGACGTTCGTGCTCGTCCAGGGCGGGCTCTCCCTGTTCGCCCCGGCCGCCACCCGGTGGTACGCCGAGACGATCGGCCAGCCGATGCGCGACTACGCCGCGAACATGCCACAGGCGCTGATCGGGTTCCCGGTCACCTATCCGCTCGTCGCGCTGCTGGCCGGCGCCATGACGGCGTGGGCGGTCCGGCGCGCGGTGCACCCGGTGCGGATCGCGGTGGCGGCCGGCGCGCTGGCCGGGCTCAACACGGCGCTCTTCTACGGCGTGCTCGGCATTCTGGAGATGAACCTGCCGGTCACCCTGGTCGCGGCGACCGCCCTGGGCGCGGGGACGGGCTGGCTGGGCTGGCAGTGCGCCGTCCTGCTGCGCCGGTTCGGCGAACGCGGCCGGTCCGTCCCGCAGGCGGTGACGGCATGAGGCGCGTCCTGACGGCGCTGGCGGCGGCCCTGGCCGTGCTGGCCGGCGCGGGACCGGCCGCCGCCGCCCCGCTCCCGGGTGAGATCGTTCACACCGAGACCGTCCCGATGAGCGACGGGTCACCGATCACCGTAGGGTTCACGGAGTGGCCGGTCCGTGCCCTGCAGTCCCTCGACTTCACCTTCGTACCGGCGGGCGGCATCGACGGGCGCACCGGCCTGCTCACGACCGTCTCGCCCGGCGGTGACCGCAAAGGACTGAAGGGCATCGTCCTGCAGCGTCGCGGCGATGCCATCGTGCTGCCGCGCCATCCCCGCGCGGAGCAGGTCTGGGGGCTGGACGTCGTCTCACTGCCGGAGGAGGGCACATGGCGGTTCGAGTTCGCCGTGGAGCGAGCGGGCGCGACCTCGACGGGAGCCCTGCCGGTCCAGGCGATCGGCCAGCCGGGACCGCCGCTCGGGCTGAGCTGGACCATCGCGCTGCTGCCGTGGGCGCCGGTGGTGGTGCTGGTGACGGGCGGCTGGGCGCGTACGAGGGCGATCCGGCGCGGCGCGAAACCGGGCTGGAGTGGCTGAGCGACGTCCTGCCCGCCGTGCTGCCGCCGCTGGCCGCCTGGCTGCTCGTGCCCGGCGACCGGCCGGGCGTGCAACTGGCGCTGGCGGGCGCGCAGTCGGCGGCGCTGATGTGGTCGCGCCGCTTCCCGCTGTCCGCGCTGGGGGTGAGCGTCGCCCTTGAGCTGGCGCTGATCCTGGTCAAGATGCCCGTCCTGGTGGCGCCGCTGGTCGCCGCGTCCCGTCTCGGGGCGTGGGGCCGGGGCGGGCACCGGGAGCTCGGCGTCGCGGCGGTGCTGGCCCTGCTGGGCCTCGGGCTGCCGGTCACGCTGGTGTCACTCGGTGAGCCCCTGCGGGTGGTGGCCGTGTACGCGGTGGCGGCGGTGCTCGTCGTCGGGTTCTGGGCGATGGGACGGGCCGACGGACGCCGCCGCGACCGCATCCGGGAGCTGGAGGCCGAACGCGAGCTGGCCGAGCGCCGCGCGGCCGAACGCGAGCGGACCCTGCTGGCCAGGGAGCTGCACGACATTCTCAACCACTCGGTCACCACGATGGTGGTCGACGCGGAGGCCGGCGCGGACACCCGTGACGACATGGAGGAGACGCTGCGGCGGGTGGCCCGTACCGGCCGGGAGTCGCTGGCCGAGTTGCGGCGGCTGCTCGGCGTGCTCAGGCAGGCCCCGCCCGGGCACGATCCGCTCGCCCCTCCCCCACGGCTGGAACAGCTCGACGCCCTGGTGGCGGCCCTCCCGCCGGGTGGGCCCCGGGCGACGCTGACCCGCTCGGGCGACGTCCGCCAGGTCGACACCAGCATCGAGCTGGCCGCCTATCGNNNNACGCCGGGCCCGTGGACGTGCGGGTGTCGCTCGACTACGGCGCCACCCGCCTGGTCGTCACGGTGGTCAACGCCGTCCCCGTCACGGCCCCCGCCGGCGGGCCGGGCGGGGTGGGGCTGATCGGCATGCGCGAACGCGTCGGGCTGCTCGGCGGCACCGTGCAGGTGCGTGCGGGGCGCGAGACGTTCGAGGTGCGCGCGACGCTGCCGCTGCGGGAGGTGTCGTGACCGCCATCCGCGTCCTGGTCTGCGACGACGAGCAGTTGCTGCGCGAGGCGCTGGTCCGCCTGGTCGGGGCGGCGGACGACCTGACCGTGGTGGCCGCCGTGGGCGACGGCGCCGCCGCCGTGGCCGCCGTCGCGGAGCACCGCCCGGACGTGGTGCTCATGGACATCCGCCTGCCCGGCATGGACGGCATCGAGGCCACCCGCCGCATCGCGGGCGGGCACAGCCGGGTGCTCATTCTCACGACATACGACCTGGACAGCTACGTCTACGCCGGGTTGCAGGCCGGAGCCAGCGGCTTCCTGCTCAAGGACGCGCCGGGCGAGCGCATCCGCGACGGCATCAGGATCGTCGCCGCCGGCCAGTCGGTGCTGGCGCCGGAGGCGACGACCCGGATGATCGAGGCGTTGCAGCCCGCCCTGCCCACCGACGCCGACCGCGCCCTGCTGGCGGCGGCCGACCGGCTCACCGACCGCGAGCGGCAGGTGTGCGAGCTGATCGCCGAGGGGCTGTCCAACGACGAGATCGCCCGCCGGCTCGTCATCAGCCGGTACACCGTGAAGGTGCACGTGTCGAGCGTCCTGGCCAAGCTGGACCTGCCGGACCGGGTGCACGTGCTGCTGTCGTGGACACGGCTGCGCGCCCTGCGCCTGCCGTAGCCGGAAGGCGCACGCGGCTCGGCGGGCGGCCGGAGCGGAACGTGGCCGTCAGCGACCGTCCTGGATGATCCGGTACCCCACTCCCGGGGTGGTGGTGATGGCCGGGGGCTCGCCGAGCTTGCGGCGGAGCCGGCCGATGGTGACCGTGACGGTGTTGGTCAGCGGGTTCGCGTGCTCGTCCCACACCTGTTCCAGCAGGTCCTCGGCGCTGAGGAAGGCGGGCGCGGCGCGCAGGAGCGCTTCGAGGAGGGCGAACTCCTTGACCGACAGGTCGAGGTGCCGTCCGTCGCGGGTGACGGTGCGGCGCAGCGGGTCGAGTTCGATCCCGGCGGCTCTGAGCCTGCGGGGCCGGGCGGCGGGCTGACGGCGGGCCAGAACGCGGATGCGCAGCACGAGCTCGGGGAAGTGGAAGGGCTTGGCGAGGTAGTCGTCGGCCCCCAGGGTCAGGCCCGAGACCCGGTCCACGGGCGCGTCGGCGGCGGTCAGCATCAGGATCATCACCCGGTCGTCGCGCTCGGTGATCATCTGACAGAGCGTGTCGCCGTGGATGCCCGGCAGGTCGCGGTCGAGGACGACCACGTCGTAGGCGTTGAGGTCGAGTTTGGCGGCGGCCGCCAAGCCGTCGTAGGCCACGTCCACGGCCATGCCCTGATCGCTCAGCCCTTCGGCGATGACGTCGGCGAGGGAGCGGGCGTCTTCGACCACGAGCACTCTCATGCGCCGCCCTCCGCCGCCACGGGCAGCGAGACGGCGACGCGCAGGCCGCCCTCCGGCCGGGCCCGCAGGTCGAGGGTCCCGCCGTGCGCGGCGGCGACGGCCGCGACGATGGCCAGGCCGAGCCCGGAGCCGTCGCCGGAGCCGGTGCGGTCGGCGCCGAGCCGCTGGAAGGGCCGGGCCAGCCGGTTGACCTGCTCCTGGTCGAGGACGTCCCCGCCGGTCTCGACGACGAGCCGGGCCGTCGTGTCGTCGGCGCCGGCCGCGAGGTGGATCCAGCCGCCCGGGTGGTTGTGGGTGACGGCGTTGTCGACGATGTTGCCGATCATCCGGGTGAGCAGGGTGCTGTTTCCCGCCGTCCAGGCGGCGGCGTCCGTGGAGCGGACGGTGAGGTGCTTGGCGGTGATCTCGGCGGACCTGGCCTCCAGGGCGGTGCCGGCCAGGCGGCCGAGCGAGAGCGTCGTGCGGTCGGCGAGCGCGCCGTGCTGGGCGCGGGCGAGCAGCAGAAGTCCTTCGAGGAGCCGGTCGACCTCGTCGAGTTCGGTACGCAGCCGTACGGCCAGCGCGGCCGTCTGCGCCGGCACGGGCTCGGGCTTGGCCAGCGCCACGTCCAGGGAGGCGCGCATGGTGGCCAGCGGCGTGCGCAGCTCGTGGGAGGCGTCGGCCACGAACCTGCGCTGCGCGGCGAACGACGTCTCCAGCCGTTCCAGCAGGTCGTCGATGGTGTCGGCGAGATCCTTGACCTCGTCGGCGGGGCCCTGCGCGGCCAGCCGCTCGTGCAGGTTGTCGGCGGAGATCCGGCGGGTGGTCGTGGTGAGCGTCCGCAGCGGGCGCAGCACCAGGCCCGCGATGCTCCGGCCCAGCACGACCGACACCGCCCCCATGACCACCAGGGCCACGGCCGAGCCGATCAGGAACTGACGCGCCTGAACCGTGTGCAGCTCCGCGAGCTGGGCCTGGAGCAGCGCGACCTGCTCGGCGGTGGCGGCCGGCGCCGTCGCGCCCGGCGGGGACTGGCTGACCAGTGTCCCTCCGAGCCCCACGAGGTTGGTGATGACCAGCAGCCCGACGCCGGACAGCAGGAACATGGCACCGTACAACATCGTGAACCGCACCCGTACGGTACGCGCCCCCAGCCGCCGCTTTCTCATGCGTTCATGATGCTCCTTCGCACCTAACAGCGACATGACGGCACCCGTTCGGCCGGTGTTAGCGGCGTTTGCGTACAACCGGTCGCATGCGATCAACCATTGAGGTCAAGGGGCTGCGCAAGCGGTTCGGCCGGACCGTGGCGCTGGACGGCATGTCGTTCACCGTGGAGCCCGGGGAGGTCACCGGATTCGTCGGGCCCAACGGCGCCGGAAAGAGCACCACGATGCGGGTGATCCTCGGCCTGGACGCGCCCGACGAGGGCAGCGCGCTCGTCGGCGGTGTGCCGTACCGGACTCTTCGCCGGCCGCTCACCCACGTCGGGGCGCTGCTGGACGCGGCGGCGCTGCAGCCCGGCCGGACCGCGCGCAACCACCTGCTGTGGCTGGCCCACTCGCAGGGTCTGGACGGCAGGCGCGTCGACGAGGTGCTCGACCAGGTGGGGCTGCGGTCGGCGGCCAGGCGCAGGGCGGGCGGGTTCTCGCTCGGGATGCGGCAGCGGCTCGGCATCGCGGCCGCCCTGCTCGGCGACCCGCCGGTGCTCATGCTGGACGAGCCGGCCAACGGCCTGGATCCGCAGGGCATCGTGTGGATGCGCGGCCTGCTCCGGTCGCTGGCGGGTGAAGGACGGGCGTTGCTGGTGTCCAGCCATCTGATGAGCGAACTCGAGGACAGCGCCGATCACCTGGTGGTGGTGGGCAACGGCCGGGTCATCGCCGACACCAGCGTGACCGACCTCATCGCGGCCGCGTCCGGCGGTCGCTGCACCGTGCGTACGACGGCGTCTCCGGCGGCGGTGTCGGCCCTGGGGCGCGCCGGTGCCACCGTCACCGTCGCCGACGCCGGCACGCTGGTGGTCTCGGGCCTGCCGGCCGAGCGCATCGTCGCCGTGCTCACCGCGGACGCGGTGCCGTTCTCCGAGGTCGCCGCCCACCGGGCGACGCTGGAGGAGGCTTATCTGGCTCTCACCAGCGAGGCGGTCGAGTACCGGTGAACGACTCGTTGCGGCTGCTCCACGCCGAGTGGACCAAGTTCAGGACCGTACGCGGCTGGGTGGTCGCCCTGACGGCCGCGGCGCTGGTCACGGTGTCGCTCGGGCTGCTGTCGGCGTCCGGCGACCATGCCTCGTGCGACCGTGACGGCCGCCCCGCCGACTGCCCGCCGCCCGCCGTGGGACCGGACGGCGAACAGGTGGACGACAAGTTCTTCTTCGTGCACCGGCGGCTGACCGGCGACGGGAGCATCACCGCTCGTCTCACGTCCATGACCGGCCGGATCCGCAAGCCGGACGTCGTCCCCCGGGTGCGGAACGAGATCGCCGGGGTCGTGCCGTGGGCGAAGGCCGGCGTCATGATCAAGGCGAGCATGACGCAGGGTTCCGCCTACGCGGCGGTGCTGATGACCGGCGAGCACGGCGTGCGCATGCAGCACGACTTCCTGCATGACGTGGCCGGCCGGCCCGGCGGCGTCTCCGAGCGGTCACCCCGGTGGCTGCGCCTGGTCCGCTCCGGTGACACGCTCACCGGGTACGAGTCCGCCGACGGCACGCGATGGACCCGCATCAGCACCGCGACCCTGTCCGGGCTCCCGGCGACGGTCGAGGCCGGCCTGTTCGCGACCTCCCCCGGCGACCTGACCGTCACGCCGGCCGACCTCGGCGGGCACATCGCCGCGGCCCGCTTCACCGAGGCCACCGGCGAGTTCGACCAGGTCGCGCTCGCGGGCACGCTGTCGGGCGGCTGGCGCGACGACGAGGTCGGCGCCCAGTACCTGAACGGGCAGGTGCACCACCCGGGCCGCTCCGCCCGGTCCGGCGAGACCTTCTCCGTCACGGGGGTCGGCGACATCGCACCGGCGGTGGAGGGCATGACCGTCGAACGTCCGCTCAGCGGCGTGCTGATGGGCCTGCTCCTGGTCATCGTGGTGGCGGTCATGTTCGGCACCGCCGAGTACCGTCACGGCCTGATCCGCACGACCCTGCTGGCGGGCCCGCGGCGCGGCCGGGCGCTGACTGCCAAGGCCGTGGCGCTCGGCCTGGTCACCTTCGCCGTCGCCCTGCCCGCGATCGCGATCACGGTCACGGCCGGCGGGCAGATCCTGCGGGCCAACGGCAACGCCGTCCTGCCGGTGCCGGTGCTGACCCAGATGCGGGTCGTGGCCGGTGTCGCGGCGGTGCTCGCGCTGACCGCGGTGCTCGCCCTCGCTCTCGGCGTGCTGCTGCGGCGCAGCGTCGCGGCGGTCCTCACCACCGTCCTGGTGGTACTGGTCCCGCACATGCTGGCGACCACCTCCGTGCTGCCGGAAGCCGCCGGGCAGTGGCTGCTGCGCCTCACCCCGGCGGCCGGTTTCGCCGTCCGCCAGAGCATCCCCGAATACCCGCACGTGCTATGGCACTACACGCCGATCGCCGGGTTCTACCCGCTGCCGCCCTGGGGCGGCCTGGCCGTGCTGGCCGGCTACACCGTGCTCGCCCTCGGCCTGGCCATCCACCGGCTCCGCGGGAGGGACGCGTGACGGATCACCTGCGTGCGGAGTGGACGAAGATCCGCACCCTGCCCGGCACCGGCCGGCTGCTGGTGACGATCGTGGCGCTGACCGTGGCGGGCAGCGTCACGGCCTCCGCCCTGGTCTCCTGCACCGGCGAAGCCTGCGGCTACGACCCCGCCGTCATCGGTCTCTTCGGCGTCCAGGTGAGTCAGGCGGTCGTCGCCATCCTGGCCGTCCTGATGGTCGCCGGCGAGTACGGCACCGGCATGATCGCTCTCACGCTGACGGCCATGCCGGACCGGATCCGCGTCCTGGCCGCCAAGGCGATCGTCCTGGCCGGCCTGACCCTGGTCACGGGCGGCGTCGCGGTGCTCGCCTCCGTGCCGGTCACGCGGCGGCTGCTGCTCGGCAACGGGTTCGCCCCCGAGGCGCTCGTGCTCACCGCCGGTCCCATGCCGCGGGCCGTCGTCGGCTCCGTCCTCTATCTGACGCTGATCGCCCTGTTCAGCCTGGGGGTCGCCACCGCCGTACGTGACTCCGCCACCGCGATCGGGGTCGTGCTCGGCCTGCTCTACCTCTTTCCCGCCCTCATCCTCCTGGTCGGCGACGAGGGCTGGCAGCGCACTCTGTGGCAGATCTCCCCGATGAACGCCGGGCTGGCCGTGCAGAGCACGACCAACCTCGCCGCCCTGCCCTTGAGCCCGTGGGCCGGCCTGGGCGTGCCGGCCGCCTGGGCCGCCGCCGCGCTCGTGGGCGGCGGCCTGTCGTTCCGGGCGCGCGACGCGTAGCCGCAGGTCCGGCCCAGAGCCGTGGCCGTACGGCGTTCGAAGGGAGGTCAGACGCCGAAGGCCGCCGGGTAGCGGATGACGCCGCTCGGGACCGGTCGCTCAGGGTCGAGGGCGAGCGCCATCATGTACTTGTCCTCGACGTCGAACGGCGGGCGGATGCCGAACCCGGAGGCCGGGGTGAAGCCGAAGCGCGGGTAGTACTCGGCGTGGCCGAGCACGACCACCAGGTTCTCGCCCTGCTCGCGGGCCGCGCGCAGGGCGGCGCGGATGGCGGCGGAACCGGCGCCCTGCCGCTGGTGTCCGGGCCTGACGGCGCACGGGCCCAGGGCGAGGGCGGGTGAGTCGCCGACGTGGCAGCGGGTGAGCAGCGCGTATCCGATGAGATCCCCGCCGGGGGCCTCGGCCAGCCAGGACAGGCCGGGCAGCCACGCCTGCGGGTCGGCCCGCAGCGCCTCGACGAGGTCGGCCTCGAGCGGGCTGGGGAAGGCGGCGAGGTTGACGTCGCGGATGGCGGCGACGTCGCCGGCGGTCTCGGGGCGGGTGGTCCAGGAAGCGGTCATGGTCGGGTTCGTTCCCTTCTGCGGGTGCAGGGTTTGGCCGGTGTGCCGGGAGTCCGCGCCGTGTTCGCGGTCCCGGAATCTGTAGGTGGCGGCGCTGGTGTCCAGGACGTCCGCACCGGGAGCCGGCGCGGCGGCCTCGGCGTGGCCGGCCCCGGGATCGTCGGCCGGGTCCACCTTGGTCAGGGCGATCAACGGCCGCGCCCCGCTCTCCCAGGCCAGGGCGCGCAGCCGCGCCAGTTCGGCCGCGTCCAGGGGCCGGGCCAGGGACAGGGCCAGGGCGATGACGACCGGGTCGACGTCGGCGGCGAGCACCTGCCCGTGGGAGGACCTGGACGCCGGCGAGCGCACGATCGCGCGGTGCCGCGGCAGCAGGGCCACCGGGCGCGGCTCGGCGTCCGGACGCAACGCGGCCCAGTCGCCGGTGCAGGGCGTCCGGAGCGGGTCGGACGGGTGCGCGGCGTACGTGGCCCGCGTCGAGCCCGACGCGGTGATCGCCGTGCACCGGCCGCGATCGGCCCGTGCGATCCGGGCCGGTACGAGGCCCGCTGCGTCGTGTTCGGTGAAGGTTCGGTCGAGTGCGCCGGTCCACCCGTACCGGGACAGGCCGGATGGATCGGTGTGCGTGTGTGGCAACGTGAGAGACCCTTGCGGTGAAGGGGCCCCGACGAGACGCGGACGTCACCCCGCCCGGCGAGCGCGACGGCTCAGGGCTGAGGGAGGCAGTGGGTCAGACCGGGGCCCGGGACGTGAGGTTGGTCCGGGCGCTGCGCATGGCAGCGGTCTGCACCGCGGTCATCGAACCTCACCTCCCTGCCACGCTGATCCCGTACCGAACGAACGGCAGCCTAGCACCCCGGCCGGGGTCGGCCGGTTCCCGTTCTCGTCCGGTGGAACCGGCCCGCTGCCGGCACTTCACGTGGAGCGCACCCTATGAGGTGGTCAGGCGGTGCCGGTGCGTGGGCAGGCCGTAGGTGGGGTGCGAGGTGGCCCACAGCGCCGTCCTGAGGATGCCGGCCTTGATCCGTGCGGACGTGCGGCCGCCCAGGTACGCCGGCTTCGCCCGCCCTTCGTCGTCGATCGTCTGCAGGATCCCGTCCTGCCGTCCGAGGCTGATGCTGTTGTAGGTGTGGACCAGCTTGGTGTGCGGGACCGTGCGGCCGGTCAGGCGTCCCACGATCGCCTCGATGGCCTGGCGGCCGGTGTGGCCGGCCGAGGCGCAGGACATCGGCAGCGGCCGGCCGGTGTCGCCGACGGCGTGGACGCTGTCGCCGACGGCGTAGACGTCCGGGTGCGAGAGCGACCGCATGGTGCGATCGACGCTGATCTGACCGGTCCCGGTGACCGCCAGCCCGCCGGCGGCGGCGATGGGGGCGACCGCGAACCCGGCCGTCCACACGGTCGCGTCGGACGCCAGGACGGTGCCGTCGGCGCACCGCACCCGCGTCGCTTCGACGGCCGCGACGCTGGTCTGCTCCAGGACGGTGACGCCCAGCCGGTCGCAGGCCCGGCGCAGGTGGCCGCGGGCTCCGGCGGAGAGCCGGGCGCCCAGTTCGCCGCGGGCGATGAGCGTCACCGACAGGCCGGGCCGGGATTCGGCGATCTCGGTGGCGGTCTCGATGCCGGTCGGCCCGTCGCCGACGACCAGCACGTTCCCGCTCTCGTCCAGGCTGTCCAGGTGGTCGCGCAGGCGTGAGGCCGAGGGCCGGCCGGTGACGTCGAAGGCGTGCCCGGCCACGCCGGGGACGCCGTGGTCGGCGACGTGGCTGCCGAGCGCGTAGACCAGCGTGTCGTAGCTGAGTTCGCCGCCGCCGGCATCCGTCACGTCGGCGTCCGTCACGGCGGCGTCCGTCACGGCGGCGTCCGTCACGGCGACGACCCGGCGCGCGGGCTCGACGGCGGTGACGCGGGCCAGGCGCAGCCGTATCCCGGTGCCCGCGAAGACGTCGGCGAGCTTCGGGGCCTCGATCTCCTGGCCGGCCGCCACCTGGGGCAGCCGCATGCGCTGGACGAAGTCCGGTACGGCGTTGACCACGGTGATCTCGGTGTCCTCCGGGGACAGCCGGCGGGCCAGGTTCCCCGCCACGTAGGCCCCGGAGTAGCCGGCGCCGAGGACGACGATGCGGTGCTTCATGGGTGACTCCTGTCGGTTCGCTGGTCGGCTCGGCCCCGGGTCACCGGGTTTCCTGATCGAGGGTGCCGTGCGCCCGGGCCGAGAGGTCCTGCCAGTCGGCCCAGGTCCTGAGCCGGTCGGCGTAGACCTGCTGGAGCATCGGGTAGAAGCCCTGCCCGAAGAGCACGCGCAGGGGCGGGTCGTCGGAGTCGACGATCGTGAGGAGGGCCTGGGCCGCGGCGGCCGGGTCACCGGCGAGCTGCTTGCCCGCGAACGCGGCGATGCGCCGGCGCAGGCCGTCGTAGATCGGGTCGGGGTCGGACAGGTGGCCGTTGGCGAGGGGATCGGGGTTCTGGCCGCCCCTGGTGGCGAAGCCGCCGGGCTCGATCACGGTCACCTTGACGCCGAAACCGGCGACCTCCTGGGCGAGGGACTCGTTCACGGCTTCCAGGGCCCACTTGGAGGCGCTGTAGGCGCCGCTGAGCGGCATCGCCATGAGCCCGGCCGCCGAGGAGAGCTGGACGACGTGTCCCGCGCCCTGCTCGCGCAGGTAGGGCAGCGCGGCCTGGATCACCCACACCGCGCCGAACAGGTTGGTCTCCAGTTGGTCGCGCAGGTCCTGCTCGGTCAGCTCCTCGATCGCGCCGACCTGGGCGTAGCCGGCGTTGTTCACGATGACGTCGAGACGGCCGAAGTGCTCCCTGGCCCGCCGTACGCTCGCGAAGACGGCGGGTTTGTCGGTCACGTCCAGCTCCAGCGGAAGCACGGCCGCGCCGTGGGCGGCGACCAGCGCGTCGAGGCTCGCAGTGCTCCGGGCGGTCGCGGCCACCTTGTCACCGCGCGACAGGGCGGCCTCGACGAAGTCGCGGCCCAGGCCGCGGGACGAACCGGTGACGAACCAGACCTTGCTCATGATGTCTTTCCGTTCTCTGAGATCGCGATGTTCGGGGGGTGGCGTCCTGACGACCATGCGGCGTCGGCGCCCCGGACTTTGTGACAGTGCGGCCGTCCGACGGGTGTCTTCGATCACGCGTGTCACATTTCGGGGGGCTCATCCGCCTTCTTCATGGAGCAGGAACCGAGGGCGGACAGGAGCCGGGTATGAACGAGCGCAGGAACGCGACGACGGTCACCGCCGGGCCGACGGCCGGTGGCGGCCGGACGGACCCGGCGACCGAGGCTTTCCTCGCGCACCGCAACCTGCTGTTCACCGTGGCCTACGAGATGCTCGGCTCGGCGGCCGACGCCGAGGACGCGTTGCAGGAGACCTGGTTGCGGTGGGTCAAGGTCGACCTGGACCAGGTGCACGACCGGCGCGCCTACCTGGTGCGGATCGCCACCCGGCGCTCGCTCGACCGGCTGCGCGTGATCCGGCGCCTCAAGGAGGACTACGTCGGCCCCTGGTTGCCCGAGCCGCTGCTCACCGCGCCGGACGTGGCCGAGGACGTCGAACTCGCCGAGAGCGTGTCGATGGCGCTCATGCTCGTGCTCGAGACGCTCTCCCCCACGGAACGCGCCGTCTTCGTGCTGCGCGAGGTCTTCGGGGTCAGTCACGAGGAGATCGCGGCGGCCGTCGGCAAGAGCTCCGCGGCCGTCCGGCAGATCGCGCACCGCGCCCGCCGGCATGTCGAGTCTCGCCGTCCGCGCGAGGTGGTCTCCCCGAGCCAGGCCCGGGTGGTCCTGGAGTCGTTCCAGCGCGCGTTGGAGACCAGGGACCTGAAGGGCCTGCTCGACGTGCTCGCCCCGCAGGTCGTCCTGGTGAGCGACGGCGGCGGCGTCAAACTGGCCGCGCAGCAGCCGATCACCGGCGCCGGCAAGGTGGCCCGCATGATCGTCAGCGGTCTCGGCAAGGCCCGGGTCGCGCTCACCAGCGAGCACACCGTGGTCAACGGCAACCCGGCGCTCCTCCTCCGCCTGGACGGCGAGATCGACGGCGTCATAGCGGTCCGGGTCGAGGACGCCCGCATCACCGGCCTCTACTACGTCCGCAACCCGCAGAAGCTGACCCGTATCGCCTCCGAGATCCCGCTCACCCTGCGCTGAACACCGACGACGAGCCGACCCGCACGTCCGGGCGGCCCTGCCCGCCACCAGCACAACCGGCTCCACCACATCCATCACTGGGAGGTCTTTCATGACGAAGAGCGTTGCCGGCGACCTGACCGGCCTCGAACTGCCGATCGAGCGTGGTTGCCCGTTCGCCCCGCCCGCCGCCTACGACCGGCTGCGCGAGCAGGCCCCGATCAGCAAGGTCCGCCTGACCAGCGGCGGCGAGGCGTGGTGGGTGTCGGGGCATGAGCAGGCCCGTGCCGTCCTGGCCGATTCCCGCTTCTCCTCCGATCGGCGCAACGACGGCTACCCGCTCTACACGCTCGACGCGGCGACCCTGCTGATGCAGCGCACCCAGCCGCCGGTGATGCTCGGCATGGACGGCGCCGAACACGCCGCGGCCCGCCGCCCGGTGGTCGGCGAGTTCACCGCGAAACGACTGGCCGCGCTGCGCCCGCGCATCCAGGACATCGTCGACCGCTTCATCGACGGCCTGCTCGCCGCCGACCGGCGGCCGGTGGACCTGGTCCAGGCGCTGTCCCTGCCGGTGCCGTCCCTGGTGATCTGCGAACTGCTCGGCGTCCCCTACACCGACCACGACTTCTTCCAGAGCCGCACCGCCATGATGGTGAGCAAGACCTCGCTCGAAGACCGCCCGCGGGCCTTCGCCGAACTGCGCGCCTACTTCGACGACCTGGTCACCCGCAAGGAGTCCGAACCCGGCGACGACATCCTCGGCCGGCAGATCACCCTGGGCGCGCTCGATCACACGGGCCTGGTGAGCCTGGCCTTCCTGCTGCTGACCGCCGGTCACGAGACCACGGCGAACATGATCTCGCTCGGCGTGGTCGGGCTGCTCTCCCGTCCGGAGCAACTGGCCCTGATCAAAGCCGACCCGGGCCGGACACCCGAGGCCGTGGAGGAGTTGCTGCGCTACTTCAGCATCGCCGACGGGGTCACCGTCCGGGTGGCCACCGAGGACGTGGAGACCGGCGGGGTGAGCGTCAAGGCCGGCGAGGGCGTCATCGTCTCGACCCTGTCCGCCGACTGGGACCCGGCGGCCTTCCCGGACCCGGCCGAACTGGACATCGAGCGCGGGGCCCGCCACCACCTCGCCTTCGGCTTCGGGCCGCACCAGTGCCTGGGCCAGAGCCTGGCCCGGATGGAACTGCGGATCGTCTTCGACACGCTGTTCCGCCGCATCCCCGCCCTGCGGCTCGCCGCACCGGCCGAGGACCTGCCGTTCAAGAGCGACGCCGTCATCTACGGCCTGCACGAACTCCCGGTCACCTGGTGAGCGGGACATGACGCGAGGCGAGGCCCGCCGCGTAAAGACATCGCTTCGGGCCGAGCCGGCGGGCGATAAACCGCACGGGCCTGGGTAAGCCCTGTTCTGCCGCGCTGACCTGCGGAATCTCCACCACGGTGGGCGTCGAAGAGCATGGGGGGACCTCGGTGACCATTCACGGACCGGGCGCCGGCGCGGCCCGTACACCCCCGGCCGGGCGAGAGCCGTGCTCACGCCGGCGCTGATCGCCGCGGCGCCCGCCGACCTCGCCGCGGCGCGCACGCAGATGGCCCTGTCGCTCGGCTGGCACATCATCGTGGCCTGCCTGGGGGTCGGCATGCCGGCCATCACGCTGATCGCCGAGTGGCGCGGGCACCGCACCGGCGATGTCCACTACCGGCTGCTGGCCCGCCGCTGGGCGCGGGCGATGGGCGTGCTGTTCGCGGTCGGGGCGGTGTCGGGCACGATCCTGTCGTTCGAGATGGGGCTGCTGTGGCCGGGGCTGATGGGCGTCTACGGCGAGGTCATCGGGCTGCCGTTCGCGCTGGAGGGCATCGCCTTCTTCATCGAGGCCATCTTCCTCGGCGTCTACCTGTACGCCTGGGACCGGCTGCCGCCGCGGGCGCACCTGCTGACCGGCGTCCCGATCGTGCTGGCGGGTGTGGCCAGCGCCTTCTTCGTGGTGACGGCCAACGCCTGGATGCAGCACCCGACCGGGTTCGCGGCCGAGGGCGGCCGGGTCGTGGCCGTGAACCCGTGGGCGGCCATGTTCAACCCCGCCACGCCGCCGCAGACGACGCACATGATCCTGGCCGCGTTCATGGTCGCCGGGTTCGCCATGGCGAGCGTGTACGCGGTCGCCATGCTGCGCGGGCGGCGCGACCGCTACCACCGGCTGGGGCTGCTGCTGCCGCTGACCGTCGCGGCCGTGGTCACCCCGGTGCAGATCGGGGTGGGCGACTGGGCCGCCCGCTTCGTCGCCGAGAACCAGCCGGTCAAGCTCGCCGCCATGGAGGGGGTGTTCGAGACCGGGCGCGCCGTCCCGCTGCACGTCGGCGGCGTGGTGATCGACGACGAGTTGCGGTACGCCCTGGCGATTCCGTACGGGCTGTCCCTGCTGGCGCACGGGAACCCGGACGCCGAGATCATGGGGCTCGACGAGGTGCCGCGCGCCGACCGGCCGCCGGTGAACGTGGTCCACTGGGGGTTCCAGATCATGGTGGGCTGCGGGCTGGCCCTGCTGGGCCTGGCCGCCTGGCTGGGCCTGGCCTGGGCGCGGCGGCGCGACCTGCCGCGCTCGCGCTGGTTCCTGCGCGCGTCCGCGCTGTCGGGCCTGGCCGCGGTGCTCGCGCTGGAGGCCGGCTGGGTCGTCACCGAGGTCGGACGGCAGCCGTGGATCGTCTACGGCGTGCAGCGCACCGCCGACGCGGTCAACCCGGCACCCGGGCTGGTGTGGGGGTTCGTCCTGGTCAGCGTCGTGTACGCGGTGCTGACCGCGGCCACCGTGTACGTGCTGCGCCGGCTGGCCCGCGACGAACCCGTGCCCGTCGCGCCCCAGGAACGCGACGTGACCGGCTACCGGGTGGTGTGACCGTGCCGCTCGCGGAGATCATGCTCGCCGTGCTGTGGCTGGGCCTGACCGCGTACGTGCTGTTCGGCGGGGCCGACTTCGGCGGCGGCGTCTGGGACCTGGTCGCCGGCGGCGCCGAGGCGGGCAGGCGGCAGCGGGCGCTCGTGGAGCACTCGATCGGGCCCATCTGGGAGGCCGACCACGTCTGGCTGATCTTCGTCATCGTGCTGATGTGGACCGGCATCCCGTCGGTGTTCGCCGCCGTGGCCTCCACCATGTACATCCCGCTCACCCTGGCCGCGCTGGGCATCATCGGCCGGGGCGCGGCCTTCGCCTTCCGTAAGGTCTCCACGGAGCTGTGGCAACGCCGGCTGTTCGGCGCCGCCTTCGCCTTCTCGTCCGTGGCGACCCCGTTCTTCCTCGGGACGGTGGCCGGCGGCCTCGCCTCCGGCCGGGTGCCGCCGGGCATCGCCGAAGGTGACCTGGTGGGAAGCTGGCTCAACCCCACCTCGCTGCTCGCCGGCGCGCTGGCCGTGACCAGCGCCGCCTACCTGGCCGCCGTCTACCTGACCCGCGACGCGCACCGCGGCGGCGCGTCCGACCTGGTCGACGGCTTCCGCCGGCGGGCCCTGGGCTGCGGAATCGTCGTCGGGCTGCTGTCGGCCGCCGGCCTGATCGTCCTGCGCCTGGACGCGCCCGTCCTGTTCACCGAGCTGACCTCCGGCCGGGCCCTGCCGCTGCTGGTCCTGTCCGTGGCGGCCGGGCTGGCCTCGCTGGTCCTGCTGTGGCGCCGCGCCTACCTCGCCGTACGCGTCACCGCCGCGCTGGCGGTGGCCGGGCTGCTGTGGGGGTGGGGCGTCGCGCAGTACCCGGTGCTGCTGCCGGGAGTCACCCTGGACCGGGCGGCGGCCACCGATTCCGTGCTGGCCGCGACCCTGGGCGCGCTGGCCGTGGGCGCGCTGCTGCTGGTGCCGTCGCTGTGGTGGTTGTACGCCACCTTCCAGCGCGGCGAGGCCGGCCCGCGCTCCTGACGGCCTGGACGCGGCCGGGCCGTCATACCCGCGTCATACCGCCGGCTGCGACATTGGTTCCGCAAGATCGTCCACGGAAGGAATGACATGCGGAAACTCTCGGCCGTCGTCGCGGTCTGCTCGGGCGTGCTGGCGCTGGGCCTGAGCGCCACGCCCGCTCAGGCCGTACCGGGCGACTGCAGCCATGGGATCACGGACGGTGCCGTGGACTTGGCCTGGGGGCGGTGCATGACGGGAACGGGAACCCAGCGGGTGGTGGTCGACTGCAGGTCGGACATCGACGACCCGGCAACCGAGGTCCGCTACTACGGGGCGTTCGTGGGCGTGCGCGAGCTGTCCAAGAGGGCGTGCCCCCAGGACCGGCCGTTCGCCGCCTGGACAACCGTCTGGCCCAGGAACTGACGCCTGGTCGCCTGTCCACCCGCGCTGCGCGCCCACCACCCGGAACGTCGCGTCGTCAGCGCGACGCAGGGCCGCACAGCCGGACGAGTTCGGGGACCAGCCTCCTGAGCAGTTCCTCGTCCTTCGGGTCCGAGGGCGCGTATTCGGTGATGCCCAGGCCGACGATCTCGTGCCGGGCCGCCAGGCCGGCGATCGCCTCGGTCAGCGCCGTCGCGGACAGGCCGTCCGGCTCCGGGTAGCCGACCGAGGTGATGCCGTCCAGGACGTCGAGGTCCACGTGGATGTAGAGAACCGCGTTCTCGTCGATGGTGGACAGGCCGCCGATGCCCGCCCGCTCGATGTAGTCGGCCTCGGCCGGATCCAGGCGACGCGTTCCGGCCAGGGCGATCTGGTCCGGGCGCAGCGCCGGTGAGGGGACCAGGTCGGGCGGGCCCTCGCCCTGCAGCGTCCGGAGGATCATGCCGTGGAAGGCGCCCGACGGGGAGGTGGCGGGCGAGTTCATGTCGCCGTGGGCGTCGAACCACACGAGGTTCAGGCGGTCGCCGTGCCGGCGCAGCGCCGCCGCGACCGGTTCGAGCTCGACGCCGCAGTCTCCGCCGACCGTGACGACGAAGCCGTCCTCCGGGAGCGCCCGCCGGACCCGGTCGGCGGTCTCGGCCAGGCCGGCGCCGGTGTCCACCCGTACGTGCCGGGCGTCGGGAACCATCGCGGCCAGCCGGGCGGCGCCTTCGACCAGCCTGGGTGCGGTGGGTGACAGTGAACCCTGCCACTGCGGAACCTCGACTACAGTCAGCATCTCGCCCTCCTGGCATGGATTTCTGGTGGCCGGACGTCAGTGTCGCGTGGTCCAATCAGCAACGTCCACTTAGTAATCCTGTGCTGATCTATAAGGACTTCTTGATGCTGGATCCCACTCGGCTGCGCCTCCTGCGCGAGTTCGCCGAGCACGGCACGATGACCGCCGTGGGCGAGGTCTGCGGCATGACCTCGTCCGCCGTCTCGCAGCAGCTCGCCACCTTGGAACGCGAGGCCAGGGTGGCGTTGTTCGAGCGTGCCGGGCGCCGCGTCCGCCTGACGGCCGAGGGGCGGCGGCTCGTCCGGCACGCGCACATCGTCCTGAACGCGATGGACGCCGCGGAAGAGGACCTCCGCTCGGCCTCGACCCCCAGAGGACCCGTGCGGGTGGCCTGTTTCGCCACGGCCGCGGTCCACCGCCTGCTGCCCGCGACGGCCGCCGCCAGGACCCGCCATCCCGGCCTCCACGTGATCGTGTACGAACTCGAACCCCGGGAGGCGGTCGAGGCGCTCCGTGACGGCGGCTGCGACCTCGCGATCACCTTCACCTACAGCCTGATCCCCGAGGAGCCGCCGCCCGGAGTCACCCGGCGCTCCCTGGCCGCCGAGCCCATCATGATCGCCTTTCCCGTCGGCCACCCGGCCGCGACCGGCGAGGTGGACCTGCGCAGGCTGCGCGAGGAGTCCTGGATCGCGGGCTCCCGGGGCACCACCGACCACGAGATGCTCAACCGCGCCTGCGCCCTGGCGGGCTTCCAGCCGAACGTCATCCACACGGCCGACGACTACGCGCTCGTTCTGCGCATGGTCCGTGCGGGTCTGGGCGCCGCCCTGGTCCCCGAACTGGTCGCCACGGTGGTCGGCGTCCCCGACGGCGTGGTGCTCCGTCCGGTCTCCACGATCGAGATCACCCGGACCACCCATGCGCTGTTCCGCACCGTGACCCCGGCCGTCAGCGCCGTGCTCGAACTGCTCGGCGACTGACGGCCCGGCGCCGCCCTCCGTGACCGGCTCCGCCCGGGGTCACGGGCCGGTGCGCCGCCTCAGGGTGTCCGTGTGCCGCCCGGCGTCCGGCCCCTTCCCGGCGGCCCGGTCATCAGCCGGCCGGCGTGCCGAACCAGCGGGACAGGTGGGCGTCCAGGTCCCGCTGGTCGTCGCCGATCCAGGCGACATGGCCGTCAGGACGCAGCAGGACGCACGGAGCGTCGAGTGCCGCGGCGGGATCCGCGAGGTGGTCGACCCGGTCCGACCAGCCGCCCGCGGTCAGGCGTCCGGTGCGATCCAGCAGCAGGCCGCGGCCGCGATGCAGCAGACCGTAGAGGCGGCCCTGTCTGACCTCGATGTCGCGCAGGCGGCGGCCGAGCAGGTCGGGGCCCTCGCCGAAGTCGTAGCGGATGCCGATCGCGGTGATCTTCTCGATGAGCCGGCGGTTCACCTCGTCGAAGTCCATCAGTTCGGTGAGCAGCCGGCGCACGGCCTGCGGGCCCGGTTCGTCGGACAGCAGTTCGAGCTGGGCGCGGGTGTTGTCCAGCACGTCCTCGGCGACCGGACGGCGTTCGGCCTGGTAGGTGTCCAGCAGGGTGTCCGGCGCCCAGCCGCGGATCTGCGCGGCCAGTTTCCAGCCGAGGTTGACCGCGTCCTGGAGGCCCAGATTGAGGCCCTGTCCGCCGATGGGCGGATGGATGTGGGCCGCGTCGCCGGCCAGCAGCACCCGCCCGGCCCGGTACCGTTCGGCCAGCCGGGTGGCATCGCCGAACCGGGACAACCAGCGCGGGGAGTGCACGCCGAAATCGGTTCCGGCGACGGTACGCAACTGCTGCCGGAAATCGTCGAGGGTCGGCGGTCTCGCGCGGTCGGCGGCTCCCGCGACGGGCACCACGACGCTGTAGACCCCTCCCCCGAAGGGCCGGAGCCAGAACCGCCGATGGATCGCGCCGATCTCGGCCACCTTGGCGGCGATCTCCTCCGGCGGCACCCCCACCTCCATCTCGCCCATCAGCGTGTCGGTCCGCGAGGGCTCGCCGGGGAAGCCGACGCCGAGCAGTTTGCGCACCGTGCTGTGCCCGCCGTCGCAGCCGACGAGATAGCGCGAACGCAGGTGTTCCCCGTCGGCCAGCTCGACGGTCACGCCCTCGTCGTCCTGCTGGAGGCCGGTGACCGCGCAACCGCGCCGGACCTGCGCGCCCAGCTCGATCGCATGCTCCTCCAGCAGACGTTCGACGACCGGCTGCGGGATGCCCAGCAGGTAGGCGTGCGCGGAGTCCAGGCCCTCGGGCGCGGGTTTGTTGATGGCGGCGAAGAAACCGCCGGCCGGACGCCGTCTTCCGTGCGCGAGAAAACGATCCAGCAGCCCGCGCGTCTCCATCAGTTCGAGACTGCGGATGTGCAGACCGACGATGCGGACGTACGACTTGGGCTCGGTCTCCTTCTCCAGGACGAGTACCCGCACGTCGTGCAGCCGCAGTTCGGCGGCCAGCAGCGCACCGGTCGGCCCGCACCCGGCAATGATCACGTCGAACATGGAGGGAACGCGCTCGGCCCTGCCGTCCGACGACGACTCGGCGGGGAGCTGCGGAGAATGCATAGGTGTTGCCTTTCGGGAGTGCCTGGGTGGCGAGGCGCTCCCGGCGACACCTACGTCGATCGCCCGACCATGACGAAAAGGGGGAGCACCCACATCGATACAGCGTTCATGGGTCTCACCTCCTCGGGCGGTGTCACGATCAACGGCAAGCTACAAGCTCGGACGTCAGCCCGTCCAATCCTTTTCCCACGGGTCGAGGTGGCGGCGGTGCACGTGCCGGCCAGAAGGAGAGACCATGATCGATACCCGCCTTGCCCACCGCAATGTTCTGGTCACCGGCGGGGCCGGGAACATCGGTGCGGCCATCAGCCGCGCGTTCGCCGCCCAAGGCGCGCGCGTGGCGATCCACTACCTGGCGCAGGACGTCCCCGCACCCGCGCGGGCCGAATGGGCCCACCTCACCCCCGCCGCCGGCGCGGCCGACAAGCTCGCCGCCGAACTCGGCAACGGATCCTTCGCCGTCAGCGCGGACCTGTCCGCGCCGGAGGCCGCCTCGCGGCTCGTGGAGGCGGTCGTGGCCCGCGCCGGCTCGATCAATGTCCTGGTCAACAATGCCGCACACTGCGAATCGCCGGACACCCTCGACACGCTGACCCACGGCTCGCTGGAACGGCACTACCGGGTCAACGCCATCGCCCCGGCGCTGCTGACCGCTGAGGTGGCCCGCCTGCGGCGCGGCGACGACCCGCTGTGCGTCGTCAACGTCACCACCGACGCCGCGCGGGCGTTCCCCGGCCAGACCGGCTACGGGACGTCGAAGGCCGCGCTCGAGGCGCTCACCCGATCGGCCGCGCTGGACCTGGCGGCGCGCGGCATCCGGGTGAACGCCGTCGCTCCCGGGCCCGTCCAGACCGGCTGGATGGACGAGGAGGTCCTCGCCCGGGCGACGGCGATCGTGCCGATGGGCAGGGTCGGAGAGCCGGACGACATCGCCGACGCGGTGCTGTTTCTGGCCTCCCACCAGGCCCGCTGGGTCACCGGTCAGGTGCTGCAGGTCGCCGGCGGGCACGCGCTCTGACCCTGCCCTCTGGTGCGCGGCCGGGCGACGTCGTGATGCGATCACGGGCACCCGAGATCGGCCGGCGCCGGACGCCGGCAGGCCGTCAGCCTCGTAGTTTCACCGGCAGGGCGGTCAGGCGGCTGCCCTGGATGCCGCCGAGGTCGCTCTGCTGAAGGTCGGCGAGGGGCACCGCGAGGCGCGCCTTGGGGAAGTCGGCCCGCAGGACCTCCACGACCGCCTTCAGCTCGAGTTGGGCGAGGCGGGCGCCGGTGCAGTAGTGCGGGCCGGCGCCGAAGGTGAGGTCCGGCCCGATCGACCGGCCGGGGCCGGTGTTGATGCCCTGGATGTCGACGAGCACCGGCGAGCGGGCGGGGAGGCGGGCTCCGGCGAGCTCGACCTCAGCGGAGGTGAACCGCCACAGGCTGAAGGGCGCCGGCGCGTGCCGGCGCAGTGTCTCCCGGACGAACTCCTCGGTCGTGGTCGGCTCCGCCGCGGTGTCCCCGGCGGCGAGGACGCGTGCGAGCAGGAATCCCAGTGACGGGTCGGTGGTGAGCTGTCCGGCGTAGATCAGCGTGAAGAGCAGGTAGTGCAACTGTGCCTCGGTGAGCTCGGCCGGGACCCGATCGCGCAGTTCGACGGCGAGGCCGTCCTGGCCGTCGCCCAGCGCGGCGGCGGCCAGTTCCCCGAAGGCGGCCATCGCCGCTCCCACCTCTTCGGGGTCGGCGCTGTACATGCCCCGGCAGGCCGCGATGGCCTGATCGATCCGATCGAGCGGGACGCCGAGCACGTCGCAGACCACGGTGAGCGGGAACCGGGTGGTGAAGTCGGCCATCAGATCCACCGTTTCGGCGGTGTCCCCGAGCCCGGCGAGCAACTCGCGGGCGAGCACCGTGGC
Source organism: Nonomuraea sp. MG754425 (assembly GCF_021699195.1). Taxonomy (GTDB): domain Bacteria; phylum Actinomycetota; class Actinomycetes; order Streptosporangiales; family Streptosporangiaceae; genus Nonomuraea. The sequence goes on along the minus strand of NZ_SSXE01000104.1, from coordinate 13,697 downwards.
GCGGTCGGCGTACTCGCTCATCCGCCGGGCCGTGAAGAGCGGGGCGTGCGCCCGGCGCAGTGTCTCGTGTGCCGGGCCGTCGCAGGTGGTGAGCGACGGCTGCGTGGCGGCGGTCGGTTCGAGACCTGCCGTCCGCGGGTCCCAGCCCGCCGGCGCCCAGGCCGGGTCCTTCACGATGTGCGGGTGGACGAAGACCTCCCGGGCGAGCACGTCGTCGGTGATGATCCACACCGGCCCCCCGGCCGGGGCGTCGGCTCGGACGATGGGACCCGCGGCCCGCAGCACGGCACGAGCGGGATGGGGTTCGCCGACTCTGCGAACGCCGCCGGCGAACGGGTCGATGGTGACATGAGGTGCGTCGGTCATCAGATCTCCCGGGAAGGTGTTCGGATCGGGGTGGTGAGGACGTGCGGACATCCGGCAGGCGGTGGCGCGCCCCGCGGTGTGCCGGCCGTCACGGGTGGGCGGCGCCGATGCGCCTGCGCCGTCACGGGTGGGCGGCGCCGGCGCGCCTGGGCAGCAGGAACATGAGCGCGGCCGCGGCCAGGTAGCAGGCGACCTGCCAGGGCAGGATCGCGACGAATGCCTCGCCGTAGGCGACGAGGACGGTGGCCCCGTCGGCGGAGCGGCCTGTCAGCCGGGTGAAGAACACCGTCCCGAGCACGGCGACCCCGAACGCGTTCCCGACCTGGCCGACGGTGGTGAGCACCCCGCCGGCGGCGCCGGCGTCCCTGGCGGGCACCCCGGCCAGCACGACGTTGACCAGGGACGGGGCGGTGAGCCCCAGCCCCAGTCCGCCCGCGAACAGCGGCGCGGCGAGCGCCCAGTACGTGGGTTCGGCGCCGCCACCGACGACGAGGAGCAGGACGATCTGGGACGCGGCCAGGACCAGCGCACCCGACACCAGGAGGGCACGGCGGGCGAACCGGACACCGATCCCGGAGGTGATGATCGAGCCGATGGCGTAGGGCAGGATCACCAGACCGGTTTCCAGCGCGGTCCGTCCGGTGCCCAGTTGGAGGTAGAGCGACAGCAGGAGGAAGAAGGAGCCGAGAGCTCCGAAGAACAGCAGGGAGGCGGACAGGCCGGCGGCGAAGGCCCGCACCCGCAGGAGGGCCGGGTCGAGGATCGGCTGCCCACCGCGTGCGGCCAGCCGCCGCTCCCTGATCAGGAACAGGGCCACCGCCGGCGCCGAGAGTGCCAGGACGATGAGGCTCCACAGGGGCCAGCCCCAGTCGCGTCCCTGCAGGAGCGGCAGGAGCAGGAGCAGCACGGCGGCGGAGGCGAGCGCCGCGCCCGGCAGGTCCAGCCGGGCGCCGCCCGGCAGGCGCGATTCGGGCATGCGGCGAGCGCCCACGATCAGCCCGATGATCGCGATCGGCACGTTCACCCAGAAGATCGCCCGCCAGCCCAGGCCGAACAGGTCGGCCTCGACCAGGACCCCGCCGAGCAGCGGCCCGGCCACCGAGGCCACGCCGAGCACGGCCCCGTACGCGCCGAGGGCCTTCGCGCGGGCGCCGGGCTCGAACGACGCGCGGATGATGCCGAACACCTGCGGGATCATCAGTCCGGCGGCCAGGCCCTGCGCGATGCGCGTGCCGATGAGCACTCCGGCGTTCGGCGCCAGCCCGCAGCCGGCGGAGGCCAGCATGAACGCGGCCAGCCCGAGGAGGAACACGCGGCGGCGGCCGAACTGGTCGCCGACGCGTCCACCGGTGATCAGGCCGGCTCCGGCGGCCAGCGTGTACCCGGCCATCATCCACTGCAGTGCGGACTCGCCGGCGTCCAGGTCCGCGGCGATCGCGGGGGCCGCCACGCTGACGATCGTGGCGTCGAGGAGTTCCATGAAGTCCGCGATGAGGATCACGGAGAGTACGACGAACGCCGTGCGCCCGTGCAGGAGGGCGGGAGCCGCCGCGGCGCCGCTCCGAGGGCGGGTGGATGTGGTCATGCCGAACTGTGCTCCTTGGCCGGAGGGCGATGAGATAAGATGACTGCGCCGCACAGTTGCTGCGTCACGCAGTCAACTTAGCATGATTGCTGCGCGACGCAGCAACATCGGATGGAGTGGATCTCACATGACGAAGCCGGACCAGGACAGGGAAGCGCTGCTCGCCGCAATCATCGGCGACGCGGTGCCCGGTTGGGCGATCCTGGTCGTGCAGCTCAACAACATCGTCGCCGACCGGTTGGGAGTCACCGACACCGACGTGCAGTGCCTGCACGTGCTGGGCCGTCACGGCCCCCAGACGCCGGGCGTGCTGGCCAAGCACGTGAACCTCACCACCGGATCGGCTTCACGGATGATCGACCGGCTCGTCGCCGCGGGCTGCGTCCGGCGGGTGGCCGATCCCGGCGACCGCAGGCGGGTCCTCGTCGAACCCACGCAGGACGGCCTTGACCGGGTCACCGCCGCCTACGCGGGATTGATCGCCCGTACCAGGGACGACCTCGGCGCGTTCGACGACGAAGAGCTCAGCGCCGTCCTGCGTTTCCTGGGAACGGCCAGGCGCAGCACCGCCGCCGAGATCCACCGGCTTCGATCCGGCCCTGACGGCGGGGCGGGTTCCGCGGAAGCGCCCGGACAGTCCACGAGCGATGCGCGGTGAAGCACGTTACCCGCCGCCCCGGATCATCCGGAAGGGCGGCGTGGCTGTCGTCGGGGTCGTCGCGCCGCCCCGGCGGTCGGGCCGGGCCTCGGCCGCAGTGACCTGCTTGAAGGCGCATTCGTCCACGTCAGAGGGATCTGGACAACTCCTGGCAGCGTGTTGTCCAGTATCTCCAGCAGGATCACCGGCCTGAGGAGGCGGACGGCAGCGTGGGACGGCGCATGCGGACCCTGGATCCCGCCGGCGGCCCGGTCGAGCGGTTCGCCTGTGACCTGCGCGCCTTGCGGGCCCGGGCCGGGGAACTGCCCTTCTGGAAAATGGCCCGGCGATGCGAGATCTCCAAGAGCGCGCTCGCGGCAGCGGTGGCCGGTCACCAACTGCCCACCGAGCACGTGCTGCGTAACTTCGTTCAGGTCTGCGGTGGGGACTGGCCGTACTGGCGCGAGCACTGGCTCCAGGCGCTCGCCGAGGTCGCGTCCCACACCGCGCGGCCAGACGACGTCCGGGCGGCCGGGGTGGACCTGGTCCCGGTGAAGATCGTGCTGCCCGTCGTGACGGGGCAGACGCCGGCCCTCACCGACGGCGAGGTCATCGCCTCGGAGGACACGCGGAGCTGGCATCTCGCCGGTGGCTTCGCGTTGCTGCCGCAGACTCCCGACGTCACTCACCGCCGCCGGCGGCAGGAGCGACGGCTGTGGCTGGTGGCCGCCGTGCTGGCCGGGGTCGGCGGGTTCGTCCTCGCCCAGGGACTGCCCTGGCCGGCCGGCGAACCGGCCGGCGGGCCGGCCGCTCCCTCGCCCGCGCCGTCGGTCGCGCAGGTTCTGGACGGCACCGACCCGAAGATCGCCGGCTGCGGAACCGACAAGATCACCCTGGACTCCGCACCCGTCCTCCTGGAGCAGGAGGCACGATTACGCGGCAGGCGGCTGCCCGCCGGGACGAAGGTCGGCGTGATCAGCCTGGCCTATTCGCCCCGCTGCGCCGGGGCCTGGCCGCGGTTCGACCCCACGCCCGGCCTCAACCCCGACCCCGGCGACACCACGGTGGGCGTGCTCACCGTCGAAGGACTGCGGCCCGCCAACAACACCGCGAACTCCTGGAAGATGGGCTACATCGACCAGACCTACGGCAACCTGCTGCTCACCGGCATGGGCTGTGTGCAGGCCCGCGCGCGGCTCGACATGGTCGGCCAGAACGTCGTGGCCACCGGCCGGACCCGTTGCCTGCCGCAACTGTGACGAACGCTGCTCACCGGCCGCGGCGGGGTTCAGGCGACGAGCAGGCGCAGGCCGAGATCCGCCGCGTCGAGGCCGGCGAGATCGCCGTTGCGTTCGGCCCAGCGGCCGGAGCCGAGGTCGTCGCCGAGGGCGCGCACCGCCCGCTGCTCGGCCTGCGGCCCGACCCTCGTCCACACCGACATCGCGCGGCGCACGGGCTCCTCCAGATAGGCCGCCGGTCGGCGCCAGTACGCCTCGAACAGGCCGTCGGCGCAGTCCCACGGGACGGGCACCGGCTCGGCGCGGGCGTCGATGGCGTCGGCCATCCCGGCGAGCGAGGGAAACCCGTCGAGGACGGCGGCGAACTCGGGCAGGTAGTCGCGGGTGAGCCAGAACCGGTCGTGCCATCCGGGCTCGTCGGTGTCGAACGTGAGCACCACCACACGGTGGGCCACCCGCCGCAGCTCGCGCAGCCCCGCCATCGGGTCCGCCCAGTGGTGCACGGTGGAGACGGCCATCGCGACGTCGAAGGAGCGGTCCGCGAAGGGCAGGCTCTCCGCGGCGGCGGCCACGCACGGCGCCGAGCCGGCGGGCCGCTGCCCCCGCATCACCGCCGACGGCTCCACCGCGGTCACCTCGCGATCGGCGGGCTCGTAGGAGCCGGTGCCGGCCCCGACGTTCAGCACCGTGCGCGCGTCCCCGAGCGCGGCCCAGATCTGCGCGGCGATCCGCGGGTCGGTACGCCGGGTCGCGGGGTACGCGCCGCCGATCGCGTCGTACAGCCGTGCGCCGAGCATCGCCAACTGCTTCTCCGGTGTCACCCGCAGCCCCTTCGCCCGTGTCTCGAGTTCCCTGTCGATGGCCGCCACCATGGCCTCGGCGCGATCACGCCGCTCCAGGTGCAGGCCGCGCAGCCGGCGCAGGTGCGCGACCGCGTCGGTGGCCGGGTCGCCGACCAGTTCGGCGATCTCCCGCAGCCCGAAGCCCAGCCGCCGGTAGGCCAGCACCTCCCGCAGCCGCTCCACGTCAGCCGCCGAATAGGCGCGGTAGCCGGTCGCGGTCCGGGCCGACGGCCGGGCGAGCCCGATCTCGTCGTAGTGATGCAGCGTGCGGACGCTCACGCCGGCCAGCTCGGCCACGTGCCCGACGGTCCAGTGATCCTCCACGGCACCGACTATGCCGCCTGACGCCACGTGAGGGTCAAGCGCCTCGACCTGGTCACCGCGAAGCCGGACGGGGCTGACCGGCGCTCAGAGTGTGAAGCGTGCCGTGAAGCCCAGCACCTCCCGCGCCGGTGCGAGGTCGACGGGCACCGTACGGCCGGGCAGCGGCGAGCGCAGCTCCGCCCGCGGGTGGTAGCGGCGCATCAGTTCCTCGGTCGGCTGCGGGACCAGCGTCTCGGGGGCGGCGACCAGCACCGTGCGCGCGCCGGTCCCGGGCACGTCGAGTGCCAGCACGCAGGCCCGTGCCGCGTCGCGGGTCTCCAGGTACGCCCACAGGCCGCGCGCGTGCAGCCCGGGGTCGGCGGCGCACCGGGCGGCGAAGTCGCGCAGCCGCTCGTCGAAGCCGCCGACGTACGGCAGGCGCAGCGCGACGACGCCCATGCCGTGCCTGCGCGCCATGGTCGCCGCGGTCAGCTCGTCCACCAGCTTGGACAGCGCGTAGGGGTCCTCCGCCTGGGACGGCGACCGCTCGTCGATCGGGACGTAGGCCGGATGCAGGTCCCTGGCGGCGAACGCCAGGCCGTTGGCGGCCTGGGAACCGGCCACGCACGCCCGCCGGACCCCGGCGAGACCCGCCTGCTCCAGCACGGTGAACGTGGCCTGGGTGTTGACCGCGAACACCCGCTCGGCCGGGTCGCGCTCGGGGGTCGGGATGGCGGCGAGGTGGATGACGGCGTCCACGCCCTCCAGCGCCGTCCGGACGGTGCCTGGCTCGGCCGCGTCGCCCGCGACCACCCGGCGGGCGGGCAGGTCGCCGGGGTCGTCGAGGACGAGGGCGGTGGCCTCGATCCCCTCGGCGGCCAGCAGGTCGAGGACGGCCCGCCCGACGCGCCCGGCGGCCCCGGTCACCAGCACCCGCCGCACGCTCATCCCGACGCTGTCCACGCCGTTCACGTCGGGCCCACGGTGTCTTCCGGGGTCCCCGCCGCAAGCCCGGAGGCGTAGGCGCGTACCGCGATCAGGTGCGCCGACGGCGCGCCGTTGGTGGTCTCCACCGCGATGCGCAGCGCGTCGGCGCGCACCGGCTCGTCGAGGACGTGCACGATGCGGCGTCGCCGGTTCTCCCGCGTCCCGGCCACGGCGTGCCAGACGCCTCCCGTGCGTATCTCCACCCGGTAGTCGCGGACCAGGGTGGGCAGCAGCTCGAACGGCGTGCGGTGGTGGTGCAGGTTGATCAGGTCCTCGTTGACGTCGTCGTCGGCGATGACCTCGACCCGGGAGATCGTCACCGGCTCGGCCCACGCCAGTTCGAGCGCGGCCGGCAGCGTGTCGGAGACCCACATGTGCGGGCCCGCGTACGGGCGCTGGTAGCCGTCGAGCACCTTGGCCGGCGCGAAGGCGGCCGTCTCCCCCGTCTCCAGGCAGAACGTACGGCGCAGCAGCCCGGCGTCGGTCCACTCCCGCAGCGGCTGCGGCGACTCGTCCTGGGGGCGCAGCGGCACGCGGGTGAAGCACAGCACCCCCGGCGTGGGCCGGGAGGAGACGTGCACCGAGATCAGCGGGTTGGCCCTGAGCACCAGGAACGCGTTGCGCGCTGTCTCCGGCCGCCAGCCGACAGCGAGGTCGATCCACTGCTTGGCACCGGCGGGCACCGTGACCTCGCTCGTGCCGACCAGCTCGCGCGGCACGTAGTTCTGGCCGAGCACGGGGTCGTGCAGCTCGACCGAGAGCGTCGTGTCCGCCGCGGCGTCCACCAGGAGGCGCACGCCGTCGAGCGCGGGGGCGGCGGGCAGGACGATCCCGGCGTCCGCCGCGAGCCGCCACAGGTCGTCGGGGGCGTCCACGACGAGGCGCGACAGCGTGCCGGTGGCCGACGCGGTCGCCGTGCGGGCCAGGTCGCCGGGGTCGTCGAGCGGCAGGCCGACGAGCGAGGCGTCCTCGCGCAGCAGAGTCCGCTGGAGGTCGGCGACCGGCAGGTCACGCGGGCGGCTGCCGTGCGCGACGCACAGCGCGGCGGCCGTCCCCGCGGCCTGGCCGATGGTCGCGCAGGTGGCCATCACGCGGGTCGAGCCGAACGCCACGTGGGAGGCCGAGATGTTGCGTCCCGCCATGAGCAGGTTGGGCACGTTGACGGAGTAGAGCGACCGGTAGGGGATGTGGTAGACGCCGTCGGCGTAGCGCTGCCTGGCGCCGGCCTCGGTGGCGTACATGCCCTGGGGCGGGTGCAGGTCGATCGACCAGCCGCCGAAGGCGACCCGGTCCTCGAACGGCGTCTGGCCGAGCACGTCGTGCTGCGTGAGCACGTAGTCGCCGAGGAAGCGCCGGTACTCCCGCTTGCCGGGCAGGGCGCCGACCCATTCGAGCGTCATGGTGTCGGCGTCGAACCTGCCGGAGTTCTTGATGTGGTCCCAGATGCCGTGGATCACCGACCAGAGCTCGTCACGGATGCGGTCGTTGTCGTGCACGGTGTCGAGTTCGCCGCCGAACTCGATCCACCAGTAGGCGCAGCCGTTGTCGCCGGCCTTGATGATGCGCCGCTCGGGGATCGAGGTGGTGGTGATGTCCTTGGCGAAGCTCGGCGGGACGTAGCGGACGGGCTCGCCCGCGTCCTTGGTGTAGAACAGCAGCGTGCTGCCCAGGGTGATGTCGTCGGGCTCGTCGGGGGCCCAGGGTTCGCCGTACTCCGCGCGGCCCTCGCGGCCGATGCGGTGGCGGGCGCCCGCCAGGTGGCCGACCAGGCCGTCGCCGGTGCAGTCGAGGAAGATCGGCGACTCGAAGGTGATCAGCCGCTCCGAGCCCATCATCCAGCCCGTGACCGAGGCGATCCCGCTCTCGCCGGCGTCCACCAGGCGCACGTCGGTGTTGAGGTACAGGGAGATGTTCGGTTCGGCGCGGACGGCGTCCAGCACGGTGGTGTCCCAGAAGTAGGGGTTGCCGTGCGGGTTGCGGTACTGGTTCTCGACGAAGAGCTCGCCCATGATGCCGCCCTCGCGGGCGTGGTGGTTCCTGCCGTGGCCGGTGGCCCCGCACACCCAGACCCGTACCTCGCTGCTGGAGTTGCCGCCGAGCACCGGCCGGTTGTTGACGAGCGCCACGGTGCGGCCCAGCCGGGCGGCCGCGATGGCGGCGCTCACCCCGGCCAGCCCACCGCCCACGACGGTTATGTCACGCTTTATGGTTTCTTGTCTCATTGGCTCAATCCGTAGTAGACGCGGGCGGCGCCGTCCAGGGTCAGCCGCACCCGGCCGTCGCGTACGGGGATCGTGCGCTCGCGGCCGATGCAGTCGACCTCGCGGACGGACGTGCCCGTCGCGGGGAGGGTGAGCGCGGTCTTGGTGGGCCAGTGGTCGGCCCATGCCTCCTTGTGCGGGTACCACGGGTCGGCGCCGTGGTCCGCGTTCAGGAAATATCCGTCCTTGCGGCTCCACAGGATGGCGAACCCGTCGAACAGCAGGCCCTTGAGATCGGGGTCGTCGAAGGTCAGCCAGCGCACGAACGTCGCGCCCTCCAGGACGCGCGTGGCCGTGGCGAAGGCCAGCAGCGCGGGCTTGGCGCTGGTGTCGCGGTTCATCAGGCCGAAGTGGTACTCGGGGTTGGCCGGATCGGCCTCCTGCGGGTGATGGATGGTGCTGTCGTGCGGCTGGTACCAGTTCACCCCGTCCACCCCTTCCGACACGGCCAGGGCCAGGGTGAGCAGCACGTTCTCGGCCGCCTGCCGGTGGCTGTCGTTCCACCACCTGTTGGGCCGCGTGCAGGCGTACGCCTCGGTCAGCCAGAGCTCCTTGCCGCCACCGTACTCGTCCACCGTCTGCCGGGCCTTGCGCAGCGCGCCGAGGAAGTTCCAGTACGAGCCGTTCTCGCCCTGCTCCCACTCCTCGGGCGGCGGCGCGTGGTCGGGGGTGAAGTTGCCGCGGCCGGGATGGAAGGCGAAGGCGTCGATCAGCTCCCAGCCGCCGGCCTCCTTGAAGTTGGCCGTCCACTTGTGGTCCATGCCGCCGAGCCCGCAGTTCATCAGCTTGATGCCCGAGTCCTTGAGCCGGTCGTGGATCGGCCGCAGCCCGTCGCGGACGTACTCGGCGGCCTTCTGACCGGACATCCACGGCTGGTTCAGCTCGTTGGCGACCTCGAAGTAGCGGGCGCCCGAGGCCCGCGCGACGGCCACGCGGTCGTCGGCCCAGGCGGCGACCTGCTCGGCCGTGCCGTCGAAGATGACCCCGCCGAGCTGGACGTTGTGCGGGATGCCGAGCGCGTCCAGCTCCGCCGGGGACAGGCCGGGCGCGCCGTCGTAGGCGATGCGCACCGACTTCACCCCGATCCGCTGCATCAGCGTGCCGACCGCCGCCTTGTCCGGCACCAGCATCCAGGGGTAGTTCGCGATGCCGAACCTGCCCTCGGCCTGGTAGTCGTGCGGTTCGAGGGTGGCCAGGTTGGTCCTGGCGAACACCTCGTCGGCCCCGGAGACCGCCTTGACCTCGGCGAAGACGATGTCCTGCGGGGCGCCCCCGACCGTGAACGTCTCGTCCCAGATCTCGCCGGGGGCCAGGGCCCTGGTGAGCACGCCGCCGCCGGCCCGCCTGCCGTCGAAGTCGCGGGCGCTCCAGGTCAGCCGCACCCTGCGCCGGGTGGCGGAGCCGTTGACGACCTGGGCCCTGAGCCGCATGGACGCGCCCGGGTCGTACAGGCCGAACGGCTGGTCGCTCCAGGCTTCCACGGTGAGCGGCGCGGCGGTGGCGATCCCGTTCGCGGCGGCGGGGCGCATCGTGCCCAGCACCAGCTCCGCCTCGGTCACGTTGTCCGCGGTGCCGGGCGCGTGGATCCACGACGCGTTCGTGAAGCCGGGCGTGGTCTTGTCCAGCCGGACGTACGCGCTGGTGTCGGCCCAGCTCTCCGCGTACAGCGCGCCCGCGTTGACCTCGTACGGCACGCCGCCGCGCGGGTCGCGCGTCCACCGGGTGACGGGCACGTACCGTTCGGGGGCCGCGGCGTTCAGCAGCGTCCTGGAGAACATGAATCCGGACGGCGTCAGGGTCGCGCTGCCGCTCACCTCCCAGCGCAGGTGCGCCCGGCGGGCGGAGACGGTGAACAGCCCGCGCACCTTCACCTGCTGGGCCGAGGCGGACATCCGGTAGTCGACCTGGATGGCCGGCGCGCCGTCCACGGTCACCAGCGAGGGCGTGCCGCCGAACGTGCGCTGCTGGCCGAGCACGGTGTCCTTGATCATGAAGTGGCTGAGCCGGACGCGGTCGGCGCCGTCGCGGACCAGGATCGAGCCGTCGGGCTCGGCCACCAGGGCGATGCCGTCGGCCTCGACGGTCGGCGGGGCCGCGGCCGCCGCGCTCTCGGCCTGGGCCGGCTGGGCCGCGATGAACGTCGCGCCCACGGTGGCGGGCACGGCCTGGATGAGGGTTCGGCGGGGGATGTCAGCCATGGACGGCCTTTCAAGGGAGGTTCAACCTTTGACGCCGGTGAAGCCGAGTCCGGCCACGATGTGCTTCTGGAAGACGAGGAACACCAGCACCGGCGGGGCGAGCGCCATCGCCATGGCGGCGATCAGCTCGTCCTGCGGCGCCTGCGCCGCCAGGTTGGCCAGGGCGACGCTGATGGGCTGCTTCTCGGGGTCGGTGATGGCCACCAGGGGCCAGATGAAGTCCTTCCAGCTATGCATCACGGCCAGCAGGCTGATCACGGCCAGGATCGGCCGGCTCATCGGCAGCACGATCCGGGTGAGCAGTTGCCAGGTGTTCGCCCCGTCCACCTTGGCCGCCGCGAACAGCTCGGCGGGCAGGGCGTCGAAGAAGCGTTTGGCCAGCAGCACGTTGAAGGCGTAGGCCCCGGAGGGCAGCCAGATCGACCAGTACGAGTCGACCAGGCCCAGATCGATGACCGTGAGGAAGAGGCTGGTCATCGAGACCGTGTACGGGACGAACATCGTGGCCAGGATCGCGCCGTACACGTACCTGCCGAACCGGGGCCGCAGCACCGACAGCGCGAACCCGGCGCTCACCGCCACCACGAGTTGGACCGCCCACGATCCGGCCACGACCTGGAGCGTGTTGAGCAGGTAGTGCCCGATGCCGAGGTCCTCCCAGGCCGTGGCGAAGTTCCCGGGGCGCGGCTCGGCGGGCCACAGGTCGAGCGGCCTGGAGATCAGGTCCGAGCTCGGGGACACCGCGCCCTTGACCGTCATGTAGAGCGGTCCGAGACCGATGACGATCAGGAAGGCCAGGGTGAGCCACTGGACGGAGCGCAGTCCCGCCCGCACCGCGGGGCGGCGCTCCTCGACGTGGGAGATCAGGCTCATGAGGCGCTCCAGGCGCGGGTGGCCCGCAGGTAGCCGGCCGACAGCACGGCCAGGACGCCGGCCAGCAGGAACGACAGCGCCGCGGCCTGGCCGTACGCGCCGTCCTGGAAGGCGTAGCGGAAGATGAGCAGCAGCACGGTCAGGGTGGCGTTCTCGGGGCCGCCGCCGGTGAAGATGTACGGTTCGGTGAACACCTGCATGGTGTTGATGAGCTGCATGAGCAGCAGCAGGCCGATCACCGGGCGCAGTTGCGGCAGCGTGATGCGCCACACGCGCGTCCAGATCGAGGCGCCGTCCATCTGCGCGGCCTCGTACAGTTCGGCCGGGACGCCGACGACGGCGGCCAGGTAGATCAGCACGGCGCCGCCCATGCCCGCCCACGTGGACTGCAGGACGAGGCTGAGCATGGCGCTGTGCGGCGAGTCCAGCCACGGGAACGGTCCCAGCCCCACCAGGCCGAGCAGTTCGTTGAACAGGCCGTGGCCCGGGTCGTAGAACCACTTCCACAGCAGGATCGCCACCACCGGCGGCACCACCACCGGCAGGTAGACCAGGAACCGGTAGAGCCCGGCGGCACGGCGCACGGTGGACAGCACCACGGCCAGCACGAGCGGCGCGGGGAACCCGATGAGCAGCGCCAGCCCGACGAACAGCAGCGTGTTGACGACGGCCTTGCCGAGCAGCGGGTCGGCGAACAGCGTCTGGAAGTTCGCCAGTCCCACCCAGGTGGCGGGATCGACGAGGTTCGTCTCCTGGAAACCGATGAGCAGTCCCCTGAGGATCGGCCACCACGAGAACACCCCGAAGACCAGCAGCGCCGGCAGGAGGAACAGCGTCGCGGTCAGCGCGTTGCGCCCGAGGCGCGGCCGCTTCGGCCGGACCGGGGGCGCGGGGCTCGCCGCCACCGGGGCGGCGGCCTCCACGACCGCGGTGCCGCGTCGGGCACTCACTGCCGGGCCGCCGCGAGCTTGGCGTTGACGTCCGACTCGGCCTCGGCGAGCAGTTCGTCGATGGCGGCGCCCTTGTCGGTGAGCACGGCCTGCACCACCGTGTCCAGCACCGCGTACACCTGCTGGGCCTGCACGGACGGCTCCGGCCGCAGGGTCAGCGCCTGGGTCCCCTCCAGCCACGGGCGGAAGTGCTCCAGCTTCACGTTGACGTGGGGCTCGATCGCCGCGTCGATCTTGGCCTGCTGCGCCGCGTCGAACATCGGCAGCGTCGGCACGCCCACCGCCGACTTCGGATCGGCGGCCAGGTCCTTGGCCCGCGACGCGGCGGCGGCGGGGTCGTACTGCGGCTGCGCGTAGGCGAACAGCAGCCACTTCACCGCCGCGGCGGCCCGCTCCTCGGACACCGACCGGGGCACCAGGTACACGTCGCCGCCGGTCATCGTGGCGTTCCCGCCGGCCTGGGGCAGCGGGCCGACGCCGAACGCGTCGGTGTCCTGCATCCCGTACGTCATCTTGGCCAGCCGGTACGTGCCCGGCGTGCCCATGAACATGCCGATCTCACCGGCGGCGAACCTCTTGATCACGTCGTTCTGGTCGTTGAGCTGGGCGTCGCCCATCGAGTCGTCCGACCAGCGCATCTCCTTGAGCAGGCCGAGCGCCTTCTTCATCGGATCGGCGTTGAACGCGGCGACGTGCTTGCCGCCCTCCTGCCGCTCGATCTCACCGCCGTGGGTGTAGGTCAGCATGGTGAGCTGCCAGCCGCCCTGGTTGCTCTTGGACTCGTGGACGAATCCCGCCTTGCCCGTCTTGCCGGAGATGGCCTTGGCGGCGGCGCGGACCTCGTCCCACGTCTTGGGCGGCTGGTCCGGGTCGAGGCCCGCCTCGGCGAACAGCGCGCGGTTGTAGACCAGGCCCTGGGCGAACGGCGACTGGGGCACGCCGTACACCTGGCCGGCGGTGTCGCTGAGCGGGCGCAGCACCTGGGGGTTGAACTCCTTGTAGTGCGCCCACGCGGACAGCTCCTCGGTGAGCGGCCGGACCTGCTTGCGGGCGATGAGCCCCTGGGGCTCGGTCAGCGGGACCTTGATGACGTCCTCGACCCGGCCGCCCGCCAGCTTGGCGGAGAACGTGAGCGGGTCGAACGTCGTGGTCGAGCCCTGCACCTCGATCCCGGGATGCTGCTTCTCGAAGTCCGCCACCATCTTCTTGAACTGGTCGAGCCCCGGCTTGTCGGTGGCCGGCGGCATGCCCTGGACCCGGATGACGACCACCCCCGGCTCGTCGGCCGCGGGGGATCCGCAGGCGGTCAGCGTCGTGGCGAGGACGGCGCATCCTAGGAGGCCGGCGGTGAGTTTCATGGTGACTCCCGGGTGGTGGTACGCAGGTCGGGACGCCGGTACGGCGCGGCGTACCGGCGTCCCGACCTGCGTACCACCACCCGGGAGTCACCATGAAAC
>NZ_SSXE01000103.1 GCF_021699195.1 Nonomuraea sp. MG754425 | reverse complement strand
CCCGCAACCCTGACACCACGAACAGCCCCCGACCGGCCACAGCCCCGACGCCACGAACCACGCCCCGACCGGCCACAGCCCCGGCACCGCGAGCGCGGCCCCGACCGGCCCCGGGTCCGCTCAAGGCCGCTACGCGGTCCGCTCAAGGCCGGCCCGCGCCGCAAGCCGGCCCGCGCCGCGAGCCGGTCCGCGCCGCAAGCCGGTCCGCGCGCCACGAACGGCGCTACTGGTCGAGCACCGCGTCCAGCACGGCCTGCGAGCTGCCGAGCCCGCCGTCGTACTCGCCCGCCGTCACCACCACGACCAGGTCCTCGTCCGGCGCGACGACCAGCCGCTGCCCGCCGTTCCCGACGCCCTCGGCCCAGCCGCGCCCGCCGCCGGTGAGATACCACTGGTAGCCGTACCCGGCCCCGCTGTCGGTCACGACCCGGGGCCGCAGCACCTCCGCCAGCCACCGGCCGGGCACGACGTCCCGCCCGCCGTCGAGGACGAGCTGCCCGATCGCGGCCAGGTCGATCGGCCGCAGCCGCAGCCCGGACGCCGCCCGCGTCGCGCCGTCGTCCCCCATGGACCACTCGTGGGCGGGCATGCCCAGCGGCTCGAACAGCCTGGCCGCGGCGTACTCGGCCAGGGACCGCCCGGCTCCCCGCGCGATGATCTCCCCGACCAGCGCGGTGGCGCCGCCGCAGTAGTGCCACCGCGTGCCCGCCTCCTCGACGATCGGGCGCTCCAGCACGTACCGGTGCCGGTCGGGCGCGAGCTCCATCGCGATCTCGCTGTTGGCCGGATCGGTGTAGGGGAGCTGCTCGTCCCACTCGATCCCGAGGGTCATGGTCAGGGCGTGCCCGATGGTGAGGTGCTCCTTGCCGGGCAGCTCGTACTCGGGGAACTGCCCGGTCAGCGACGCCCCCGGCTCGGGCACCAGGCCCTCGCGCAGCGCGATGCCGTACACGAGACCCACCACGCTCTTGGACACGGACCTGAGGTCGTGCAACGTGTCCCGGTCGAAGTCCACGTGCCCCAGGGGGACGTCCAGCGCGTGGTCGGGGCCGGCGCCGTACCGTTCGAGCACGACCCGCCCGCCGCGCAGCACCACGAGCCCGTGCAGGTACGGCGCCCGCCCCGCGCGTACGACGTCGTCGACCCGCTCCGCCATTCCCACGATGTTCCTCCATCCGAAGTCGGCACATCCTGGCACAGAGCCACACACGACGGCAGCCGGGCCGGCCTCAGCACGGCCTGACGCCCAGCTCCGCCAGCGCCCGAGCCCACGGATCGGCGCCGGGGTCGAGCACGACCCGCACACCGTCGGCACGCAGGTCCTCGACACTGCGCCGGAACGGCGTACGCCCGGCCAGCGCCTCGTTCACGAACGGCACCACCACCACGGGGACGCCCAGCCCGGGAGCCTCCGCGAGCACCCCGAGCGCGTACGTGTCCGCGATCCCCTGGGCGAACTTGTTGACCGTGTTGTACGTCGCCGGCGCCACGATCACGGCGTCGGCCCGGGGCGGCTTCGGCTCGTGCGGCTTGCGGTACCGGCTGCGCACGGGCCGCCCGGTCTGTTGCTCCAGCCCGGCCACGTCGATGAAGTCCAGCGCCGACGGCGTCGCCACGACCTGCACGACCCAGCCCGCGTCCTGGGCCAGCGTGACGAGCCGGCCGGCCCGCGCCGCCGCCTCCGCGGCGCAGACGACGAGGTAGAGCACCTCTCCCGATGATCCGCTCACGCGATGCACCCTCCCGGGGGTCACGACTCCTTGACGTCAAGGATCCCGGCAGGCGCTCGGGTACGTCACGTGCCGGCCTCCGCCGTGGACAGCGGCGCCGCGATGTCCTCCAGCCCCCGGCGCTCGGCCTTGACCCCGAGGAACACCTCGACCAGCCCGGCCGCGATCATCACGACGCCGCCGATGCCGAACGCGAGCGCCGTGTCCCTCGGCACCCCGCTCTGCACCAGCGAGGAGAACACGAGCGGACCCGCGATGCCGCCGGCCGCCGTGCCGACCGCGAAGAAGAACGCGATGGCCATCGCCCTCGTCTCCATCGGGAAGATCTCGCTCACGGTCAGATAGGCCGAACTGGCTCCGGCCGAGGCCACGAACAGCACCGCCGACCAGCACGCGGTCAGCGTGACCGCGGTGAGCACGCCCTGGTCGAACAGCCAGGCCGTGCCCAGCAGCAGCACCCCCGAGCCGATGTACGTGGCCGAGATCATCGGCACCCGGCCCACGGTGTCGAAGAGGTGGCCGAGCAGCAGCGGGCCGAGGAAGTTCCCGACCGCGATGACCGCGAAGTAGTAGCCCGTGTGCGTGTCGATCCCGTAGAACGTGGACAGGATCTGCGCGTATCCGAAGGTGATCGCGTTGTAGAGGAACGCCTGCCCGACGAAGAGTGACAGGCCCAGGACCGTCCGCTTCGGATACAGGGCCACCATCGTGTGCGCGATCCGGACGAACCCGATCGACTTGCGCTGGTGGATGGTGATCGACTGCTTGGGCTCCGTCAGGTCGTCCTTGCCGATCCGGTGCTCGATGTCGTCCACGAGCCGCTCGGCCTCGCGGTCCCGGCCGTGGATGAACAGCCAGCGCGGGCTCTCCGGCACGTGCCGGCGGACGAGGAGGATGGCCAGGCCCAGCACCACGCCCAGCCCGAACGCGAGCCGCCAGCCGATGTTGACCGGCAGGTCGTTCAGCAGCGGCACGGTCAGCAGCGCGCCCCCGGCCGCGCCGAGCCAGTAACTGCCGTTGATGATGATGTCGATGCGCCCCCGGTGCCGGCTCGGGATGAGCTCGTCGATGGCGGAGTTGATGGCCGCGTACTCGCCGCCGATGCCGAACCCCGTCACGAACCTGAACAGGAAGAACCACCACGCGCTGAACGAGAACGCGGTCAGCAGCGTCGCCACCAGGTACACGACCAGCGTGATGAGGAACAGCTTCTTCCGGCCGAACCGGTCGGTCAGCCAGCCGAAGAACAACGCGCCCGAGCAGGCCCCCGCCACGTAGAGCGCGGCGGCCGTGCCCGCGACCTGCGCCTGCGTGATCTCCAGGCCGCTGCCGGGCTTGGCGAGCTGCGCCGACAGGTTGCCGACGATGGTCACCTCGAGCCCGTCGAGGATCCAGACCGTGCCGAGACCGATGACGATCATCCAGTGCCAGCGGGACCAGGGCAGCCGGTCCAGCCGCGCGGGCACCTTGGTGGTGACGGTGCCGGTTTCCACGTCGCTCATAGGCTTGTTCGGATACCCGGCGGGCGACCGGCAAAGCCTGCTACCCGGCGGGCTTGACCGCCTCCGTACCCGCCCCGGCCACCGCGCTGCCCCCGCCGGGCTTGCGCGCCTCCAGGATGCCCGTGCCGGACCAGGGGCCGCCGTACCAGAACCGCCAGCCGGCGTCGCGCCGCCGCACGTCCACCACGCCGAGCCCGCGCAGCGTCTCCTCGTAGTCGGGGGTGTGCTGGAAGTCGGCGATCAGCATGAGCCCGCCGGGCCGCAACACCCGGTACGCCTCGCTCACCGCCTTGTCCCGCCCCTCGGCCTCGGGAATCTTGTGGACGGCCTGGCTCGACACCACCACGTCGAACGCCTCGTCCCCGAACGGCAGGTCACGCAGGTCTCCGGCGACCAGCTCCACCCGCTCCGAGACACCCTCCGCGACGGCGTTCGCCCTGGCCACCGGCTCGGAGTCGCCGGGCTGGTGCTGCGCCCGCCACCGGTCGACGCCGGTCGCCCTGCCCAGGTCCAGCCGCTCGGCCGCGAGCAGCAGCACCGCTCCGGTGCCGCAGCCCAGGTCGAGCAGCCGCTCGTCACCGCGCAGCCGCGCGAGCTCCTGCGCCCAGACCGCGAACCTGCCGCGCCGCGTCGTGTACACGTAACTCGCCGCGCTGGCCAGCGTGTAGAGCGCGCCGCCCAGGAACGCGAGCCCCGCCGCGACGATGCCGAGCGCGAACGAGACCGCGGCCAGGCCCAGCAGCGCCACCGCGCCCAGGACGAGACCGAGCAGTGCCCAGGGGGCGTCGAATCCGTAGCTGCCGTGTCGCTTGCTCACCTTCACGTCACATCTCAAGCTGGTCTTGACCGCTATTTGACCGAACCCTTCCCATTCGCCCCGGCTGACACGCACAACGCCTGACTACGGTGGCTTGAATGGGCACACAATGGGGGTTTGACCAGGCATGACGGGAGTAAATCGGCGATTTGGCCTGGCGGCGAGCCTCGCGCTCACGCTCGCCTCCGCCGCCTTGTGGGGTGTCGCGCATCTGGCCGCCGGCCGCAGCAGGACGGGGCTGGCTCTCATGGCCCTGTACGTCCTGGTGCTGGCCACCGTGCTGACCGTCTTCACCGCCTTCAGCACCCACCTGCTGTCGCTGGCCGTGCAGCCGCGCTGGCTCACCTGGCTGACGGTCGCGCTGGTGGCGATCGCGCTCTGCTGGACCGGGGTGATCGTCTGGTCGTTCCTCCTGGTGCGCCCGGTCGCCGGCGACACCTTCGGCCGTTTCCTGAGCACCACCCTGACCATCGCGCTGTGCGCGCTCGTCCTGGGGCCGACGGCCTACGCCGCGCGGCTGGCGTACCTGTCGCGTGACGTCGTGAACACGCTGTTCGCGCCCAGCGACACCGCCACCCCCGTCCTCGCCCAGGACCCGTGGAACGGTGCGGAACGGGTGAACTTCCTGCTCGTCGGCGGCGACTCCGCGCCGAACCGGCCGGGGGTGCGTACCGACAGCATGACGGTGGCCAGCGTCGACGTCGTGTCCGGCGACACCGTCCTGTTCGGTCTGCCGCGCAACCTCCAGCAGGTACGCCTGCCCGACGGCCCGGCCAGGGCCCAGTTCCCGTACGGCTTCACCGGCAGCGGCCCGGACACGCCGGGGCTGCTGAACGAGGTCTTCCAGTTCGCCGAGGATCACCCAGAGATGGTTCCCGGTGTACAGAAGGGCAAGCGTGGACCGATCCTCCTTAAGCAAACCATCGCCGACATGCTCGGCATCCCCGTGAACTACTACGCGATGGTGGACATGAAGGGCTTCGCGGAGATCGTGGACGCGATGGGCGGCGTGCGGGTCACCATCAGGGAGCCCATCGTGTACGGCCGCTACCGCGAGGGACTCCTCGCGGCCGGCACCCGCAAGCTGTCCGGCGAGGAGGCCCTCTGGTACGGCCGCTCCCGCACCGACAGCGACGACTACGTCCGCATGGGCCGGCAGAAGTGCCTGCTCAACGCCGTGGCCAAGCAGGCGGACCCGATGACCGTGCTGAACAGCTTCGAACGTCTCGCCGCCGCCACCAAGCGGGCCATCTCCACCGATCTCCCCCAGGACCTGCTGCCCGCGGTGATCGCCCTGTCGGACAAGGTCAAGGACGCCAAGATCCACAGCCTCAACTTCGTCCCCCCGCTCATCAACACCGCCTATCCCGACTGGTACCTGATGCGGCGCAAGGTCGGCGAAGCCCTGGAGGAGCACTCGGGGAAGAAGACGGCAGCGCCGCGCCACCCGTCCTCGGCCCCCACCGCCGACGCCCCGGTCAGCCTCGACGCCACCTGCTCCTGACCCGCCACGTCCGCCGGACGGTCCGGCGGACGTGGGAGAACCGCCACTCACGCGCGCCGGGCTGTGGCATGATGGTGTGCGTCCGAACGGAAACGATTTTCATCCTCATCTGGAGCAAGCAGTGAGAGTGGCGTTCGTCGGAAAGGGCGGCAGCGGCAAGACGACGATGTCGGCCCTGTTCGCCAGACACCTCGCGGCCCAGGGCGCCCCCGTGGTCGCCATGGACGCCGACATCAACCAGCATCTGGCCCTCGTACTCGGCCTGGACGGGCAGCCGGAGCCCCTCGGCGCCCATCTCACCGAGATCAAGGACCGGCTGCGCGGCGCCAACCCGCGCATCCCCTCCGCCGACGTCATGGTCAAGACCACCCCGCCCGGCCGCGGCTCCACACTCCTCCGCTTCGAGGACCTCGCCGCCGACCCCTTCGGCCTGACCACCCCCGACGGCCTCCACCTGCTCGCCACCGGCCCGTTCAGCGAGGACGACCTGGGCGTGGCCTGCTACCACTCGAAGGTCGGCGCGGTGGAGCTGCTGCTCAACCACCTGATCGACGGCCACGGCGAGTACGTCGTGGTGGACATGACCGCCGGCGCCGACTCCTTCGCCTCGGGCCTGTTCACCCGCTTCGATCTGACGTTCCTGGTGGCCGAGCCCACCCGGCAGGGCGTCAGCGTCTACAAGCAGTACCGCGAGTACGCCGCCAGGTACGACGTCGCCCTCGCCGTGATCGGCAACAAGGTGCACGGCGAGCCCGACGTCGACTTCCTGCGCGAGCACGTCGGCGACGACCTGCTGACCTGGATGGAGCACTCGGCGGCCGTGCGCGCCATGGAGCAGGGCCGCCACTTCACCCTCGACGACCTCGAACCCGCCAACGCCGACGCCCTGGCGTTGCTCCGCAAGACGCTCGACGAGCAGGAGAAGGACTGGGCCCGCTTCGGCCGCCAGACCGTCGAGTTCCACCTGCGCAACGCCCGCGCGTGGGCCAACGAGCGCACCGGCGCCGACCTCGCCGGACAGGTGGACCCCGGCTTCGTCTACGGCCCCTGACCGGCCCTCCCGCCCCGCGAACCGGGGCGTTCCAAGAACACACGACTGTCCCCGGAAGGACTCTGGAGCGCGTCCCTTCGGTGACCTAGCGTCGCATTTGATCCCCCTTCGAGAGGAGACAGCATGTCGCTGACCGTTCCGAACGATCTGCTCGACCAGGCCAGAGCCGGAGAGGTGGACGACGAGGCGTTCCTCGCCTGCGTCCGCGACTCACTGCCCTACGCGTGGTCGCTGATCAGCGAGCTGGTCAAGCAGCGTGAGCACACCGGGGCCGAGTTCGCCGACAACGAGGTGCCGCCGCCGTCCGAGGAGGCCCGCGGCCAGCTCCTGCGGTGCCTGGCGAGCGACTCCATGCGTGGTGCGCTGGAGCGCCACTACGGGGTGCGCCTGGCCTTCCAGAACTGCCACCGGGTCGCCGTCTTCGACCCGACGGCCACGAAGGCCCTGGCCGACTTCGTCACCCCGCGGGCCCAGATCCTCAACCAGAAACCGGAGCTCGTCGACTGCTGAGCCTCCGTCCGGTGGGCCGGGAGCACCCCCGGCCCACCGGGTCAGCGCAGCAGCGGCAGCACCTCGGCCCCGAACCTCCTGATGTTCTCCAGGGTCCGCTCGTGCTCCCCCAGCCCCTCGACGAGCAGGATGAAGCGCTCGATGCCGGTGCTCTCGGCGGTGCGCAGCAGCGTCTCGGCGCAGTGCGCGGCCGAGCCGACCGGATGGATCCGCGTCAGCAGGTCCACGTACTCGCCGGCGTCGCGGATCCGGCGCGGCCGGTCGTCCAGCGGCAGGTAGCCGGCCAGCCCGGGGCCCAGCCAGGCCGGCATCGCGGCCCTGAGCTCGCGCGCCGCCCCGGCCGTCGAGTCGGCCACGTACGCCAGCCCGGCCGCCACGTGCCCGGCCCCCGCCGGCCCGTACCCCTTGACCAGGGCGGCCTTGTCCGCGTCGCCGATGTGCAGGCCCAGCAGCATGGGCAGGTCACGGGCGGCGGCCAGCCGCACGGTCGCCTCCGAGGTGCACGCGACCACCGGACGCAGCCGCGCCGGCGGCACCATCGCCACCTCCCTGAACCGGAAGAACCGCCCGTCGGCGGCCACGGATCCGCCTGACAGGGCGTCGAGCAGCAGGTCGAGCGATTCGGCGAAGCCGCTCTCGTAGCGGTCGAGCCCCGTGCCGAACACCTCCAGGTCCACCCAGGGCCCGCCCCTGCCCACGCCCAGCGTGAACCGCCCGCCGGACAGGTGGTGCAACATCGCGGCCTGCTCGGCGAGCGCCACGGGATGCTGGGTGGACAGCACGCTCACGGCCGTGCCCAGCCCGATGCGGGTGGTCCTGCCGATCGCGACCGCGGCCAGGGTCTGGGCCGACGGGCACACCCCGTACGACATGAAGTGGTGCTCGGCGATCCACGCGTCGTCGAAGCCCGCCTCCTCGGCCGCGACGATCCACTCGACGGCGTCGGCGAGCACCCGCCCAGGCTCCTGCCCCGGGAACAGCCCGGCCACGACGAAGATCCCGATCCGCATGCCCCGAATGATGGCCGATCCCGGCCGCCGCCGCGGGCGTCATGCGCAATCGTTGACCCGTCAGGCGAACAGGCTCGCCTGCCCCTCGCCCGCCAGCGGGTCCCGGTGCCGCTTGAGGTGCCGCCACCGGGGCAGGTCGTCGAGGTAGGACCACGAGAGCCGGTGGTGCGCGGTCGGCCCGAGCCGGGCCAGGGCCTCCTGGTGCTGCGGCGACGGGTAGCCGGCGTTCTCGGCGAAGCCGTACTCGTCGCAGCCGATCGTCGCCATGTACGCGTCGCGCCGCACCTTGGCCAGCACCGAGGCGGCGGCCACCGAGATGCTCGCCGCGTCGCCCTTGACCTCCAGCCGGACCGGCCAGGGCGCGCCGATGTAGTCGTGCTTGCCGTCGAGGATCACCGCGTCGGGACGCACCGGCAGCGACTCCAGCGCCCTGCGCGCGGCCCTGCGCAGCGCCTCCGTCATGCCGAGCGCGTCGATCTCCTCGTGATCGGCCTCGCCGTGGCCGACGCCGGCGGCCCAGCCGGCCAGCTCGGCGGCCAGCGGTCCGCGCCTGGCCGCGGAGACCTGCTTGGAGTCGGTGAGCCCGGCGGGCGGCTCGGACAGGTCGGTGACGACCGCGCACACCGTGACGGGCCCGGCCCACGCGCCGCGGCCCACCTCGTCCACCCCCGCGACGGTGCGGATGCTGGGCTGGGAGAGCAGGAGCTGCTCGATGTCGTACGTGGGCGCCATAAGCGCGAACGGTATCGCGTTCACTCCCCGAACGAGCGGCCCACGTCGTTCGCCGGACGGGCCGGATCGCGCAGCAGGTCGTCCCCGGCCGGCGGGTCGTGGCGCACCCGTTCGGCGGGGCGTACGGGTTCGAGGTCGGCCGCGATGTAGCGGGCGGCCACGTGGATGGCCCGCAGCGTCACCGACACCGACGGCCGGTGCACGCTGGAGCGGCGCGCCACGGCGTACACGTCCCGTCCGACGGGGTTGCCGGGGAACTGCCGCACAGCCAGCCCGCGTACGCCCGCGGCGAGCGCGAGCGCGGGCACGGCGGCGATGCCGATGCCCTTGGCGACCAGCGACAGGATGGTTCCGAGCCCTTCGAACTCCCACGGCGTCGGGCGGGTGCCGCCCACGTCCACCAGCAGCCGGTCCACCGCGAGCCGGGAGGGCTCGCCGTCGGGGGTGGCCATCCACGGCTCGTCCCGCAGCTCCCGCAGGACGAACGGCACCTCGGGGTCGGCCAGGCGGTGCTTGCGCGGCACCACCAGCACCAGCGGGTCGTGCAGCAGCGGGAAGACGCGCAGGCTCTCGCTGTCGCGGGCGCGGCCGTACCAGTCGTCCACGAGGGCGATGTCCACCTCGCCCGACTGGACCTCGCGCATGCCCCGGCCGGACCTGCTCTGGCCGAGCCGGAGGGTCAGCTCGGTGTGGCGGCGCAGCGAGCGCGCGAGCGCGGGCGCGAAGGCCACCGCCGCCGTCGGGAAGGCGGTCACCACGACCCGCCCCGAGGGCGTGCCCGCGTGCGCGGACAGGTCGGACTCCGCCTCCTCCACCATTGACAGGATGCGCTCGGCGTGGACGACCAGCCTGCGGCCCGCGTCGGTCAGCTCGGCGCTGCGCGCCGTCCGGTCGATCAGGGCGGTGCCGGTCTCGCGTTCGAGCGCGACGAGCTGCTGGGAGACCGCCGACGGGCTGTAACCGAGTGACTCCGCCGTCGCAGCGATACTTCCCTTCCTGGCAAATTCGCAGATCAGGACCAAACGCCGCAATTCGAGCATCAGACTTCCTTATGCCTACCCACAAAAAGCCTCGCTTGTGCTGATGCCTTCATCCAACCACCCTGGGAACGTGACAAACATGACCGTAACCCTGTCTGCCACTCTGGCGGCGAACGAGGACATCGAGCGAAGACGACGCGCCGGGGAGCGAGTGCTGCACCTGGCCTTCGGTGAGGCCGGTCTGCCCGTCCACCCGGCGCTGCGCGACAGGCTGGCCGCCGCCTCCGAGCACAACGGCTACGGGCCGGTCGCGGGGGCGTCCGGGCTTCGGGCCGCGGCGGCGGGCTACTGGACACGACGGGGGCTGCCCACCGACCCCGAACTGGTCGTCAGCGGCCCCGGCAGCAAGTCGCTGCTGTACGGCCTGCTCCTGGCGATCGGCGGAGACATCGTCCTGCCCATGCCCAGTTGGGTCAGCTACGCCGCGCAGGCCGACCTCGTCGGCTCGCGTCCCATCCTGGTGCCCGCACCACCAGGAGAGGGCGGAGTGCCCGACCCCGACCTGGTGGCCGCCGAGGTGCGCCGCGCCAGGGCGCAGGGCAGGACCGTCAGCTCGGTCCTGGTCACGCTGCCGGACAACCCGACCGGACGGCTCGCCTCGCCGGCGACCGTGGCCCGCCTCGCGCAGGTGGCCCGCGACCTCGACCTGACGATCATCTCCGACGAGATCTACCGCGACCTCGTGCACGACCCGGCCCTGCCGTACACCTCTCCGGCCGAACTCGCTCCCGAGCGCACGATCATCACCACCGGGCTGAGCAAGAGCCTCGCGCTGGGCGGCTGGCGGATCGGCGTGGCCCGGCTGCCGGAGAACGGCCACCTGCTGCGCGGCAGCCTGCTCGCCGTGGCCAGCGAGATCTGGTCCGCGCCCGCGGCGCCGGTGCAGGAGGCCGCGACCTACGCCTTCGGCGACCCGTCCGAGCTGACCGAGCGCATCGCGCTCAGCCGCCGGCTGCACGGCACGGTCGCACGGGCGGTGCACGAGCGGTTCGTCGCGGCCGGAGCGCGGGTCCCCGTGCCCCAGGGCGGCTTCTACCTCTATCCCGACCTCAGCCACCTGCGGCTCGGCGGCTCCGCCGAGATCACCAAGCTCCTGCTGGAGGAGCACGGCATCGGCGTCCTGCCGGGGCACGCCTTCGGCGACGACCCCTCGGCCGCCCGGGTACGCGTCGCGGTGAGCCTGCTCTACGGCGAGAGCGCCGAAGAGCGCCTGACCGCGCTGAACAGCCCCGATCCGCTCCAGCTCCCGTGGATCGCGGACAATCTCCGCCATCTCTCGACGGGCCTTCAGGAGCTGTCGCTGATCCGCCACGGTTCGGTGCCGCAACCGCATCCCGCGCTCGTGCCCGCGACCTGCCACGGCTAGGGTCACGGTTAGGCGAATCTTTCCCCAAGAGCGGGTTTACCGTCCCCCAAAAGGGGCCTCTGACCTGGGAAAACTCCGCAGTGGCAAAACCGGCGGAAAGTTGCACCGCGCGGCCTGGTTACGTGCGCGTCACGTAGCCCCCATCATGTGCTCATGCCCGCTCTTGTCACCTTGTCCGGGCGCCTCGTGCGCCTGGAACCTCTCAGCCTCGCGGTGGTCGATGACCTCGTCACCGCGGCGAGTGAAGACCGCTCCACCTACACCTTCACTCGCGTCCCGAATGGCCGGGACGAGATGGTCTCCTACGTGGAGGCCGCTCTGGCTGAGCAGGCGGAGGGCCGCACGCTGCCCTTCGCCATCCGGTGGCTGAACACCGACCGCGTGGTCGGTGCCACCCGTCTCATGCACCTGGAGTACTGGCAGGGCCCGATGCCCTGGCCGCCGGGTACACGCGGTGCGGTGGGCGACGTTCCGTCCGTGGCCGACATCGGTTACACCTGGCTGGGCGCCTGCGCCCAGGGCACGGGTGCCAACCGGGAGAGCAAGTTCCTGCTGCTCTCCCACGCCTTCGAGACCTGGGACGTCCACCGCATCACACTGAAGGCAGACGTACGCAACACCCGATCCCGGGCCGCCATCGAGGCACTCGGCGCACACTTCGACGGGGTGCGGCGAGCGGATAGCCGAGGCGCCGACAACACGGTCCGAGATACCGCGTTCTACTCGATCCTGAACTCTGAATGGCCGCTCGTCCGCGAGCGGCTGCTCATGAGGCTCGCGCTGGTCGAGGCAGCCTGAGAACCCGTCCACCGACGGCCCCGCCCGAAACTCACAGGGCGGGGCCGGTATTTTTTCCCGCCTCGCCGCGCTCTACCTGACACACGCCCCCGCGATGCGCGTCACGAGCGGCCGACCATCAGCGTCCGGGGACGGACTCAACACCGGATTGACGGCGGGTCAACGCTCGGATGAACGATCCACCTGTATCTAGGTGACGAGCAACGATGGATCTATCATTTGGTACCAAATCGTTCCATTGGGCTTGGAGATAGACAGCATGGCTGGTCAGAGCGTTGAGAGCGGGCTGCGGTTCGCCGTGCTCGGTCCTGTCCGCGCGTGGTGTGATGGCCGGGAACTCGACCTGGGCACCCCCCTACAACGTTCCATTCTCGGCATGTTGCTCCTACGGGAGGGCCACGCGGTCACCCCGAACGAGATGATCGACGCGGTATGGGGAGAGGACGCGCCGCCGCGGGCCCTGGGCGCGCTGCGCACGTACATCTCCAGGCTGCGTACCGTGCTCGAACCCGACCGGCCCGCTCGTTCCCGTCCCGAGCTGCTCACCTCGATCGGCCGCGGCTACGCGCTGCGCCTGCCGGACGACGCGCTCGACCTGACCCGCTTCGAACGCGGCATCCGGCAGGCCGACAGCGCGCGCAAGAACGGCCGGCTCACCGAGACCGCCATGGCGCTGCGGGCCGCGCTGGCCCTGTTCGAGGGCGAGCCGCTGGCCGGCGCCGTCGGGCCCTACTCCGAGCACCAGCGCGACCGCCTGGTCGAGCGGCGCATCAGCGTCATCGAGACGCTCATGGACGTCGACCTCGAACTCGGCGAGCACGCCAGGATCGTCTCCGAGCTGATCGCGCTCACCGCCGACCACCCCCTGCGCGAGCGCCTGCGCGCCCAGCTCATGCTGGCCCTCTACCGCTGCGGACGACAGGGCGACGCGCTCAACGTGTTCACCGACACGCGCGACGCACTCATCGACGAGCTGGGCATCGAGCCCGGACCGGAGCTGTCCGCCCTGCACCAGCGCATCCTCGCCGCCGACCCCACGCTCGCCGCCCCGGCGAAGGAGAACGCCGACGCGCCCGGCGACGCGGAGCGCCCCGCGGAGGAGGAGCAGCCCGCGCTGGAGCTGCCGCGCCCGGCCCAGCTCCCGGCCGCCGTCAGCGACTTCACCGGCCGCAAGGAGATCGCGGTACGGCTGCGCACCCTCCTGTCGGCCCAGTCGGCCACGCTGTCGTCCGAGGGCGTGCCGCTGGTGGCGATCTCCGGCATCGGCGGCGTCGGCAAGACCACGCTGGCCGTGCACGTCGCACACCTGGTGGACGACGTCTTCCCCGACGGCCAGCTCTACGCCGACCTGCGCGGCTACACCGACGAGGCCACCGCCCCCGAGTCGGCGCTCGGCGGCTTCCTGCGCGCGCTCGGCGTGCCGCCCGACGTCATCCCCGACGGGGCGGCCGAACGCTCGGCCCTGTACCGCTCCATCCTGGCCGAGCGCCGCATCCTGGTGCTGCTCGACAACGCCCGCGACGCCGAGCAGGTCAGCCCGCTGCTGCCGGGCAGCCCCGGGTGCGCGGCCATCGTCACGAGCCGGGTCAAGCTGGCCGACCTGCCGTCCGCCAGGCTCGTCGACCTCGACGTGATGGAGCCGGACGAGGCGCTGTCGCTGTTCGCCACGGTGGCGGGCGCCGAGCGCGTCGCGGCCGAGCACGGCGCGGCCATGGACGTGGTCGCGGCGTGCGGTTTCCTGCCGCTGGCGGTGCGGATCGTGGCCGCCAGGCTGGCCGCCCGCCCCTCCTGGACGGTCGCCTCCCTCGTGCCCAGACTGGCCGACGAGCAGCGCCGCCTCGACGAGCTGCGGGTCGGCAACCTCGCCGTGGAGGCCACGTTCGCGCTCGGGTACGGGCAGCTCACCCCCGTCCAGGCCCGCGCCTTCCGCCTGCTGTCCCTGCCCAACGGCCCCGACATCTCCACGGGAGCCGCCGCGGCCGTGCTGTCGATGAGCGGGTTCGAGGCGGAGGAGGTGCTGGAGTCGCTGGTCGACGCCAGCCTGCTGGAGGCCCCCGCACCCGGCCGCTACCGCTTCCACGACCTGCTCAAGCTGTTCGCCCGCCGGACACTCGACAAGAGCGAGCGGCCCCAGGCCCGGTCGATGGCGCTGCGCCGGCTGCTCGGCTTCTACCTGGCCTCGGCCCAGTCCGCGCACAAGCTGGCCTACGAGGGCAGCATGATCCCCGCCAACCTCGTGGTGGTCGGCAGCGGACGGGCCTTCACCAGCGTGGACGAGGCCGTCGCCTGGCTGATCGCGGAGGGCGACTCGCTGTTCGCGGCCATCAACCAGGCCGCCACGGCGGCCCGCGCCGCCGAACAGCTCCTGCCCGCCGCCGACCTGCTGGTGGCGATGGAACCGCTGCTGGAGTCGGGCACGCACACCCGCGAGTTCGACCACAGCACCAGAGCCGCGCTGGCCACCGCCCAGAGCCTCGGCGACCAGGGCGGCGAGCTGCGCGCCCGCTACGTGCTGGGCCGGGTGCTGTTCGCGGGCAACCAGCTCAAGGAGGCCGAGCAGCAGTTCAGGATCGTGCACGAGCTGTCGGACGCCCGGGGCGAGAAGATCGTCACCGGCGAGGTGCTGAACGCCCTGGCCGTCGTCGTCGGCCGCCAGCGCCGCCACACCGAGGCGCTGGCGTTCTTCGAGGCCGCCATGCGCTGGTACCGCGACAACGGCGTCCCGGCCGGTGAGGCGCTGGTCCTCAGCTACTCGGCCCGCGACCACCTCGGACTCGGCCGCCCCGAGGACGCGATCGCGGCGGCGGAGAAGGGCCTGGCCATCTTCACCGAGATCGGCAGCGGCGCCGGCACCGCCCGCGCCCGCTACCACCTCGGCATCGTGCTCAGCAGGGTCGGCCGGCTCACCGAGGCCGTCCACCACCACGCCGAGTGCCTGGCCTTCTTCCGCGCCAGCCGGCAGCGGGTCTGGGAGCAGCGGGTGTGCTCCCGGCTGGCCGAGACGCTCATCGCCGCCGAGCGCTACCCCGACGCCGTCCGCCACGCCGAGCAGGCGCTCGTGGTCTCCCGCGAGATCGGCCACCCGTACGGCGAGGCGCTCTCGCTCACCGTGCTCGGCAAGGCGTTGCGCGGTCTCGGCAACACCACGCGCAGCCTCGACTGCCTACGGCTGGCCTTCGACATCTTCTCCAGGCTCGGCGCACCCGAGGCCGGGGATCTCAAGGTCCTGCTCGACAGCGTCGTCACCGACGGGCCCGTCGTCGAGTCCTGAGTACAGCTCGTCGTCCAGACGTGTCATCCACACATGGTTGATCAAGGCTGTCCTTAGGGTGACACGATCTCCTCGTGATCGGATGTGTTCAGCCCGGCCGGTCATCCTGGCCGTCGCGCGTCGCTAGGGGGCCCGGTCATCCGGATGCTCCGCGCAACGGCCTGCCGCCTCACTCAGACGACCGGCCGGACCTGACACGGCCCTCGAACCCCCCAGGCCCGTGTCTCGGCCAAGAGCCTCCACCCGCGAGGTTGACGTCGAATCAACGGCCGATTAAAGCAGGAAGTAACCCTCCGCGATCAACGGCCTGACCGCGTCGGCGTCGGGGATCTCACCGTCGCCGACCAGCTCGGCGATCACGTTGAGCAGCGGTCCGAGCGCCAGCTCGCCGTCGCACACGCCGGCCAGCGCGGCCTCGACCGTGCCGACCTCCCTGCTGCGCCGCAGCCCCTTCGTCTGGCGCAGCACGATGCGGATCGGGTCCTCCGCGCCCGGCAGGCCGATGCGCTCGTCGAGCAGGCCGTCGGCGGTGCGCAGCAGCGCGGTGTCGAGCGCCTGGGCCCGGTGCGCGGCCGTGACGGCGTCGATGACCGCGTCGACGTAGTCGCCGACCGGCAGCGACACCTGGTGGGCGAGGTGCTCGACGCGTACGACCGGGTCGAGCGTGCCGGAGTTGCGCATCGTGATCCAGCCGAACCCGACGCCCTCGACCCGCCGCTCGTCGAACCAGCTCAGCCAGCGGTCGTAGTGCTCGGCGTAGGCCGGCGTGCCCTGCTCGGCGGCGTCCTTGAGCCACAGCTCGACGTACTCGGCGGGGTTCTGGACGTCGCGCTGCACCACCCAGGCGTCGCAACCGGTCTCGCGCAGCCAGCCGCCCACCCGGTCGCGCCAGTCCTCGCCCTCGACGTGCAGCCAGTTGGCCAGGAAGTGGGCCTGACCGCCGGGGTTGAGGTGGCGGGGCGTGCCGCGTACGAGGTCGCGGCAGAAGTCGTCGCCCTCGCGGCCCGACTCGCGGTAGGTGAGCCTGCCCTCCCGCGCCGGGGCGAGCACGAACGGCGGGTTGCTCACGACCAGGTCGAACCGCTCGCCCTCGACCGGCTCGAACATCGAGCCCGCCCGCGCATCGACGCCCGCCACCCCGGACAGCTCCCAGCTCAGCCGGGCCAGCTCCAGGGCGCGCGGGTTGAGGTCGGTGGCCACGATCTCGTCGGCCCGTCCGGCCAGGTGCAGCACCTGCACCCCGCACCCGGTGCCCAGGTCGAGCGCGCGCCCCGCCGGGCGGCGGGTGACGAGCTGGGCCAGGTTGGCCGAGGCGCCGCCGGCCCCCACCACGTGGTCGGGCCGCAGCGCGGGGTCGCCGGGTCGCACCTTCCTGTCGGAGACGAGGTAGCCGCCGGTCTCCCACGGCTGCAGGTGCACGGTGGCGGTGACCTGGTCGCCGTCGGCCGTGACCAGCCCCGATCCGAGCACCTCCGGCGCCAGGCCCTTGGCGGGGACCGGAACGCCGAGCCACCACAGCCTGATCAGCGTGCCGAGCGGATCGCCGTCCGCGGTCGCGCGCAGGGCCGGGGTCAGCTCCTCGCGGGCCAGGGCCGAGGCGGCCGTGTCGCCCAGGCGCTCGCGTACGCCGTCGATCGAGTATCCGGTCTCGAGGAGGTGATGGCGCAGTCGTTCCACGTGCACCATCCTTCCACCACCGGCTCCTTCGCATGATCTGATACCGACAGTGCTCATACTGTTACTTAGGCACCTAAGCATTCTGCAAGCGGCGGACAAGTGGTGCGCGGTATCTGTATGCGTGTCGAAACGTCCCGCCCGAGGGAGCGGACCCATGCTGATCCCCTGCCTGGCCTGCGAGTCCCGGTTCGGACCCGACGAGTACTTCAGCGCCTGCTCCGACTACCACCGCGGCATGGACCTGGTCTCCTGGACGTGCCCCCGCTGCGGCAACCGCGACGACCTGCGGGTGCTGCCGGGCGAACTGGGCTTCGGCTACCCGTGCCGGGGCCGGTTCGACGTGCACGACCGGCTGCGGGTGCCCGGCCTGCGCAGGCACCGCGGTGACCTGCGGCTGGACATCTCGCTCGAGCACGCGAGCTGGCACGTTCCAACCCGGCTGCGCCAGCCCGCCTGACGTCACCCGTGGCTCACGCGGGCGCGTACGCGTGCGCGGGCCGCTCGCCGCGCAGCAGCCGCGCGATGTCCTCCACCAGCGTCTCCGCCAGTTCCTCCCGGCTCTCGCCGGTGGCCTCGCCCAGCCGGGGTGTGAGCACCACGTTCGGCAGCCGGGTCAGGGGGTGGGCCCGGTCGAGCCACTCGCCTTCGAAGTGGTCGAGCCCGGCGCCGCCCACCTGGCCCCAGCGCAGCGCGTCCACCAGCGCCCGCAGGTCGTGCAGCCCTCCGCGCGAGGTGTTGAGGAAGATCGCCCCCGGCCGCATCGCGCCGAACTCGGTGTGGCCGAACAGCCCCCGCGTGTCCTCGGTGAGCGGCAGGTGCAGGGAGACCACGTCGGCCTCCGCCAGCAGCGCGGGCAGCGTGTGGGTGGCCTCGGCCACGAACGGGTCGCAGGCGATCACCCGCATGCCCAGCCCCTCGCAGCGCCAGCGCAGGGCCCTGCCGACCCGGCCCAGGCCGACGATGCCGAACGTCCGGCCGGTCAGCCGGCGGCCACGGTGGCGCTGCGCCGGCGCCACCCCGCTCTGGTGGACGGGGCCCTGGTAGACGCGCCCCCTCCGTACCTCGCGGTCGGCGCTGACGATGTTCCTGCTCACCGCGAACAGCAGCGCGATCGTCAGTTCGGCGACCGCCTCCGAGTCGCGCTCCCCCGCGTGCAGGACGGGCACGCCCCGCTCGGCGGCCAGCGCCAGGTCCACGCTCGCGGGCGGCCCCATGCTGGCCACGACGTCCAGGTGCAGCCCGAGCACCGACGTGCGGACCTGGTCGCCCTCGGTGATGAGCACGGTGGCGCCGGTCTCGATGACCAGGTCGGCCAGTTGCTCGTCGCCGAAGCCGAGGCTCGGTCGTGCGGTCGCCTCGGTCAGGTCGGTGATCTCACCCAGGCGGGCGAGCGCGCTCTCCGGCAAGGCGGGCAGTACCAGCGCCCGAGGTCGTCTCACATTTGGACAATAACACCACAGACAGTACTCGGATCATCGCTCCCCGCGCAGGACTCACTCGACCCGCTGGCGCAGGCTCTGCCAGGCCGCCTCGCCCAGCCCCTTGATCTCGTCCTCGGTGGGCGTGTGCGCGCCGGCGAACCACAACCGGCACATCTCCTGCGCCGGGCCGAGCCACAACACGTAGCACATGGTCGCGTGGACGGGCTGGAGCAGGCCGTTCTTCATGTGGGGCCGCCACCAGTCGGTGACCTGCCGGAAGAACGCGCGCCTCGACTCCGCCACGTCGGCGCCGCCCGGCTCGTTCTTGCGCGGCGGGCGCTCGCTGATCAGCAGCCGGGCCCGCTCGGGGTGCTCGCCGGCCCACCGCATGTGGAAGGCGACGATGGCCTCGATGCCGTCGCGGGCGTCCTCGTGACGGACCAGCTCGGCGAGGAAGGCGGCCTGGTAGGCATCGAGGATCTCGCCGTACAGCACGCCGAAGACGTGCTCTTTGCTGGCGAAGTGATGGTAGAAGCTGCCGACGCTGACGCCGCTTTCCTCACGCAGGCTGGCCAGGGTGGTGGCGGATACGCCGTCCTGGCTGAAACGGCGGAGGGCTCCCTCGATGATGCGGGTGCGGCCGTCGCGTCCGTTCTTGACACTCTTCACACTGTCAATGGTGTGGCACCAGAACCTTGTTCCGCAAATAGGCCGGACTGATCGATCGTAGCGGTCACCTCCACGCAACCGGAAACCACCTTCATTCTGGCGTCCGGCCAGAACCGCCGGACGAGCCTGAGCGCGCGCCGGTTCTCGCCCAGGACGTCCATGCCCACGGTCCTGGCCCCGCGCACGACCGCCCGCACCAGCAGCGCGTCCACCAGCTTGGGGCCCAGGCCGCGTCCCTGCCAGGCGTCCGCCACGACCACGGCGATCTCCACGTCGGTGTCGTCGCCCCGGAAGCTCATGGCGTGGCCGGCGATCTCGCCGCACTCCGTGGTCGCGACGAGCGCGTCGCGCCGCTCGTCCAGGGACAGCAGGGCCCGGACGAGGCTCGGAGTGGGGTTGGAGACGCCGGTGAAGAACCTCAGGGTCTGCGTGTGCAGCGATAAGCCCGCCAGGAAGCGTCTGATCCGCTCCTCGTCGTCCTGGCACACCGGGCGCATCTGGGTTCTATGCATAGACCCAGCCTGCCCGTGGCTGCTGAGTCTGTCAATTGAACTCAGGTATGATGCGTAAATGAACGTTCCCTTCCGGGTGAACAACTGCTCCATCGAGCGCACCCTGGACATCGTCGGGGAGAAGTGGACCTTCCTGGTGCTGCGCGAGGCGTTCGCCGGGGTGCGCAGGTTCGCCGACATGCAGGCGATCACGGGCGCCCCCCGCCAGGTGCTCAGCGCGCGCCTGGCCCGGCTGGTCGACGAGGGCCTGCTGCGCAAGGAGCCCTACCGCGAGCCGGGGCAGCGGCAGCGCGACGAGTACCGCCTCACCGAGAAGGGCCGCGACCTGTATCCCCTGCTGGTCGCGCTCATGCACTGGGGCGACAAGTACCTCGCCGGCGACGAGGGCCCGCCGGTGCTGCTCACCCACCGCGACTGCGGCGCCCCCGTCGAGCAGTGGCTGCGCTGCGCCAAGGGGCACGAGGTGGGCGGGCCGCGCGAGGTCACCCCCATCCCGGGCGAAGAAGCCGACCTCCACCGCGCCTGAGTGCGGGACCACCGGCACCCATGCCTAGTCTGGAAGGCGTGTACCGGTTCCTGCTGACGCCCAGATGGCTCACGCTCCACGTGGTGGTGCTGCTGGTCATCCCCGCCTTCGTGTTCCTCGGGCGCTGGCAGTTCGGCCGCTTCGAGGAGCGCTCGGCCAACAGCGACCGGGTGACCGCCAACATCGAGGCCGCCCCCGTGCCGATGGACCGGCTCGCCGCCGCCGGGCAGCAGGTCAAGGAGGACGACCGGTTCCGCCGGATCACGGTCGCCGGCACGTACGACGCGGCCCACGAACTGCTCGTCCGCCGCCGCCCGCAGGAGGGCCACAACGGCTACTACGTCCTGACGCCGCTGGTCACCGGAAGCGGCACGGCGGTGATCGTCAACCGGGGCTGGGTGCCCGCCGGGGCCACCGCCGACGCCGCCCCCGAGGTGCCCGCCGCGCCTTCGGGGCAGATAACTGTCACCGGGCGGCTACGTCCCGGCG
This sequence comes from Nonomuraea sp. MG754425, assembly GCF_021699195.1. Taxonomy (GTDB): domain Bacteria; phylum Actinomycetota; class Actinomycetes; order Streptosporangiales; family Streptosporangiaceae; genus Nonomuraea. The sequence continues at coordinate 13,378 of NZ_SSXE01000103.1, read as the reverse complement.
AGACCGAGCAGAACAGCGGGATCACCGACCGGCCCGGACTGCCGGCCGGCCAGGTGCTGCTGATCGACACGGGCAAGATCGGCCAGGGGCTCCCCTACGGCCTCGTGGGCGGGTACGTCGAACTCACCGAGCAGCGGCCCGAGCCCGCCACGGCCCCCGCGCCGGTGCCCGCGCCCGACGTCGGCGCCGGAGGCGGGCTCAACCTCGCCTACGGCATCCAGTGGTGGCTGTTCATCGGGATCGCGGTCGGCGGCTGGGCCCTGCTGATCCGGCGTGAGCTGGCCGAACGCACCGCCCAGGAGGCCACGCGGGAAGCCGGGGACGCTCCCGGCGCCCAGGAGGCGACGGCACCCGCCAATTAGTGTGGGAAAAATGATCCGCCACATTGAATTCGCCAATCTCTGCAACTTCCGCGACGTAGGTGGATATGCCGCCGGCGACGGGCGCACCGTCAGGTGGCAGCGGCTCTACCGGGCCGACTCACTCGGCTGGCTGGCCGGCGACGACCTGACGGCCTTCCGGGCGCTGCGCGTGCGCAGCGTCATCGACCTGCGCCACCCGCACGAGGTCGAGAGTGCGGGACGCGTCCCCGAGAGCGAGGGGCAGCACTACCAGAACCTGCCCATCGAGCGCCGTCGCTGGGACGTCGACGCCTACGCCGAGGAGGTGGGCATCGCCCGCTACCTCGCCGACCGCTACCTCGAGGTCTCCGAGGACGGCCTCGAGAACCTCAGGACCGCCCTGGAGACGATCACGCGGGACGCCAGCGCGCCCGTGGTCGTCCACTGCGCGGCGGGCAAGGACCGTACGGGGATCCTCACCGCGCTGGTGCTGTCACTGGTGGGCGTCGGCGAGGACGACATCGTGGCGGACTACGCGCTCACCGGCCTGGCCACCGAACGTTTCATCGCCGACTGGACCAGGAGGCACCCCGGCATGCCCCTGTGGCCGGGCTTCGGGCTCGCGCCCGCCGAGGCCATGCGCATCTTCCTCACCGAGCTCACGGCCCGGCACGGCTCCGTCGAGACATACGTCACACAGGTGATCGGGCTCCCGCCGGCCGCCGTCGCCGAACTTCGCCGGCATTTGCTGACTGATCCGATCCCGGCGGGGTAGTGGCGATGCGGGCCCGTCCCTGCGCGAGGCGGGCCTGCCACTCCCGGGATCGCCAGCCAACCCCCTCCCGGCGGTCCCGGGTCAACACCTCTCGGAGACCCAACGGATACGTCGCAGCTTGTTCGACGTTATCCCGTCGTCGTACGGTTACCTGCGTGACTACGCCGCTGCTCCCCGACCCTGACCCCCGGCGGCGCGACTATGTGATCATCTCTGCCGACGATCACCTGATCGAGCCTCCCGACCTGTTCGAGGGCCGCCTGGCGGACAAACACGCCGAGGTCGCGCCCAAGGTAGTCGAGACGGAGGCGGGTCACCAGGTCTGGCGCTACAACGGCGCCACCTACCCGTGCGCCGGCATCGACGTGGGCGCGGGGCTGCCCCGCGAGCAGCGCACCCTCGATCCGATCAGGTTCGAGCACATGCGCCCCGGCTGCCACGACATCGAGGCCCGCATCCAGGACATGGACGTCGCCGGCATCTGGGCCGCGCTCTGCTTCCCCGGCATGCTCGCCGGGCAGGCCGGCATGCCGTTCGCCAGGACCCGCGACCAGGAGCTGGGCCTGGCCCTGGTCAAGGCGTGGAACGACTGGCACATCGACGTCTGGGCCGGCACCTACCCCGAGCGGGTCATCGGCCTGCAGCTCCCGTGGCTGCCCGACCCCGACGTGGCGGCCAAGGAGATCCGCGCCAACGCCGCCCGGGGCTTCAAGGCCGTGGTCTTCCCCGAGTTCCCCACCCGGCTGCGGCTGCCGTCCATCCACACCGGCCACTGGGACCCGTTCTTCGCCGCCTGCGAGGAGACCGGCACCGTGGTGTGCCTGCACACCGGCGACTCCTCCTGGTCGCCGGTGCCGTCACCCGACACGCCCATCGAGGCCATCACCACGCTGATGCCGACCAGCGCCATGTTCGCCTGCGCCGACTGGCTCTGGTCGGGGCTGCCGCTGCGCTTCCCCTCGCTGCGCATCCTCATCGTCGAGGGCGGCGTGGGCTGGCTGCCGATGCTGGCCGAGCGCGCCGACTACGCGCTCGACCACCCGGTCGCCGGGGAGGCGTCGTGGGAGGGCGGGCTCAAGCCCAGCGAGGTGCTGCGCCGCAACTTCTTCTTCGGCACCCTCGACGACCACGCCCTGTCGGGGGTGCGGCTCGCCGTCGGCCTCGACCACGTACTGCAGGAGAGCGGCTACCCCCACTCCGACTCCACCTGGCCGGACACGCAGAAGTCGGTGGCGCGCAACCTCGGCGCGCTGCCGCCGGCCGACGTCGCCAGGGTCGCCTACGGCAACGCCGCCCGCCTCTTCGGGCACCCGCTGCCCTCGCGGGCGTGGCTGCGGATGGAGGAGATCTAGGTCTCTTCGGGCCGAGCCTGGATCACGGCGCGCTCGTGCTGCACGTAGCGCCCGCTCTCGCCGAGCAGCGTGCCGATCATCCACAGGAACACGCCGAAGTCGTCGGCCACGCCGATCACCATGAGGAAGTCGGGAATCACATCGATCGGTGACACGAGGTAGACGACGCCGAGGCCGAGCAGGCCCAGCTTGCCCTTGCCCATGCCGGCGTAGTCGCCGCGCAGCACCGCGCCGACCATCCGCGGGACGGCCCTGACCCTGGCCATGAGTTTGGGCGACCCGGGCTTGGTCACCTCGCGGTAGGTCCGCCACGCCGCCGCGGTCCGTGCTGCCTTCGCCATCATGCGATCACCTCTACCCCCGGCTTTTCACGACATAACGCGTCGCCGGGGGTAGGAGTTCCCTGCCTTCAGGGCATGGCGGTGTGCTCGAAGGGTCTGGCCCGCTCGATCTGCGCGGCCACCCGCACGAGGAGGTCCTCCCGGCCGGACGGGGCGGCGAGCTGCACGCCGACCGGCAGGCCCGCGGCGGTCCTGTGCAGCGGCAGCGACACGGCGGGCCAGCCCGTGGCGTTGATCGGCGAGGTGAAGGAGACCGCGTGCGCGGTACGGCCCAGGGCGAGGCTGAGGTCGTCGGGCGGGATCCAGCCCAGCGGGAACGGCGGCACGCCCAGCGACGGCATCAGCAGCAGGTCGTAGCCCTCGTCCCACCAGGCGGACATGCGGCGGCGGAAGCCGTCCATCCACTGGAGTGACCTGATGTGGTCGGGGGCGCTGCGACCGCGCGCCGTCCGCACCATGGCGGCGTTGCGCGGCTCCAGCTCCTCCGGATCGACGGGCTTGCCGCGCAGCTCGCCCAGCCCCGCGACGAGCGCGCCCAGATTGTCGGCCACGATGGCGCCGAAGTGGCGCGGGAAGTCGGGCTCGCCCATCGCCCGCGGCCCGCCCGGCGTGACGCCGTGGCCGAGCGACTCCAGCAGCGCGGCGGCCCCGACCACAGCCTCGGCCAGCTCAGGCGACTCCGGCACGTCACCCCGGGGATGCGCGGTCAGGAACCCGATCCGCAACCGGCCCGGGTCCCGGCCCACCTCCTCGGCGAGCCGGCGCGGCAGGGACGGCGCGGCGTACGGGTCACCGGGGTAGGCGCCGGCGACGACGTCGAGCGCCGCAGCCGTGTCGCGCACGCTCCTGGTGACGAACCCGGGGCACGAGAACCCGCTCCACCCCTCGCCCAGCGCCGGCCCCAGGCTGACCCGCCCGCGCGTCGGCTTGAGCCCCACCAGGCCGCACAGCGACGCGGGGATGCGGATCGACCCGCCGCCGTCGCTCGCGGTGGCCAGCGCCACCATCCCGGCCGCCACCGCCGCCGCAGAACCGCCGCTGGAGCCACCCGGCGAGTACGCCAGGTCGTACGGGTTCGCCGTCGGCCCGAACGCCACCGGCTCCGTGGTGATCGTGCTGCCGAACTCGGGGGTGTTCGTCCGTCCGAGCAGCACGAAGCCGGCTTCGCGCAGCCGTACGACGCCGTAGCCGTCCGGGGCGTCCGTCAGCCCGTCGCGCACGTCGGAGCCCGCGCTGTACGGCTCCCCCGACTCCCGCCAGCCCAGGTCCTTGAGCAGGATCGGCACGCCGCGGAAGGGCGCGTCCTCGGGGATCGTGCCGGCCTCGGCCAGCGCGCGTTCGAAGCGGCGGTGGACGACCGCGTTCAATTCGCCGTCGGCGGCCTCGATGCGCGCGATCGCGGCCTCGGTCAGCTCGCGCGGCGACACCTGGCCGTCCCTGATCGCCTGCGCCTGGCCGGTCGCGTCCAGTCTCAGCAGCTCGTGCATCGCTACCTTTCCGGAGCCAGCTCGCGTACCGCCTGGTCGATGGGGACGTCGCCGCCCGGGATGGGGGCGAGGACGGGGGTGTCGAGCCCGTTGGCCATGTACTCCTTGACGCGGGCCCGGCAGGTGGCGGCGTCGCCGTGCACGATCAGGTCGTCCACCACCTCGTCGGGGATGGCCTTGAGCGCGGCCTGCCGGTCGCCCGCCGCCCACGCCTCGTGCATCGGGCGCAGCACCTCGCCGCGGCCCAGCCAGTCGTGGAAGGCCGCGTACACCGGGACGGTGAGGTAGCTGGCCAGCATCCACCTGGCGGTCTGCCGGACGCGCTCGGTGTCCTCGTCCACGCAGACGAACAGGCGGGCGATCAGCTCGGTGCCGTCCCCGATCTCGGCGCGCACCTTGCGCACGTCGCCGGGCGAGAGCCAGTTCGTGATGGCGCCGTCGGCCTCCTCGGCGGCCAGGCGCAACATCCTGGGGCGCAGCGCCGCCAGCACGATCCTGGGCGGCGTCTTCGGGGCCCGCTCCAGCTTGAAGCCCTTGACCTCGAACGTCTCGTACGCCTCCGAGACCTTCTCCCCCGCCAGCGCCTTCTTCAGGAAGCGCAGCGTGTCGCGGGTCCGCGCGTACGGCTTGTCGAACGTGCCCGCGTTCCACCGCTCGACGATCGCCGGCGAGGAGGAGCCGATGCCCAGCACGAACCGTCCCGGCGCCAGGTCGGCCAGCGTGGCCGCGGACATGGCCAGCAGCCCCGGGCCGCGCGTGGAGGCGGGCACGATGGCGCTGCCCAGCCTGGCCCCCGGCGCCCACTGCGAGGCCAGGGCGAGCGGCACGAACCCGTCGGTCCCGTTCACCTCGGCCGACCACAGGTCGGTGTAGCCGAGCCCCGGCAGCTCCGCGATGAGGTCCTGCGACTTCGCCAGCGAGCGGTCGTAGAAGGGAATCGTCATGCCCCAGTTCATACGCGGCCTCCAGATCGTCGGGGTAGCCCGACCTTACCAACCGACCGGTATGTTCCCCTAGGCGCGCAGCTCGTGGACCACCCCGATGAAGTCCTTCGTGATCCCCCGCAGCCCCGGCAGGTGCGACAGCCCGACGAGCCGGTCCACCAGCGGCACCGTGACCTCGATCAGCCGGTACGTACGGGCGCACCCCGGCGAGGTGTCGTGCACCCAGAACAGCACCATTCCCATGGACAGCAACCACAGCAGCTCGGGCAGCTCCGCGCGCAGCTCGGCGTCCATCCGGTCGCGCGAACCCTCCACGACCTCCCGGTAGATGGCGATCGACGCCTCGCGGGCCGGCGAGGACTGCTTGTTGAACGGGCTGAGCGGGTTGGCCGGCTCGGCCGCGTGCTTGAAGAACTTCACGGCGAACTCGTGGTACGGCTCGGAGACCCGCACCCACTCGCGCAACACACCGTCGAGACGCTCGGCGAACGAGTCTTCGGTGGCCAGGAACTCCCTGCACGCCGCCTCGTGCTCGGCCTGGGCGCGATCGTAGTACGCCTGGATCAGCGCCTCTTTGCCGTCGAAGTAGTAGTAGGCGTTGCCGACGGACACCCCCGCCTCGGCGGCGATGGCACGCATCGTGGTCGCGTCGAAGCCGCGCTCCCTGAACAGTCGCAAGGCCGCCTCGACGATGACCTCTCTGGTGCTCTCCGATCCTCGGTTTCGGGCTTCGGACACGTTCGTCACTTTACGTCGTGAAGCGAGGTTAGGTCATGGAGCCGCACGGTGATCACCGCCACAAGGCAAAGTTGCCCCCGCTGCATGAGTTATCGCCGGTGAAAGGTGGGATTGTCGTTTGTGGCGGAAGGGCTAATTTCCGCGAAAAGGCATCGACATGTGGATACGTGGAACAGTGCGACTCATCGTCGTCGCGCTCCTCGGCATTGAGATCTCCATAATCGCGCTGGCCTCGGCCGCATCCGCCGACACCCACCCCGAAGGGTCGCCGGCCGAGAGCGGGCCGTACGAGGCGGAGCCTGTCACCGGGACGGCCCGGACGCCGGCCGAGTTCCTCTCTGACGCCAATGACATGGGGCAGCGGCCCTGGGCGTTCGAGCGGCTCGTGCTGGTCCACGGGCGCCTGGCGGAGCTGCCGGACTGGCCGCCGACCGACCCGCGCTGGCCGCTGGCCGCCGTGGGACGGGCCGAGGTGGTCGCCGAGCGCGCGGCCGGCGACGACGCGACGAAGGCGGAGCGGGCCGACGACTCCCGGACGACGACCGGCACACTGCCGGGCGCCGCGTCGGGCGCCGCCCCGGCTGCTGCCGCTGCCGCTGCCGGTGCGGCCGGTGCGCGCGGAGCCGCCACGAAGGCGCTGAAGAGCCCGGTGCGCAGAAGGGCGGCCCGGATGCCCAAAGCGCGTCCACGCGCCGCGCACAGGCGCGCTCAGGTCGATCTGACGCGCACCCTGCCCAGGATGGCCGCGGTCCGCATGACCCACGCCACCGCCAGCGGCTGGCTGGAGAGCGCCGGACTGCGGACGAAGTCCACCGGCAACTGCGCCAGTAAGCACGGGCGCCGCTGCACGTCGCTCGACTCGGTACGGACCGGGACCGTCGCCAGGGCCATCGAGCTGAAGCGGGAGAGCGGCTGCCCGATCATGGTGACCGGTGGGACGGAACGCGGCCACGCGCCCGGCCACTTCAGCCACGGGAACGGCTACAAGCTCGACATCTCACACAATGACTGCATCGACCGGCACATCACGAAAAATCATCACAAGGCCGGGGTGCGAGGCGACGGAGCCCGCCTCTACAAGTCGGACTCCGGCACCACGTTCGCGGACGAGCACAGCCACTGGGACATCCTGTTCCGGTGACAGAGCCGGACGAGAAAAAGGTGTGACGCCGTGCGGAACGCACGGCGTCACACCTCGGGAACGGCAGGTCAGAGCTCGGTGGCGACCAGCTCGGCGATCTCCGCCGCGTTGAGCGCGGCGCCCTTGCGCAGGTTGTCGCCGCACACGAACAGGTCGAGCGTGTTCGGGAAGTCGATCGCCTGACGGACACGGCCCACGTAGGTCGGGTCGGTGCCCACCACGTCGAGCGGCGTCGGCCAGACGCCGTTCTCCGGGTCGTCCATCAGCACCACCGTCGGCGCCGCCTCAAGGACGCGGTGCGCGTCGGCGACCGTGATCTCGCGCGCGAACCGCGCGTGCACGGCCAGCGAGTGCGTCGTGACCACCGGCACCCGCACGCAGGTCGCGGAGACCTTCAGGTCGGGGATGCCGAGGATCTTGCGGGACTCGTTGCGGAGCTTCAGCTCCTCGGAGGCCCAGCCGTCGGGCTTGCTGGAGCCCGCCCACGGCACCACGTTGAACGCGATGGGCGCGGGGAACGGCGACTCCTCCGTCAGCTTGTTGGCCAGCGCCTTGCGCACGTCGCCCGCGGCCTGGCCGATCGTGCGGTCGCCCGCCAGCGCCTCGATCTCGTCGTACAGCCGCGCGGAGCCGGCCACGCCCGCGCCGGACACCGCCTGGTAGGAGGCGACGACCAGCTCGGTGAGGATGAACTCGGCGTGCAGCGCCCCCATGGCCGCCATCATCGACAGCGTCGTGCAGTTGGGGGTCGAGATGATGCCGCGCGGCCGCTCGCGCGCGTCGAGCGGATTGACCTCGGGCACGACCAGCGGGACGTCGGGCTCCATGCGGAACGTGCCGGACTTGTCGACGACGATCGCGCCGCGCCCGGCGGCGATCGGCGCCCACTCGGCCGACACCTCGTCGGGCACGTCGAAGATGGCGATGTCGATGCCGTCGAACACCTCGGGCGCCAGCGCCCGCACGACGACGTCCTCGCCCCGCACCCGGAGCACCTTGCCCGCCGAACGCGGGGAGGCGACGAGACGGATCTCGCCCCAGATGTCCTCACGCGTCGACACGATGTCGCGCATGACGGTGCCCACGGCGCCGGTCGCGCCGATCAACGCGAGATTGGGCCTGCTCATCGTCCGGTACCTCCGTACACCGTGGCTTCGACCTGGTCGGAGTCGAGATCGAAGGCGCGGTGCGCGGCCGTCACGGCCGCGTCGACGCCGTCCTGCTCGACGACCACCGAGATGCGGATCTCCGAGGTGGAGATCATCTCGATGTTGACCCCCGCGTCGGCGAGGGCCGCGAAGAACGTCGCCGTGACGCCGGGGTGCGAGCGCATGCCCGCGCCGATCAGCGACACCTTCCCGATCTGGTCGTCGAACAGCAGCGACTCGAACCCGATCCGGGGCTGGATCTTCTTCAGCGATGTCAGCGCCGTCTGGCTGTCGGCCGTGGGCAGCGTGAACGAGATGTCCGTGCGACCCGTGGCGGCGGCCGAGACGTTCTGCACGATCATGTCAATGTTGATCTCGGCGTCGGCCAGCGTTTTGAAGATCGTGGCAGCCTCGCCGACCTTGTCGGGCACCCCGACAACAGTGATCTTGGCCTCGCTCCGGTCGTGCGCGACGCCGGAGATGATCGGCTGCTCCATCTCGGTTCCTTCGGTGTAAGGGTCGGAGACGACCCACGTGCCTTCCTTGGTGCTGAACGAGCTGCGTACGTGGATCGGCAGGCTGAACCGCCGCGCGTACTCGACGCAGCGCAGATGCAGGATCTTCGAGCCGCAGGCGGCCATCTCCATCATCTCGTCGTAGGAGATCTTGGGGATCTGGCGTGCCGCCGACACGATGCGCGGGTCGGCGGTGAAGATGCCGTCGACGTCGGTGTAGATCTCGCACACGTCGGCGTTGAGCGCCGCCGCGAGGGCCACGGCCGTGGTGTCGGAGCCGCCCCGGCCGAGCGTGGTGATGTCCTTGGTGTCCTGCGAAACGCCCTGGAAGCCGGCCACGATCGCGATGTGGCCCTGATTGAGCGCCTCCTGGATACGGCCGGGCGTCACGTCGATGATGCGCGCCTTGCCGTGCGAGGAGTTGGTGATCACACCCGCCTGCGAGCCGGTGAACGAGCGGGCCTCGTGGCCGAGGTTGGCGATCGCCATCGCCAGCAGGGCCATCGAGATGCGCTCGCCCGACGTCAGCAGCATGTCGAGCTCACGGCCCGGAGGCAGCGGCGACACCTGTTCGGCCAGGTCGAGCAGCTCGTCGGTCGTGTCACCCATGGCGGAGACGATCACGACCACGTTGTTGCCGGCTTTTTTCGTCGTGACGATCCGCTGCGCGACCCGCTTGATGCAGGACGCGTCGGCGACGGACGAACCACCGTACTTTTGCACAACGAGCGCCACGAGAGTCTCCCGGTTAGGACTGTGAACTGCCAGTCTACTGGGGGCCTCTCATGGGCCTGTTGGTTCGTACCACTATGTGGATGATCAGACTGTTGTGGCTTCCTCGGCCACGTCGAGCCTCGAGTGCGCCGCCAGGGCCTGCAGCGCGCGCATCGCGGCGCCCGCGTGGTTGCCCCAGGTGTTGAAGTAGGAGAACTGCCACCACCACAACGCCTCGTGTGGACGCCCCGCGTGGTAGTGACGCAACCCGTGGATGAGATCGGCGGCCACCGCGGTCAGGTCGTCGGACAGCCGGTACGGGGTGACGCTGGTGTCCTTGTACGGATCGAACACCTCGGCGTAGTCGTCCACCGCCTCCAGCCGCTCCGCCAGCGCCGTACGGACACCGTCGATGTCGGGGTCCTCACTCATCGGCGGCTCGTAGTTGCCCGCGAGGATGACGTCGCGGTTGGCGCCCAGCTTGGCGCCCGCCAGGCTCATCTGGGCGACCTCCACCAGCAGGATCGACCAGATGGCGTCGCCACCCTCACCGCCCGCGACCCTGGTCAGCCCGTCAACGTAGTTCTGCGCGTGCGCGGAGACCTCTTCCGCCAGAACGCTCCACTGGTCAGACATCCAGCAACCTCCGTCCTTCGAACGCGCGGCCCAAGGTGACCTCGTCGGCGTACTCGAGATCACCGCCCACAGGCAGACCGCTGGCCAGTCGTGTCACTTTGATGCCCATCGGCTTGACCAGACGGGCGAGGTAGGTAGCCGTCGCCTCACCCTCGAGGTTGGGGTCGGTGGCGAGGATGAGCTCGGTGACGCGGCCGTCGGCCAGGCGCGTCATCAGCTCGCGGATGCGCAGGTCGTCGGGGCCGACGCCGTCGATCGGGCTGATCGCGCCGCCGAGCACGTGGTAGGTGCCGCGGAACTCGCGCGTCTTCTCGATCGCCACGACGTCCTTCGACTCCTCGACCACGCAGATGACGTGCGTGTCGCGGCGGGGGTCACGGCAGATGCGGCACTCCTCCTCGGAGGCCACGTTCCCGCAGACCCGGCAGAACCGGACCTTCTCCTTGACCTCCAGCAACGCGTGCGCCAGCCGCTTGACGTCGGCTGGATCGGCCGCCAGCAGGTGGAACGCGATCCGCTGCGCGCTCTTGGGACCGACGCCGGGCAGCAGACCCAGCTCGTCGATCAGATTCTGGACGACCCCCTCGTACATGCCTAGAACCCTGGCAACTGTCCGAGACCGCCGCCACCCAGCCCCTGGGCGAGCGGGCCGAGCTTCTCCTGCTGCAGATCGGCCGCCGCGCGCACGGCGTCGCGGACCGCCGCGATCACCAGGTCGGCGATCGTGTCGGCGGTGTCCTGCGCGTCGCCCGCGTCGATCACGCTCGGGTCGATCTTGAGCTCGAGCAGCTCGCCCGAGCCGTTGACGACGGCCGTGACCATGCCCCCGCCCGACGAGCCCTCGATCTGCGCGTCGTTGAGCTCCTGCTGGGCGCTCACAAGCTGCTGCTGCATGAGCTGTGCCTGCTCCAACAGCTGCTGCAGGTTGACATCCCCTGGATTCACCGTCGTGCGCTCCTCGTGGCTCCGCGTTCTTGACTGCCACGAGCCTACGGTGTTTGGGCGGCGTCATGTACTGGGAGGTTCCCCCGTTTCGCCCCCGGATCTGTGTACGCGACATCCGTCTCGCTCTGATGTGCCCCGTGAGAGCGGCGTTTCCCATCGGAATCCGTCGTCCTGACCTGGACCTCAGGTCCGTGTCCCGTCGTGCGTCGGCGTGTTTTGGCCGGGTCTCGGCCCCCCTCCAGCGTCCGAGACCCGGCCATCACGTCAGCGGAGCGGCCGCACCACGCCGACGCGTTGCCACGAACGTAGGCGGAGCAACGTTGCACACACGTTGCGATCGATCAATCACCCTCCGCAATCCCCCTGAACGGGTTGCGCCGGACGGGCATAGGACGGATGCTCTAATTGACTACTTGGAGTGACCAATGAGTTACGCACACCTCGACGCGTACTCCCGACTGCTACGCAAAGCGCACGAAGCCGCAGCGGCAGGCCGAGCCTGGCCGGAGTCGCCCCGACATCTGATCAAGGCTTCCTGGCGCCGCTCGCTGGACGCCGGAATCGACCCGGACGGCAAGTCCGCCCCGCTCGTCTGCGATCCCGCCGCCGTCAGGGACATCCGCAAGACCCACCCCCTGCGACCGTTGCTGCCCCTGCTCGCCCACACGCTGTCGGGCTCCGCCGACGAGACCGGCCACCTCATGGTCGTCACAGACGGTGACGGACGTGTTCTGTGGCGCGAAGGCAACCACTCGATCATGAGCCGCGCCGACCGGATCGGCCTGGCCACCGGACACCAGTGGGGCGAGCACCACGTCGGCACCAACGGCATCGGCACCGCCCTGGCCACCGGCCTGCCCGTGCACGTGTACTCGGAGGAGCACCTGATGCGGGTGCTGCACGTCTGGTCCTGCAGCGCCGCCCCGATCACCGACCCCGACTCCGGCCGCGTCATCGGCTGCGTCGACGTCAGCGGCACCGCCCGCAACCTGCACCCGGCCACCGTCGCCCTGGTCGCCGCCACGGCCAAGCTCGCCGAGACGCAACTCGCCCTGCGCATGCACGAGCGCGACGAGCACCTGCGCCGCCGCTACGAGTCGCTACGCGCGCGCCCCGGCATCCTCCTGTCGGCCACCGGCCGCGTCATCTCCGGCGACCCCTCCGGGGACCTGGGCGGGCGCGTCCACCTCGGGGAGCGGACCACGCACCTGCCCGGCCGGCGCACGATCCTCGGCGACGGCACCGTCGCCCTCCTCGAACCCTTCGCCGACGGTTTCCTCCTGCGCCCCGCGCCGTCGGCCGGGCCGCCGCTGCTGACCCTGTCGCTGCTCGGCGAAGGGCCGCCGACCGCCTCGTACGGCGACCACGACCGTCCCCTGTCGATGCGGCACGCCGAACTCCTCGCCCTCCTGGTCCTGCACCCGCACGGCCTCACGGCCGAGCAGCTCTCCTTCCACCTGTACGGCGACGCCGGCAACCCGGTGACGATCCGGGCCGAGATCCACCGGTTGCGCACGCAGCTCGGGGAGGCCATCGCCGCCAAGCCGTACCGGCTGAACTGCCCAGTGGAGGCCGACTTCCTGACGGTGCGCCGCCTCCTCGCCGACGGCGACCCGGCCGGGCTGGCGCGCGGCTACCCGGGGCCGCTGCTGCCCCGCTCGGAGTCGCCGGTGATCAGGCGGGAGCGGGACGAGCTCGAGGCCCAGGTGCGCGCCTGCCTGCTGCGGAACGGCGGGCCGGACGACTGGTGGGCGTACGCGCAGACGTGCAACGGGCGCGACGACTACGAGATGCTGGAACGGCTCGCCGAACTCCCGGCGACCGACCTCCGCTCCGCCGCCGCCCGCTCCCGCCTCCTCCGCTGACGTCCCCACCACCTCTCCCAGGCGGCGGCCCGCCGGCCGTGTGCCCGCGAACGGTGAACAGCGGGTCGGGGCCGCGAGCGGGTGTCCAGGTCTGGGTGCGGGTTATGGGCCTGAGCCAGGTCCCGGTCCGGGTCCGGGCGAGGTCAGTGGTCGAGTTCGCCGATCACCTGCGCGCCGAGTTCCCTCTCCAGCAGTGCCATGCCCGAGACGGCGTCCACGTCGGCGTCCACGTCGTTGAGCGGGTCCACGTCGTCTGACTCGGGCCCCTTGTCCCGGCTGGGGACCGCCTCGGGCCACGCCGCTGCCCCACCCCGCGCGGCCGGGGCGCGCGGCCCAGCCTGCGCCGCCGCCTTGGCGGCCGAGCGGGCGGCGGCCCGGCCCGCGCCCGGCTGCCCGCCGCCCGCCGTCACGCCGACCGTCCGGGTGGGATCGGGGC
>NZ_SSXE01000102.1 GCF_021699195.1 Nonomuraea sp. MG754425 | reverse complement strand
CGCCAGGCCGTTGATCAGGCGGGCAAGAGCACGCTCGCCCGCCTGATCAACGGCCTGGCGCTGCCCACCTCCGGCACCGTCACCGTGCTCGGCCTGGACACCCGCCGCAACGCCGCCAGGATCCGGCGCGGCGTCGGCTTCCTGTTCACCGACCCCGACGCGCAGATCGTCATGCCCACGGTGGCCGAGGACGTCGCCTTCTCGCTGCGCCGCAAGGGCCTGGCGCGCGAGGAGGTCGAGCGGCGCGTGACGGACGTCCTGTCCAGGTACGGCCTGGCCGGTCACGCCGACCATCCGGCCCACCACCTGTCGGGCGGGCAGAAGCAGTTGCTGGCGCTGTGCTCGGTCATGGTGCTGGAACCGGACATCCTGGTCATGGACGAACCCACCACGCTGCTGGACCTGCGGCACTCCCGCCAGGTCGCCGCGCTGCTGCGCGACATGCCGCAGCAGGTGGTGGTGGTCACCCACGACCTGCCGCTGCTGTCCGGCTTCGATCGGGTGCTGGTGCTCGACGAGGGCCGGGTCGCCGCCGACGGCTCCCCGCAGGAGGCCGTCGGCCACTACCGCAAGCTCATGACGTGAACAGCCTGACCGGCGCCTACGTCCCCGGCTCGTCGGTGCTGCACCGGCTGCCCGCCGGCGTCAAGCTGGCCGCTCTCGCGCTGGCCTGCACCACGCTGGTGCTGCTGGGCTCGCCGGCGGAGCTGGCGGTGGCGGGGGTCGTGGTCGTGGCCCTGTACGCGCTGTCGCGGGTGGGTGTGGCGGCGGCCTGGGCGCAGGTCAAGCCGGTGCGCTGGTTCGCGGTGGCGCTGTTCGCCATGCAGCTCGTCTTCGTCGGCCTGGACGGGGCGGTCGCGACGACGCTGCGGGTGGTGCTGGCCGTGGCGCTGGCCGGGCTGGTCACGCTCACCACCCGCGCCGCGGCCATGATGGCGGCGCTGGAGCGCTGTCTCGCGCCGGCCAGGTTCGTGGGGCTGGACCCGTTCCGGCTGTCGTTGCTGCTGTCGCTGACCGTGCGCAGCGTGCCGGTGATCGCCTCGCTGGCCACGCGGGTCAGGGAGGCGCAGCGGGCCAGGGGGGTGGAGCGCAGCATGCGGGCGTTCGCGGTGCCGCTGGTGGTCAGCTCGTTGCGGCACGCCGACGCGCTGGGCGAGGCGCTGAGCGCCCGGGGTCTGGACGACTGACGCCACCCTCCCTATCCCAGGTTTGACTTATATAAGGTGGCGCTGAAATACTCGGGTGCCGTGCACGCATTCGACGTTCTCGGTGATCCGGTCCGCCGCCGGATCCTGGAGCTGCTCGCCGGCGGGGAGCAGAGTTCCGGCGAGGTCACCGCCACCATCCGGCGCGAGTTCGGGATCTCCCAGCCGGCCGTCTCCCAGCACCTGCGGGTGCTGCGGGACAACGGGTTCGCCTCCGTACGGGCCGAAGGCACCAGGCGGCTGTACGCCGTCGAGCCGGGGCCGTTGCAGGAGGTCGACGTCTGGCTGGAGCGCTTTCGCGGCTTCTGGAGCCAGCGCCTGGACGCCCTGGCGACGGAGCTGGCCCGCGGCAGGCGCGAGCGCCGTCCGACGAACAAGGAAGAGGACCACCCATGAAGATGATCGACCAGCTCAACCAGGCGCACCGCGAGCTCATCAACGGCGAGCGCAAGACCGTGACGCTGAGCCGCCACTACGACGCCGAGGTGGCCGACGTCTGGCAGGCCTGCACCGACGCCGACCGGCTCGCCCGCTGGTTCATGCCCGTCAGCGGCGACCTGCGGCTCGGCGGGACGTACCAGCTCCAGGGCAACGCGGGCGGGCAGATCCTGCGCTGCGAGCCGCCGAGCCTGCTCAAGATCTCCTGGCTGTACGGCCCGGACCCGGGCTTCTCCGAGGTCGAGGTGCGCCTGGCGGCCAAGGACGGGGGCACGCTGCTCGAACTGGTCCACACGGCCGAGGTGCCGCCGGAGTTCTGGTCGCGGTTCGGGCCCGGCTCGGTCGGCGTGGGCTGGGACCTGAGCCTGCTGGGCCTGGCGATGCACCTGGCGGGCAGCCCGAAGGTCGACGAGGAGCGCTTCCACCTCACCGAGGAGGGACGCGCGTTCATCGTCGGCAGCGCCACGGCGTGGAGCCGGGCGCACGGGGCGGCCGGCGCGCCGCAGGACGCGGTCGCCGCCACCCTCGCCGAGACCATCGCCTTCTACGCGCCGCAGCCCGACCAGGAGACCCCCTGACGGAGCCCGGAGCCCGGGGCCCGGGGCAGGACCGGCCGGCACGGGGGCGCGGCCGGCCTTCCGGCGGGCCGGGGTGTCAGATCAGGCTCTGCCCGCCGTCCACCGTGACCACCGTCCCGGTCACGAAGTTGTTGGCCATGAGGAACAGCACGGCCGAGGCCGCCTCGTCCGCCGTGGCGAAGCGTCCCAGCGGCGCCGCGGCCCCGGCCGCCGCCATGGCCGCGGCGTCGGGGGCGCCCATCGCGGCCCGCGACAGCGGGGTGTCGACCACGCCGTACCTGATCGCGTTGACCCGCAGCCGCCGCGGCGCCAGCTCCACCGCCAGCGCCCGGGTGAGCGCCTCGACGGCGCCGATGCCGGCGATGGACGCGGCGGCGCCCGCAATGGGGCGGGTCACGTAGAGGCCGGAGCTCAGGGTGAGGGAGCCGGCGGCGGGCAGGTGGCGGGCGACGGCGCGGGCGGCCCCGTAGGCGCCCCAGATCCGGCCCTCCACGGCCGCGCGCACCTGCTGGTGCGGCGTGTCCAGCAGGGCGCCGACCGCGAGGCTGCCGGCCGTCACCAGGACGTGGTCCACCTGGCCCGCCCGCTCGATGGCCTGCTCCAGGACGGCCTCGTCGGTCCCGTCCCCGGCGACGCCGAGCACGGAGGCTCCCGGGGTCGCGCGCAGGCCGTCCACCGCGGCCGACAGGCGGGCGGGGTCACGGGCGATCAGCGTGACGCGGGCGCCCAGCCCGGTCAGCAGGGCGGCGGCGGCCAGGCCGATGCCGGAGCTGCCGCCGACGATCAGCACGCCGCGCTCCTTCAGGGCGGCGGGCAGCGGCGAGGCGATCGGCATGGGGGCGAGCGTGGTCGTGGACACGATGTTCTCCTCAGCGAATAAACCATCTGGTTGGTTTAGAACGGGATCCACCATGGCGCGAGTCGGCGAATAAGTCAACTGGATGGTTTAATCTTCGGCATGACGTACGACGCCGAAGCCACCCGGCAGCGGATCTTCGAGGCCGCCGCCGCCGAGTTCGCCGAGCACGGGCTGGCCGGCGCCCGGGTCGATCGCATCGCCGCCGCGGCCCGCGCCAACAAACAGGCCATCTACCTGTACTTCGGCGGCAAGGAGAAGCTGTTCGGCCAGGTCGTGCGGGCCAAGGTGGACGAGGTCTGCCACGCGGTGAGCCTCGACCCGCGCACGCTGCCCGAGGCGGTGGGCCGCCTGCACGACTGGTACCACGAGCACCCGGAGCTGGTCCGGCTGCTGCTGTGGGAGGCGCTGGAGGCCGACGCCGGGCAGGTCGAGGGTGAGCGGGAGCGCGGGGAGTCCTACCGCGGGCACGTGGACGGCCTGCTGGCCACGGGCCTGCCGGACCGCACGGCGGCCCAGGACTGGCTGTTCACCGTGCTCGGCCTGGTGGCGTGGAGCTTCGTGGCGCCGCAGATGCGCCGCCTCGTCCTCGACGAGCCCGACGCCGAGCGGGCCGTGGCCCGCCGCAGGGAGACCGTGGTGGAGCTGGCCCGCGTGCTGAGCGAGCGATCGCCGGCCCCAGAGCCGCACGCCTGACCCTGGGCGGCCGTCAAAGAGCCCGGCGCAGGACGGCCTCCCGCCCCACCCACGACAGCTTCTCGGGATTGCGCACGGCGTACAGCCCGGCGATGAGGCCGTTCTCGACGCGTACCGCCAGGACGGCGTCGATGCCGCCGTCCGTCCGGAGGATGAGCCCCGGGGAGCCGTTGACGAGCGCCGGCCGCGGCGTGGTGGCGATCCTGTTCAGCACCGCGGCGACCGTGGCGGCCCCCACGACGGGCTCCAGCGCGGCCCGTACGACCCCGCCGCCGTCGGTCAGCAGGACGACCTCCGGCGCGAGGATGTCGAGCAGGCTCTGCAGCTCGCCCGTCTCGACGGCCCGCCGGAACGCCTCGATCGCCTCCCGGGTCTCGGCCTGGGACACGCTCTCGCGGGGCCGGCGCGCCGCGACGTGCGCCCGCGCCCGGTGAGCGATCTGGCGGACGGCGGCCTGGTTCCTGCCGACGGCCTCGGCGATCTCCGCATAGTCCAGGGCGAACACCTCGCGCAGCACGAACACGGCCCGCTCGGTCGGCGCGAGCGTCTCCAGCACCAGCAGCATGGCCATCGAGACGCTGTCGGCCAGTTCGACGTCCTCGGCCACGTCGGGCGCGGTGAGCAGCGGCTCGGGCAGCCAGGGGCCGACGTAGGACTCCTTGCGGCGGCCGAGCGCGCGCAGCCGGGTCAGCGCCTGGCGGGTGACGACGCGCACGAGGTAGGCGCGCCGGTCGCGCACCGTGCCGAGGTCGACGCCCACCCACTTCAGCCAGGTCTCCTGGAGCACGTCCTCGGCGTCGGCGGCCGAGCCGAGCATCTCGTAGGCGACGGTGAACAGCAGGTTGCGGTGGGCGACGAACGCCTCGGTGGCGGCGTCCCCGCCTCGGTCCTGCTCCACGGGCCCGGTCTGCGGCGTGCCGGCCATCGGCGGCTCCTCACTGTCGGTGATGTCTCCCACCAGACGCCGGGTGGCGCCGTCCTGTGACAGCGCCGGCGTGTGGCGCGCGTCACGCCGGCGGTTTGGGGACCGATGCGGTTGGGTGTCCTATTGTGCCCGGATCGGCGAGCGCTCCTCGTCCGGACGCCACGCTGGGCGTAAATACGTTGCGGGCCCCGCCACGGCTCCTCCTACGATGGCGCGGTGATGACTCAGGTAATCGTCCTCAACGGCGGCTCCAGTTCGGGCAAGGGCGGCATCGCCCGCTGCCTGCAGGCCGTCCTGCCCGATCCGTGGCTGGCCTTCTCGGTGGACACCATGGTGGACGCGCTGCCCGCCTCCCTGCGCGGGGCGGACGCCGGGATCGACTTCACCCCCGACGGCCAGGTGAACGTCGGGCCGGAGTTCAAGGCCCTCGACGAGGGGTGGGCGGCGGGCATCGCCGCGATGGCCCACGCGGGCGCCCGCGTGGTGGTCGACGACGTGTTCCTCGGCGGGACGCACTCCCAGCAGCGCTGGCAGCGGGCCCTGGCCGGGCTGGGCGTGTTGTGGGTCGGGGTGCGCTGCGAGGCCGCGGTGGCCGCGGGCCGCGAGGTCGCGCGGGGCGATCGCACCGTCGGGATGGCGGCCTCGCAGGCGGAGGTGGTCCACCAGGGCGTGCGCTACGACCTGGAGGTGGACACCACGCACGCCGAGTCGATGGAGTGCGCGCGGGCCATCGCCGCCCGCCTCGCCTGAGCGCCGCCTCCCGGACACGGGGGCGGGACCCCCGGGACATAGGGTGGGTGAGTAACCACTTACCATGTGAGCGGAGGGACGAGGCGCATGCACGTCACCGTCTTCGGAGCGACCGGCGGCATCGGCCGGGAACTGCTGCGACAGGGCCTGGAGCGGGGCCACGAGATCACCGCCGTCGTGCGCGACCCCACGCGCCTGCCCGCCGACCTGCGTGAGCGCCTCCACGTCGTGGAGGCCGACGTGCTGGACCCCGATGCCGTCACGCCCGCGATCAAGGGCCGGGACGCCGTGCTCGTCGCGATCGGCCCGCGCGGCCGCGGCCCCACCACCGTCCACTCCGGCTGCATGGCGGCGCTCACCTCGGCCATGGACCGCCAGGACGTCCGCCGCGTGCTCATGGTCAGCGCCGGCGGACTGGAGGCCGACGCCGGCGACGGCCTCCTGACACGGTACGCGCTCAAGCCCGTCATCCAGCGCGTCCTGCGCCACTCCTACGCCGACCTGGCCGCCGCCGAACGCCTGCTGCGCGACGGCGACCTGGACTGGACGATCGTCCGCCCCGCCCGCCTGACCGACCAGGGCCGGACCGGCGCCTACCGCACCGCCACAGACCTCAGCGTCCGCGGCGGGCTCAAGACCACCCGCGCGGACGTCGCCGCGTGCATGCTGGAGCTGATCGGCGAGCCCGCCTCGATCCGCCACGTCGTCTCGGTGGCCTCGTGAACGGGCGGGCCTGCTGAGGGGGTGGTTGCTCCGGGGCCGGGAGCCGACGGCCGTGCGCCGGTCGCGGTTCAGGTCAGGAGCGCCGACGGGTCGCGTTCCGGCGGGCCCGCGGGCCACCACTGCTCGCCCCGCCGGGTGAAGGGGTACCAGCGCCCGTCGCGGCCGTAACGCAGTTGCAGCGCGCCGAGGGTCCAGCGGTTGCGCCGGCTCTCCACCGGCGGCGCCCCCTCGCCCTCCCAGCCGGCCTCCAGCAGCGCCCGCGCCCTGGCCAGGTCCTGCCGGGGCGGCGTCCACGCGCGCTCCAGGACGTCCAGCCCGTCGGCGCCGCCGTAGCGCCACGCCTGGACGGCGGCCTCGAGCCCCGCGTCGGGCTCGAGGTCCAGGACGTGCTCGGCGGCCAGCCGGACGCGGTCCTGGTACTCGCTCAGCTCCGGAAGCCGCCCGCGCCGCAGCACCTCGCGGGAGCGCGCGGCGGCGGAGGCGGCCAGCACCGCCAGCGCGGCCACGTCCACGCCCGGCGCGGGCGGGAACACGGGCGGGCTGTAGACGACGTCGTACGGCGGCGGCTCGGGCAGCGGCGGCGTCCCGGCCGCGTACGCCCGCGCGGCGGGCACCCCGGCCGGCTCGCGTACGGGCGCCTGGCGCTGCTGCAACGCCTCGATGAGGTCACGCTCGCCGCGCCCGCGCAGCAGCAGCAGCACGAACGGGTCGGCGTCCAGCAGCCACGACGCCTGGTAGCACAGGGCGGCGGCGTGCTGGCAGGGGTGGCCCCAGTCGGGGCAGGAGCACTCGGGCTCCAGGTCGCCGACGGCCGGCAGCAGCGGCACGGCCGCGTCGTCGGCGGCCTCGACGAGGTCGTGCGGCATGTCGCGGTCGAGCAGCGCGGCGATGTGCCCGGCCTTGGCGGCGACCTGGTCGAGGAAGCGTTCCCAGGCGGCGTCGGTGAGCTGCTCGACGCGGACGACGACGTCGTACTCGCTCCCGGCGACGGCGGCCAGCCGTCCGGGGCTGACGGTGATGGGGCCGAGCCGGCCGGTCTTGGCGTACGTGCGGCCCTTGCGCAGCAGGACGTGGTCGAGGGAGGTGTCCTCCATGGCCTGCAGCCAGGAGCGGCCCCACCAGGAGGTGGCGAAGCGGGCTCCGGCGCGCTGCGGGGGGAAGGCGGCGAATCCGCGGGCGGGGGTCATCGGGGCCTCCACGGTCATCTCAGCTCGACCAGGGCGGCGAGCTCGGTGTCGGTCAGCTCGGTGAAGGCGGCCTCGCCGGAGGCGAGCACGGCCTCGGCCAGCGAGCGTTTGGCGGTGAGCATCTGGGCGATGCGGTCCTCGATCGTGCCTTCGGCGATGAGGCGGTGCACCTGCACGGGCCGGGTCTGGCCGATGCGGTAGGCGCGGTCGGTGGCCTGGTCCTCGACGGCGGGGTTCCACCAGCGGTCGTAATGGATGACGTGGTCGGCACGGGTGAGGTTCAGGCCGGTGCCGGCGGCCTTGAGCGAGAGCAGGAACACCGGGGCGCTGCCGTCCTGGAAGCGGCTGACCATCTCCTCGCGACGGGCGACGGGGGTGCCGCCGTGCAGGAGCTGGGTGGGGACGCCGCGGCCGGCGAGATGCCGCTCCAGCAGGCGGGCCATGACGACGTACTGGGTGAAGACCAGCGCGGCGCCGTCCTCGGCGACGATGGTGTCGAGGAGTTCGTCGAGCAGTTCCAGCTTGCCGGAGCGGCCGGGCAGGCGCGGGGCGGCCTCGTGCAGGAACTGGGCGGGGTGGTTGCAGATCTGCTTGAGCCCGGTGAGCAGCTTGACGATGAGTCCGCGCCTGGCCATGCCGTGGGCGTCGGCGATCTGGGTCATGCTCTCGCGGACGAGCGCCTCGTACAGGCCGGCCTGTTCGGTGGTGAGCGCGACGGGCCGGTCGGTCTCGGTCTTGGGCGGCAGTTCGGGGGCGATGCCGGGGTCGCTCTTGCGGCGGCGCAGCAGGAACGCCCCGATCAGCCGTGCCAGCCGTTCGGCGGTGCCGGTGTCGCCGGACTCGACGGGCCTGGCCCAGCGGGCCCGGAACCTGGTGAGGGGGCCGAGCAGGCCGGGGGTGGTCCAGTCGAGGATGGCCCACAGCTCCGACAGGTTGTTCTCCACGGGGGTGCCGGTGAGGGCGACGCGGGCGGCGGCGGGGATCTCGCGCAGCGCCTTGGCGGTGCCGGAGGCGGGGTTCTTGACGTGCTGGGCCTCGTCGGCGACGAGCAGGCCCCAGGGGTGGGCGGCCAGCAGGCCGGCGTCACGGCGCATGGTGGCGTACGTGGTGAGCACGAAGCCCGGGCCGCCGCCCTCGTCGGTGAGGGTGCGGTTGCCGCCGTGGTAGCGGCGTACGGGCACGCCGGGCGCGAACCTGGTGATCTCCCGCTCCCAGTTGCCGAGCAGCGAGGCGGGGCAGACGACGAGGGTGGGGCCGGCGTCCTGGGCGGCGCGGTGCAGGTGCAGCGCGATGAGGGTGACGGTCTTGCCCAGGCCCATGTCGTCGGCCAGGCAGGCGCCCAGGCCGAGCGAGGTCATCCGGGCCAGCCAGCGCAGCCCGGCGAGCTGGTAGTCGCGCAGGGTGGCGGCCAGCGCGGCGGGCGGGGCGATGTCGGCGGGCTCGGACAGGCGTTCGCGCAGCTCCGCCAGCCAGGCGGTGGGCTCGACGGGGACCTGCTCGTCGTCGACCTCGACCGTGCCGGTCAGGGCGGCGCCGAGCGCCTCGATGCCGGTCAGGGGTTTCAGCTCGCGGGCGCGGGCCTTGCGGGCCAGGCCGGGGTCGATGAGGACCCACTGGTCGCGCAGCCGCACGACGGGCCGGTGGGCCTCGGCGAGGCGGTCCATCTCGGCGGCGCTCAGGCGTTCGCCGCCGAGGGCGAGCTGCCAGTCGAAGCTGGTCAGGTGGTGGCCGCCGAGGAAGGAGGGCAGGTCGGAGGGGGCGCTGTCGCGCTCGCCGATCACGGCGCGGGCGCTGAGGCCGCGTACCAGGGTTTTCGGCCAGTGCACGTCCACGCCGGCGGCGGCCAGGCGGTCGGCGGCTCCGGCGAGGAGGTCTTCGAGGTCGCCGTCGGTGAGCGTGAGCTCGTCGGGGACGACGCTGTCGAGCAGGCGTTCCAGCCGCGGCCAGGCGCGGGCGGCGCGGCGGACGGCGAGGGTGGCCTCGATCCGGGCGCGGGGGCCGAAGCCGGGGTCGCGGTCCTGCCACAGGTCGGCGGCGTCCACGATGAGGGACGGGTCTGCCAGGCTGTGGAGCTGGGCGACGGCGCGGAACTCGGCGGCGGCCGGGTCGTCGGCCTCGATGCGCAGCGACAGCCGCACGCCGGCGTCGAGCCCGGCCGAGACCTCCTCCGACCAGCGGCGCAGGTGGGGGACCTGGACGGGCCTGGCGGCGGCGAAGGCGGCGGCCCCGGTGGCGCGGACGGCGCCGGGCGAGCGGGGCATGGCGTCGGCGACGGCGTCGAGGAAGGCCCGCAGGAGGGGTTCGGCGTCCGGCAGCAGCGGGCCGCCGTCCGGCGGCGAGGGGGAGTCGAGGGGGACGGCGCGGGCCGCGGCGGGCATGGCGGCGGCCAGTTCGCGCAGGCGTTGCAGGTCGCCGGCGTCCAGCGGGCCGGCCCGCCAGGAGTCGTGCTCCCCGGCCGTGACGCCGGGCAGGATGCGGCCGCGGGTGAGCAGTTGCAGCGCGATGAGCGCGGCTCCGCCCCAGAAGCGGGCGGCGGGGTGCGCGTCCGGGTCCATGCGGGCCCTGGCCAGCGCGGCCACCGCTTCCCCGACCGGGACGAGGGTGGCGGCGGCCGGGCGCGTCAGGACCCGGCCGTCGTGCTCCTCGGCTACGGTGACCACGGCGTCGCCGCCGGGGTCGAGGAAGGCGACGTGCCCGGACCTGGGCGGGTCGCCGGGTTGGAAGACTGCCGGGTGCCGGGTCAGATCCGTGGAAGCGCTCACGGCCGTACAGTGTACGGTACGGTTGGGGTGTGGTTTACCACAGGGAATAATTGGGCAGGCTCCACATTCCGCACTTTTCCAGATCTTCCATAGCCTTGATCTCATGACTGATTGGCTAGTTGGACTCATGGAGAGCCTCGGCGCGCCGGGCGCCGGGCTCGCGATCGCGCTGGAGAACCTCTTCCCGCCCCTGCCCAGCGAGGTGATCCTGCCGCTGGGCGGCTTCACCGCGAGCAGAGGCGAGATGGACCTGCTCGACGTGCTGTTCTTCACCACGCTGGGTTCGGTGGTCGGGGCGCTGGCGCTGTACTGGGTGGGGGCGCTGCTGGGCCGCGAGCGCACCCTGGCCATCGCCGCCAAGCTCCCCCTCGTCAAGATCAGCGACATCGAGAAGACCGAGGCGTGGTTCCAGCGTCACGGCCGCAAGACCGTCTTCTTCGGCCGGATGATCCCCATTTTCCGCAGCCTCATCTCGATCCCCGCCGGCGTCGAGCGCATGCCGCTGCCCATCTTCACCCTCCTCACCACGGCCGGCAGCCTCATCTGGAACACGATCTTCGTGATGGCCGGCTACTACCTGGGCGAGAGCTGGCACCTGGTGGAGACCTACGTGAGCGCGGGCAGCAAGGTCGTGGCGGCCCTGGTCGTCCTGGTGGTCGTGGTCTTCGTCGGGGTCCGGCTGGCCGAGCGCCGTAAGGGAAAGCATGCGAGCCGCCGCTGACGGGCTGCGCCTGGGTGGCGCGGTGGCCCTGGGCGTCGTCACCGCGCTGGGCGAGCTGGTGTTCCTGGTGCTGGCCCTGCCGTTCCTCGGCGACCCGAACGTGCGGGCCGCCGCCCGCCGCCTGGCCCGCCTGGAGGCCCGCCGCCTGCGCCTGGACGTCACCGCGCTGGACGTCACCGCGCCTGCCGGGCCGCCGCACGCCGGGCCGTCCGAGGGCGGGCGGGCGATGGGCTACCTGGCCGCGCGGCTGCCGGTCGGCGTGCTCGGCGGCCTGGTGATCACCCTGCTGGTGTACGGGGTGACGATCGCGGCGCAGGCCGCGTTCGCGTGGAGCCGGGGCGAGCCGTTCGACGGGATGCTGCCCTCGCCGCCGCTGCTGGCCTACCTGTCCGTGGCCGGGTTCGTGGCGCTGTTCCTGGTGCTGTCGGGCCTGGCCGGGGTGCACGCGCTGGAGCGCGCGCTGGCGGCGCGGATGCTCGGGCCCGACCCCACCGAGGCGCTCAGGCGCCGCATCGCCGAACTGGCCGAGAGCCGGGCCGGCATCGTGACGGCGGTGGACTCCGAGCGGCGCAGGATCGAACGCGACCTGCACGACGGGCTGCAGCAGCGGCTGGTGGCGCTGTCGATGCTGATCGGCCGCTCCCTGCGGGGGCGGCCCGAGCTGCTGCAGCAGGCGCACGAGGAGGCCCAGCGAGCCCTGACGGAGCTGCGCGAGGTGGCCTGGCGGGTCTATCCGAGCGGGCTGGACTCGCTCGGGCTGGGCGAGGCGCTGGCCGGCGTGGCCGAACGCAGCGTCGTGCCGGTCACGGTGGACTGCCGGCTGGAGCGGCGCCCGCCGACGGCGGTGGAGACGGCGGCGTACTTCGTGGTCTGCGAGGCCGTCACGAACGCCGCCAAGCACTCCGGCGCCACCCTCGTCACGGTCGAGGTGGGCCGCGAGGGCGGCGCGGTGGTCGTCCGCGTGCGCGACGACGGCGCGGGAGGCGCGCGGGAGGCGGGCGGCGGCCTGTCGGGGCTGGCCCGCCGGGTGGCGGCGCTCGACGGCCGCTTCGAGGTGGCCAGCCCGCCGGGCGGGCCCACGACGATCACGGCGGTGCTGCCATGCGCGTGATCCTGGCCGAGGACTCCACGCTGCTGCGCGAGGGCCTGGTGCGGCTGCTCGCCGAGGAGGGCCACGAGGTGCCCGCGGCCGTCGGCGACGGCCAGGCCCTGGTGGCGGCGGTGGCCGCGCACCGTCCCGACATCGTCGTGGTGGACGTGCGCATGCCGCCCACCCACACCGACGAGGGGCTGCGGGCGGCGCTGGAGATCCGGCGCCGCTGGCCCGGGGTGAAGGTGCTGGTCCTGTCGCAGTACGTGGAGCGGCGCTACGCCGTCGAGCTGATGAGCTCCGACGTGGAGGGCGTGGGCTACCTGCTGAAGGACCGCGTCGGGCAGGTCGGCGACTTCCTCGACGCGCTGGAGCGGGTCGGCGCGGGCGGGGCGGCGTTCGACCCCGAGGTGGTGCGCCAGCTCCTGGCCCGCACCACGCGGGCGGACCCGCTGGCCCGGCTGACGGCGCGCGAGCGCGAGGTGCTGGAGCGGATGGCGCAGGGGCTGACCAACGCCTCGATCGCGCAGGCGCTGCACGTGTCGCAGAGCGCCGTGGAGAAGCACGTCAACTCCCTGTTCGACAAGCTGGGCCTGGCGCACGCCGCCGGGTACAGCCGCCGGGTGCTGGCGGTGCTGCGTTTCCTGGAGTCCTGACCGTAGCCCTGGCTGGGGGGCTGGCTGGGGGGCTGGCCGCGTGCGTCAGCCGCGGGCGAGCACCCGGCCGGCGGCCTGGAGCTGGCGGTCCTTGCGGACCTTGAGCGTCCGGAAGTAGCCGGGGTGCGCGTCGATGGCGGCCCGCTGGATGGGCTGCTCCGCCGCGGCCCAGACGGCGACGAGGCCGCCCTGCCGCTTGCACGCCACGTCCGCCCGCGCCGCGGCGATCTCCTGGCGGGAGGGCACCGGGGCCGTCAGCCACCGTTCGTCGGTGACGGCGGCGAGCGGGTCGGGGTAGGCGAAGCCCTCGCCCTTCATGCAGGCGCTCCAGGAGCGGAAGGCCCGCCGGACGCCGGCGTCGCTCCGGGACTGGGCGAACGTCCGGGTGATGAGCGTGTTGAACAGGGACGGATCGACCTTCGGGGCGTCCTTGAGCAGGTGGGCCCGGGCTCGGCCCGAGCAACCGTCGGACCCGTCGGCGGGCTCGCCGTAGGCGGCCTGGCGCGCGGCGGGCGGCAGCCGCGCCGAGCGGGCGGCGCGCTGGGCGTCGCGGCGGGCCACCGACGGCCGGTCGAAGGGGGCGTGGAAGCCGAAGATCCGGGCGATGTCCGGCTCGATGACGCCGTAGCGGCGGCGGTTCTGCGGCTCGACGTCGTCCTCGGCGGGCCGGGGCAGCGGGTCCCAGGTCAGGCCCTGGCCGCGCATACAGTCGCGGATGAGCAGCTCCCGCGCGGACTCGATCGTCATGATCTCGGCCGGGGAGAAGTTGTAGGCGTCGAAGGGGACGGCGAGCCGCCGCGCCTGCTCCCCGGGCGGCGGGACGACGACGGGCGCGGGGCTCGGCGTGGGGCCCGGTGTGGGGCCCGGCGCGGGGGCACCCGCCGCGCAGCCTGCGGCGGCGAGGAGGAGGATCGAGGCGGCGCATGCCAGCCGGACGGGCACGGTGCGGCTCCCTGCGAGGACGGCGGGACAAAGGGGGCGGAGCACGCCCACGGGGAGCGCGCCCCGCTTTCACCGGGGGCGGGCGGCTACCGCAGCGAGCTGGCCTTGTTGTCGAAACCGTTGTTGGAGAAGTCCTCGTCCTCGCTGTCGGGCTGCGCGATGTAGCCCACGGATCCGGCGCAGGCGCTCAGGTTGTACAACCTGACGGTCCGGTCCGTGGTGTTGACCATCGAGCTGGCGCTGTTGTTCATGGCGTCGGAGATGTTCTGGCAGGTGCCGTTGATGTAGTACATCCGCACGAGTCCGCCGTAGAAGTTGTGCTCATCGTGCTGGAACAGGCAGAAGCCCGCGCACGGCACCGCGGCCGAGGCGGACGTGGCGCCGGCGGAGGAGCCGGCCTGCGCGGCCGAGGCCGAGCCGATCAGGCCGGTCGCGCTCAACAGCAGGGCGGCCACGGACAGGGCGGTCTTTCGCTTCACGTGTGCTTCTCCGATCGACAGGGACGACATCGAGGGACGACATCGGTCGCGTGCTCCACGCTCGTGCCAGGAGCTGGGCCGGCACTGAAATCCCGCTGGGCGCGGCGATCAGGCACGTCAGGCGGCCGGCGGACGTCGAAGACCCCGGCGCGGCGGCGGTTGCGGCGGCGGCCGGTTCAGCGGGTTTTCAGCGAAGCGTCCGACAAACAAGACCGTCTTGACAAATGAATTTGTCGGATGGGAGGGTGGGGCCACCGCAGAAACAAGGAGTCACCCATGAGAAGAATCGTCGCGGGGCTGTTCGTCTCGCTCGACGGCGTCGTCGAGGCCCCCGAGACCTGGCACTTCCCCTACCTCAACGACGAGATGGACCAGGCGGTCACCGCCCAGATGGCGGCCTCGGACGCCCTCCTGCTCGGCCGGCGCACCTACGAGATCTTCGCCGCCCACTGGCCGCACCAGGACGCCGCCGACCCGCTGGCCGCCACCCTGAACGCCGTCCCCAAATACGTCCTGTCCACCACCCTGACCGCGCCCACCTGGCAGCACACCACCGTCCTGGCCGGCGACCCGCGCCAGGAGCTGACCCGGCTCAAGCAGCAGCCGGGCAAGGACATCGGCGTCAGCGGCAGCCCGTCCCTGGTGTCCTGGCTGCTGCGCGAGGGCCTGCTCGACGAGCTCAACCTGCTGGTCGACCCCGTCATGCTCGGCTCCGGCAGGCGACTGTTCGAAGACGACGCCGGCCCGATCCCCATGACGCTCACCGACTCCGCCACCTTCAGCACCGGCGTGCTGAACCTGACCTACACGAGGGCCTGACCATGCCTGCCAAGACCGTCGCCGAGAAACTGCTCGTCAAGCCGGGCACCACGGTGTGGATCTCCGAGGACGCCCACCGCCCCCTGGTGGAGCCGCTGCCCGAAGGCGCCCGGCACGCCGGGAGCCTGAAGGAGGCGGGTGTGGCGGTGTTCTTCGCCGCCGACGCCGCCGGCGCCCGCCGCCTGCTGGACGAGCACCGCGCCGCGCTCACCGAGCCCGCCGTCGTCTGGGTGGCCTACCCGAAGGGCAACCGCTCCGACGTCAACCGCGACACCCTGTGGCCGATCGTCGGCGAGTACGGGCTGCGCCCCAACGGCCAGGTGGCGGTGGACGAGGTGTGGTCGGCCCTGCGCTTTCGCCCGCTGAAGGAGGGCGAGCCCCCGTTCACCGGCGGACGCGGGTGAACCCGTCACCCGGCACGGGTGGGAGAGTGGACGGATGCTCGCTCAGGAACGACTGATCACCCGCGTCCGCGACGCCTGCCACGCCGACCCGCGACTGGAGGCCGCGCTGATGTACGGCTCCTTCGCCCAGGGCGAGGGCGACACGCACAGCGACATCGAGTTCTGGCTGTTCTTCACCCCCGAAGGGCGCGCCGAGGTCGATCCGGCGGCGTGGTGCGCCCAGGTCGCCCCGCTCAGGCATCTGGTCGTCAACGAGTTCGGCACCCATGTGGCGTTCTTCCCGGACCTTCTGCGGGGCGAGTTCCACTTCGCCACCGGCGCGGACATCGCCCAGGTGCGCGCGTGGCCGGCCCGCGGCGCCCCCGTCGAGCGGATGCTCGTCCTCGATCGCGGCGGCAGGCTGGGCGAGGCGCTGGCGGCGGTGCCCGAACAGCCGGCCGTCGTCTCGGACGCCGGCGAGGCGCTGGCGCTGTGCGGGCGCATGGCCAACTGGCTCGTGCTGGCGCATCACGTCAACGAGCGCGGCGAGGTGCTGCGCGCCCTGGACGCGCTGGCCCACGCGCACCGCCACCTGCTGTGGCTGGCCCGGCTGGCCGAGAACCGGACCGGGCACTGGCTGACGCCCTCGCGCGCGGCCGAGGCCGACCTGCCGGCGCACGCGCTGGCCGCCCTCGCCCCCGCCGTGGCGACAGCCGCCACCCGCGAGGAGGTCCGGCGGGCCGTCCAGGCCGCGTGGCGCTGCGGACGCGACTGCTGGCAGCGCCTGGCCGGCCGGTACGACACGCCCGTCCCGCAGGCCCTGTTCGACGACCTCGACCACGCCACCGGCCTGCGATGACCTGCGGCCGCTCCCGGGAGCAGCCGCTTCGCGCCCGCCGTCCCCGCATCGAACGACGCCGGGGCGGGCATGCGAGTGAGGGAGCCCGCCGCCCGCGGGGCCGCCACCGACCCAGGGGGGAAGCCTGGTGAAACCTGTGTACGCGGCCGCCGCCGTCCACGTCCCCGCGCCGCCGGAACAGGTGTTCGCGCTGATCACCGACTGGCCCCGGCACCAGGAGTGGATGCTCCTGACCACCGCCCGGCGGGTGGGCGAGCGCGGCCTGGAGGCGTACACGGGGGTGTGGCCGCTCGGGTTCCTCGACACCATGACCATCACCCACTGGGAGCCGCCGGCGCTGCTGCGCGTCACCCACACCGGACGGCTCGTCCGGGGCCGGGGCGCCATCCGGCTGTTCCCGCAGGAGGGCGGCAGCCGCGTGGTGTGGGCCGAGGAACTGCTGCTGCCGTTCGGCGCGCTCGGCCGGGCCGCCTGGCCGCTGGCCCGGCCGCTGGTGCTCGCGCTCGTCCGGCACTGCCTGCGCCGCCTGGCCGCGCTGCTGCCGCCCGCCTGAACCCCGCTTGCCCGGGGGAGGTTCAGGCGTGCCAGTCGCCCGCCCCGCCCGGCACCGGCGCGCCCGGGTCGTAGGGGGCGCGGGTGAAGACGAACGTGTTGAGGTCGAGGTGGTCGGCCGCCGGCCGCAGCGTCTCCCCGGCGTAGTAGCCGTCCAGCCCCAGCCACGTCCCGTCGTCCTGCGGGACGAACCGCGAGGCGCGCCCGCTGCCGCCGACCGGCTCCAGCGACAGCCCCCGCTCGGGCAGCAGCCGCAGCGTGTACGCCTTCGGCCCCCAGTGCCACAACCCGGTCAGCGCCAGCAGGGCGGGGTCGGCGGCGGCCGGACGCCATTCGTCGGGCAGGCGCGGCTCGTGCTCGTCGAGGATGTCGAGCAGGTCGGCCAGCAGCGTGGGGCTCATGCCGCTGGTGGTGTTGGCCAGGAACAGCACGCCGACGCCTTCGGCGGCCTCGGCCCACACGGTGGCCAGGAAGCCGGGCATGGAGCCGCTGTGCCCGGCCAGGCGGCGCCCGCGGACCCTGGCCAGTTGCAGGCCGAGCCCGAACCCGCCGGTCCAGGCGTCGCCGTCCTCCACGCCGATCGGCTCACGCATCTCGGCGAGCGTGTCGGCGCAGAGCACGCCGCTGCCCTGACCGCCCTGGCCGCCGAGGAAGGCCGCCCAGCGGGCCAGGTCGTGCGCGGTGGACCAGAGCTGCCCGGCCGGGCCCATCGCGTCGGCGTCGTGCTCGGGCTCGGTCAGCACGACGTCGGCCCACGGGTGGACCGCGTACCCGGTGGCGTGCGGGGCGCGCGGGCGGGCGGTGGTGCCGTGCATGCCGAGCGGGTCGAGCACCTCGGCGCGCAGCGCCTTGAGCCAGGTGGTGCCGCGCAGGCGGCCGACCAGCTCGCCGAGCACGGCGAAGCCGACGTTGGAGTAGTGGAAGCGCCGCCCCGGACGGTGCTTGAGCTCGCCGGGCCCGAGCCGCTCCAGCAGGTCGGCGGCGGGGATGCCGGGGGTGCGCTCCCACCAGGCGGTGGGCGGCTCGGCGGTCAGGCCGGCGGTGTGCGACAGCAACTGGGCGATGCTCAGGTGACCCAGCCGGGTGCCGGGCAGGTGCCGCTCGAGCAGGTCGGTCAGCTCCAGCGCGCCTTCGTCGCGCAGCCGCAGCACCACCACCGCGATCATGCTCTTGGTGATGGAGCCGATGCGGTACTGCGTGGCGGCGGTCGGGGGAGCGCCGTCCACGCTGCCGCGCCCGGCGAACCACGCCAGCCGCCCGTCGCGGACGATCGCCGCCGTCACCGAGGGGATCCTGCATTCGGCCTGTTCGACGGCGAGCCTGCGCAGCAGTGCGCGCGCCGCCCCATGTCCCACCTGCGTCATGAGCGACAAGAGTAGCGTCCGGACGGGCGCAGGCCGCGCCCCGATCGGCCGCCCCCGCGGCGGCTGCGGCGGCGGCTGTGCCGGACGCCGGTCCCGGCGGTGGCGCGGATGTGGGACCTCGCGGCCGGATGCCCAGCCGGCCTGGGCGACTTGGCCCCCGATGGGTGGGCCAAGAAGGAGTTGAACCTCGGTAACCGACCGTTTTCGACCCGCGCCGCCACCAGGACCGGCGGCCACACCCGACGTTAACGCATACCGCAGCGGCGTCTCGACCGGTTTCCCCCGGGTCGGCGGCGGTCTCAGGCGTTGTGGAAGAAGTCCCCGCCGAAGGAGGTGAGGGAGAACTCGCCGCCGCCGGTCGGGGACAGGTTCCTGACCCGCAGCGTCACGTTGATCCCGTACCTGACGTCGGTCTTTTGGACGTGGAAGACGTTGCCGCTCTCCAGCGGCCCCTTGAGCCCCTGCGACCAGTCCCCGCGAAGGTCCATGTTCGTGTTGAGGAAGACGCGGGTCGGCCCGTCCCAGACCGACACCTCGATGACCGAGGTGTTCAGCCTGGTGTGCAGAAGGATGAGCACCTTGTCCAGGTTGGCGCGGTCGTTGGCCAGGATGACCGGCGTGGGGATGGGCAGGTGGATCCACTCCGTCCCGTTGGGCGGGATCGTGAACGTCACCCCGAACGCCTGGCGGAACGTGCGCAGGCCCGCGT
This sequence comes from Nonomuraea sp. MG754425, assembly GCF_021699195.1. GTDB lineage: Bacteria > Actinomycetota > Actinomycetes > Streptosporangiales > Streptosporangiaceae > Nonomuraea. Next base: position 15,471 of record NZ_SSXE01000102.1, on the reverse strand, counting down.
TCTCGGAGAACGCCGCGTATCCCGGCACCCACGACGAGTACAACTTCTCGGCCACGGCCCTGCCCCCTTCGCTCGCCGGTCGGCTCGTTGAGCAATCCCCGGCGGCGGCTCACGCCAACACCCGCGAAAGCCCTGTTCACCCCCAAATGAGCGCGCCCCCGCGCGCACGTGAGGCATCCGGGGATCCGGGACATCTGGGACGGCGTCGCGGCCGCCGGGCGAGCCGCCCGGCGGCCGCGAGCTCTCACCTCATCCGGCCGAGCACAGCTTGCCGGCGTACGCCGCGCTTCGTACCTGCGGATACGGCCCGAGCGTCGTCACGCCCGGCTTGACGCACAGTTCGTAGGAATCGAAGATCGTGACGACCCGGATGATGACGTCGGTCCGCGGCGGCGTGTCGCAGTGCCCGTAGTAGGCCGTGAAGCCCGAGCTGTAGAAACCGCAGCGCAACGCGGCCGGTTCCGGGCCGGCGGACGTCGCGGCCGAGGCCGGCGTCCCGGACAACGCGACGGTGGCGGCCGCCAGGGCGACGATGGCCGACTTCGCGAGGGCGGGCGTGGTCAAGCGCATGATTCCCCCAGGGATGCAGAAGAAGATCCGACACGGGCAGCCAAGCGCATGACGGCATCACCCCGGCGTCATCCGGGCTTCACACCCGTTCAGGTGGGTGCCGCCCTGGTGGGGCGAGTGGCGCGGCTCCTGGCGCGATGCCCGCCGTCCCAGGGCGTGATCACATGTCGATCTTGCCCTAGTCTCGTCGGTGTGGTGGAGGCCGAGCGGAGCCCAGGCGCGGGTGCGGGTGCGGGTGCGGGTGCGGAGAAAATTGCGGCGAGCTTGAACGCCGTACTCGAACGCATCACCTACGCCAATGAGGAGACCGGCTACACCATCGCCCGCGTCGCCACCGAGCGCACCGGCGCCGACCTGCTGACCGTCGTCGGCCCGCTGCTCGGCGCGCAGGTCGGCGAGTCGTTGCTGCTGCGCGGACGGTGGACCTCCCACCCCCGCTACGGCCGCCAGTTCGAGGTGTGGTCCTACACCACCGTGCTGCCGGCCACCGTCCAGGGCATCCGCCGCTACCTCGGCTCGGGCCTGATCAAGGGCATCGGGCCCAAGATGGCCGAGCGCATCGTCGACCACTTCGGCACCGGCACCCTCGACGTCATCGAGCAGCAGCCCGAGCGCCTGGTCGAGGTGCCCGGCCTGGGCCCCAAGCGGACCCGGATGATCGCCGCCGCCTGGGAGGAACAGAAGATCATCAAAGAGGTGATGATCTTCCTCCAGGGGGTCGGCGTGTCCACCTCCATCGCCGTGCGCATCTTCAAGCAGTACGGCGACACCTCGGTCTCCGTCGTCAAGACCCGGCCGTACCAGCTCGCCGACGACGTGTGGGGGATCGGCTTCAAGACGGCCGACACCATCGCCCAGGCCGTCGGCATCCCGCACGACAGCCCCGAACGGGTCAAGGCCGGCCTGCGCTACACGCTGTCCCAGGCCGCCGACGACGGCCACTGCTTCCTGCCCGCCCCCAACCTGGTCGCCGACGCCGTCAAGATCCTCGACGTGCCGGCCCCGCTGGTGAGCGCCTGCCTGGAGGAACTCGTCGCCGACGAGGGCGTCGTGCGCGAGCCGGTGCCGGCCGGCGACGGCGAGGTGCCGGCCGTCTACCTGCCGCCCTTCCACCGCGCCGAGACGGCGCTGGCCGCCGGCCTGCTCACCCTGCTGCGCCACGGCCACGACCGCCTCAAGACGTTCGCCGACGTCGACTGGGAGCGCGCCGAGAGCTGGCTGCACGGCCAGACCGGCGCCGAACTGGCCACCGAGCAACGCCAGGCCGTCCGGCTGGCGCTCACCGAGAAGGTCGCCGTCCTGACCGGCGGCCCCGGCTGCGGCAAGAGCTTCACCGTGCGCTCGATCGTGCTGCTGGCCCGCGCCCGGCGCGCGAAGGTCATCCTGGCCGCCCCCACCGGCCGCGCCGCCAAGCGGCTGGCCGAGCTGACCGGCCACGAGGCCACCACCGTGCACCGCCTGCTGCAACTGCGGCCCGGCGGCGAGGCCACCTTCGACCGCGACAACCCCCTGGACGCCGACCTGGTGGTGGTCGACGAAGCCTCCATGCTCGACCTGCTGCTGGCCAACAAGCTCGTCAAGGCCGTCGCCCCCGGCGCCCACCTGCTGTTCGTGGGGGATGTGGACCAGTTGCCGTCCGTCGGCGCCGGCGAGGTGCTCAAAGACCTCCTGGCCGCCGACGACGTGCCCCGCGTGCGGCTGACGCAGATCTTCCGCCAGGCGGCCGAGTCCGGCGTCATCGTCAACGCCCACCGCGTCAACACCGGCCGCCACCCCGTCCTGGAGGGCATGCAGGACTTCTTCCTGTTCCCCTGCGAGGAGCCCGAGCAGATCGCCGAGCTCACCGTGGACGTCGTCGCCCGCCGCATCCCGCGCCGCTTCCGCCTCGACCCCCGCCGCGACGTGCAGGTCCTGGCCCCCATGCACCGGGGCGCGGCCGGCGCGGGCGCGCTGAACACCGCCCTGCAGGAGGCGCTGACACCCGCCCGCGACGGCATGCCGGAGCGGCGCTACGGCGGGCGCGTCTTCCGCGTCGGCGACAAGGTCACCCAACTGCGCAACAACTACGACAAGGGCGCGGCGGGCGTGTTCAACGGCACGGTCGGCATCGTCACCGACATCCGGCCCGACGAGCACAAGCTGACCATCCTGACCGACGAGGACGAATCGGTCGACTACGCCTTCGACGAACTCGACGAGCTGGCCCACGCCTACGCCGTCTCCATCCACCGCTCCCAGGGCAGCGAGTACCCCGCCGTGGTCATCCCGCTGGCCACCAGCGCCTGGATGATGCTGCAGCGCAACCTGCTCTACACCGCGATCACCCGCGCCAAGAAACTCGTCGTCATCGTCGGCTCGCGCCGCGCGCTGGCCCAGGCCGTCCGCACCCGGGGGGCCGGACGCCGCCACACCGGCCTGACACACCGCCTGACCCGCCGCTGACCAGCCGTCACTTCTCCCCCAGGAGAAGTAATGGAAACGTGATCGAACTCTCCCAAAGGATTCGCCGTCTTACATGCGGGAGCATTACAGTTTTTGAGGTGCCTTGTGGTGCCGTGGGGAGAGGACAGAGTTGAACGTTGCGCCCGCTTGGAGGACGCCCGCCACCGCGTTCGCGCTGCTCACGGCTGCGGCCCTGACGGCCTCGTGTTCCGGTGGCCCCGCCGCGCAGCCGCCTGACGCCTCCCAGGCCACCACGACCGCCACCCCGCAGGCCCCCACCGTCAAGATCACCCCGGTCGAGGGCGCGGCCAAGGTCAGCCCCGAGAAGAAGGTCGTCGTGGCCGCGGCCGGGGCCGCCCTGGCCGACGTCACCGTCGAAGCCGGCGGCGAGCAGCTCAAGGGCACCTACAACGCCGACAAGACCCGCTGGGTCTCCAAGACGGCGCTGAAGCCCTCCACCAGCTACACCGTCTCGGCCACCGCCGGCGTCACCACCGCCACCAGCACCTTCACCACCGCCAAGCCCGAACGCGCGCTGCAGGTCGCCGACGTCACCCCCAACGCCAAGGGCGAGAGCCTCGGCGTCGGCGCGCCCATCATCGTCACCTTCAACCAGCCCGTCGCCGACAAGGCCACCATCGAGCGCGCCCTGGAGATCGAGGCGGAAAAGCCCGTCGACGGAGCCTGGCGCTGGATCAACGACACCGTCGTCATCTACCGCACCGCCAAGTACTGGCCCGCCCACCAGAAGGTCACCTTCAACGCCAACATCACCGGCATCAAGGGCGGCAAGGGCCTGTACGGGGTCAAGGACTACACCGCCGACCTCAAGATCGGCGCCAAGCAGATCAGCAAGGTCGACACCCGTACCAAGATGATGTACGTCTACAAAGACGGCAAGCGCGTGCAGACGATGCGCATCAGCGCCGGCATGGCCACCACCCGCGAGTACACCACCACCTCCGGCGTGCACCTCACGATGGAACGCGGCAACCCCGTGCGCATGATCTCCCCCGGCCGCGAGAAGGGCGACCCCGGCTACTACGACGTCATGATCGACCACGCCGTGCGCATCTCCAACTCCGGCGAGTACGTGCACGCCAAGGACAACGTCTGGGCCCAGGGCGTGCGCAACGTCAGCCACGGCTGCATCAACGCCCGCCCCGACCAGGCCCGCTGGTTCTACGACAACGTCCAGCGCGGCGACGTCGTCGACATCGCCGGCACCGACCGCGAGCTGGAGTGGAACAACGGCTGGGGCTACTGGCAGATGCCGTTCTCCCAGTGGAAGAAGGGCAGCGCCCTGAAGAGCGGCAAGCGATGACCCCCACAAACCCCGCCGGGTCCTCGTCCGGGACCGGGGGCGCGGACGTCACGATCAGACCCGCCCGCGACGGCGACGTGCCCGTCGTCCTGGCCATGTTCGACTCCGCCGTCGCCTGGCTGGCCGCCCGGGGCCGCACCGGCCAGTGGGGCACCCGTCCCTTCACCGGCGATGCCCGGCGCACCGAGCAGGTCGCCTCCTGGCTCGACGGCGGCGGCATGCGCATCGCCGAACACGACGGCCAGGCCGCCGGCTGCATCTCCGTCGGCCCCGCCCACGACTACGTCACCCCCGCCGGCGAACCCGAGCTGTACGTCCAGGCCCTGGTCACCGACCGCCGCCACGCCGGCCACCACGTCGGCGCCGTGCTGCTCGACTGGGCCGCCGCCGAGGCCCGCGCCCGCCGGGTGGGCCTGCTGCGCGTCGACTGCTACGCCGGCGACGACGGCCGCCTCGTCGCCTACTACGAAAGCCGCGGCTTCACCCGCGTGGCCCCCTTCACCGTGGGGCAGTGGCCCGGCATGCTCCTGCAACGCCGCCCCTGACCGCTCACACGAGGGCGAGCTGCGCCGCCGGGGGCTCCCCCCGGGCCGCCTCCGGCGCCCCGCACTCCATCCGGTAGGCCCGGCACAACTGCGCGATCTGCCCCGTGATGCGCCTCTCGTACTCCGGCGACGGCAGCCCGGCCCGGTCGTACAGCTCCTCGTAACGCCCGGCCAGATGCGGGTGCGCCTGCTCCAGCCAGCGCAGATACCAGCCGCGCGGCCCCGGCGGCAGCGCGAGCACCACCGGCTCCACGCCGTGCGCCCCCGCGGCGGCGATCCGCCGCACGGTCGCCTCGAGCTGATCGGCGGCGTCGCTCAGCAGCGGCAGCACCGGCGCCATCCGCACCCGGCACCGCACCCCGGCCTCCACCAGCGCCGAGACCAGCTCCAGCCGCGCCTGCGCCGACGGCGCGCCCGGCTCGACCGCCCGCCGGATCCGCTCGTCCACGAACGCGATCGACACCGCCACCCGCGCCCCGGCCCGCGCCAGCAGCGGCGCGTCACGCAGCACCAGCGGCCCCTTGGTGTAGACGGTGAACGGCGTGCCCGACCCGGCCAGCGCCGCGATCACCTGCGGCATCAGCCGGTAGGTCTCCTCGGCCGCCTGGTAGCAGTCGCCGCCCACCCCCACCGCCAGCTCCTGGCCGTCCCAGCGGGCCAGCTCCGCACGCAGCCGCTCGGCCACGTTCGGCCGCGCCACGATCCGCGTGTCGAAGTCACGCCCCTCGTCCAGGCCCAGCTTGCGGTGCGCGCCCCGCGCGCCGCAGCCCAGGCAGGCGTGCGCGCAGCCGCGGTAGGGGGAGACCGCCCAGCCCTGGGCGATGCCGGCGGCCGGCGGCACCCGCTCGATCACCGTGCGGGCCTGCAGCTCGTACACGCCGTCGCGCACCACCGCCCGCCGCTCGATCAGCGGACGGTCGTCGGCGGCGTCGACCAGCGAAAGCGCGTCCCAAGCCACACCCTCCAGTGGAACACGCATTCGACTGCGTTTTCAAGCGGTTCCCCGCACCCCGCGCCTTCCGGCCGCGGGCACACCCCGTAAAATCGGTACACCCGTACCACTTCGCCCCCCTGGAGAACCCCGCCCATGGCCTGGCTCCTGCTCGCCCTCGCCATCGCCTCCGAAGTCCTGGCCACCACCGCGCTCAAGCTCAGCAACGGCTTCACCCACCTCGGCTGGACGGTCGTCGTCGCCGCCGGCTACCTCACCTCCTTCGCCCTGCTGGCCCGCGTGCTGAAACTGCACCTCGACGTGGGCACCGCCTACGCCGTCTGGTCCGGCGCCGGCACCGCCGCCATCGCCCTCATCGGCGCCGCCGTCTTCGGCGAGGCCCTCACCCCCCTCAAGATCGGCGGTATCCTGCTCATCATCGGCGGCGTCGTCCTCCTCAACCTCGCAGGTGGCCATTGACACCACACCCGGCCCCCCGGCCCGAACCCCCTGCTCAGGAGCGCGGCCGTCGCCGCCGCGCCAGCCTGCTGAAGGCCGCCGTCGCCCTGCTGGCCGAGGGCGGGTTCGCCGCCGTCACGCACCGGGCGGTCGCCCACCGGGCCCGCCTGCCGCTGGCCGCCACCACCTACTACTTCGCCTCCCGCGACCAGCTCCTGGCCGAGGCGTTCGCCGAACTCGTCGAGGCCGAGCTGGACACCACCCGCGACTGGATCACCCGGCACGGCCTGCCCGCCCTGGCCGACCACGTCGCCGCCGCCGACCGCGCCCGCCAGCTCGGCCTGTGGGAGCTGTACGTGCACGCCGGGCGCGACCCCGTCCTGCAGCAGATCGCCCGCCGCTGGACCGACGGCTGCGTGCGCATCGTCGCCGACGTCCTGGACGTGCCCGCGAGCGACCCCCGCGCCCGCCTGCTCTACACCGCGGTCTCGGCACTGTGGCTGGAACACCTCGTCGAGCAGCGCCCCCTCAGCCAGGCGCGCGCCCTGCTCACCCTCGCCCTCGACCTCACCCTCGACCACGCCGGCCCGACCACCGCTGAGGAGACGTCGTGACGCCCATCCACCACCTGGCCGTGCGCGCCGACTGGGAGGCCGCGCGGGAGGCGGGGGAGTACCGCCGCTCCACCCTCGGCCGCACCCTGGAGGAGGTGGGGTTCATCCACTGCAGCCGCGACCTGGCCCAGTTGCGCGGCGTGCACGCCGCCTTCTACGCCGAGGTGGGCGAGCCGCTGCTCGTCCTCGACATCGACCCGGCCGGCCTCGACGTCCGCGTGGAGAACGGCTTCCCCCACCTGTACGGCCCGCTGCCGCTCACCGCGGTCACCGCCGTGCGCCCCTACACCTGCTGAACCGGCCGACCGGCCACCCCCGGCGGCCCGGCGACCGCACAATGGAGCGCATGGACACCCGACAGGCCGCCCAGCGTTTCGCCGACACCTGGCAGCGCGGCTGGACCCAGCACGACGTCGCCGCCATCACCGCCCTGTACCGCGACGACGCCGTCCACACCAGCATGCCCTTCCGGCCCCCGCACCGGGGCAGGCAGGCGGTCGCCGACTACATCGCCTGGTCCTTCACCGGCGAGAGCGACCCCCGGGTGAGCTTCGCCGCCCCGATCGTGGACGGCGGCCGGGCCGCGATCGAGTTCCGCGTGCACGCCGTCGACAACGGCCGCCCCGTCACGCTCGCGGGCTGCGTGTTCGCCGAGTTCGACGCCGACGGCCTGGCCGTGCGCACCCGCGACTACTGGCACACCGTCGACGGCCACCAATGATCCCCCTGGTGACCGTGCGACGGCCCGGCTCAGCTCAGCGCACCGCCCGCAGTCCCGCACGCGCCGGCGCAGCCGCACCGGGAACGGGTGCGGGGGAGGGCATGGTACGCGGACGCGCCACCTGCCGCGTCTGCTCCGCCGCCTCCTCGGCCCGCTCGGCGCACCCGCCCGCACAGTACCCGTTCGTCACGATCAGCCGCCCCCGCGACGCCGTGTACGAATCCTTGCCGGACGCGGGTACAACCCCCTGACACACCGGGCATAACACCGAATCGGTCCCCACGTGCTGCTCCTCTCGCGGCGCGAATAGCAGGACTACCCACCCTAAGTCCACTCCCGCCGTCGAGGACAGCGAATCAACACAAGGTCAACCCGCCGGTCAAGCCCGGGGGGGGGTCAGGCGGGGGTCGGGCGCATCCTGGTGTACAGGATCAGGGCCCCGCCGCCGAGGATCGCGATCAGGCCCAGGACGGACAGGCCCAGCGCGTACGTCCCGGCCGCCGCCAGCAGCGGGCCGAAGATCGCGCCGGCCACGATGCCGCCGCCGCCCGCGCCGAAGCCGTTGATGATGCCGGTGGCCGGGCCCACCGCGTGCGCGGGCAGGTCCGTCACGGCGATCGCCCAGATGTTCGGCGTGTAGGAGGCGGTGAAGTACCCCAGTCCCAGGCAGATCAGCGCGAACTGCGTCACGTGCGAGTCCGTGAGCATCACGCACGCCAGCAGGACGCCGCCGACGACCAGCCCGGAGATCGCGATGAGCGCGCGCCGCCCGGTGCGGTCGGCGAGGATCATCATGGGGACGGTGAGCACCAGCGAGACCAGGTACGGGGCCGCGGCCATCAGCCCGGCCATGCCGGGGTCGAAGCCGAACCTCGGCACGATGAGCGGGATGAACAGGGTGATGCCCCAAAACAGCATGCCGTTGGTGAAATAGCTGAACACCAGCAGCACGAAACGCCATCCGCCGAAGGCGGCGAAGCTGAGCCGCCCGGCCCGGCCCCGGCCGTCGGGGCCGGCCGCGGCGGTGGTGGTGCCGGGGGCGGTCGGCAGGAAGCGCGCGTACAGCGGCAGCACGACGATCAGGCCGATCGCGCCGAGCGCCCAGAACATCGGACGCCAGCCGAACGTCGCCTCGACCGGGGTGAGCACGAAGAACCCGAGCGCCAGCGCCAGGTACTGGCCGTAGTACTGGATGAGGGCGCTGGCCCGGCTCATCTCGCGGTCGTCGAACCACGCCTTGGCCATCCTGAACTGCTGCGGCCAGTAGATGCCCTCGAAGATGCCGACGCCGACGCGCAGCGCGACCAGGACGCCGACGGAGTCGGCGAAGCCGATGAGCAGCGTGCACAGCGAGTAGCCGGCCACGGTCACCAGCAGGATCCACTTGGCGTCGATGCGGGCCGTCAGGAAGCCGCCGAGGAAGTTGGAGATGAGGTAGCCGACGAGGAAGGCGGTCAGCGCGAGGCTGGAGGTGGCGGCGAACTCCTCGCCGGAGAAGCCGAGGTCGGTGCCGATGTTCTTGATCCCGACCGACAGGTTGGAGCGGTCGAGGTAGGCGATGAACAGGCCGACGAGCAGCAGGCCGCTGATGCGCAGCCACTTGTGCGGCAGGTGCGGGGCGGAGGAGGCCCGGGCGGGCGCGGTTTCCGATGACACTGGGTGGTTCCTTTGACGCTGATAGTGAAGGAGGGAGGGTCAGGCGCGGTACGCCTCGATGACCGAGCGGTCGATCTCGACGCCGAGGCCGGGGCCGGTGGGCACCGGCATCACCGGCCCGATGGCCAGGTCCGACAGGGTGTGCCGGAAGGAGTTGGGGGCCTGGTCGAGTTCGATGACCGGGGCGGCCCGCCCGAGTGAGGGGGTCACCACCGGCAGCGCGGTGGCCAGGTGCAGCCCGGCGGCCACGGTGATGGCCGAGCCCCACACGTGCGGCAGGGTCGAGATGCCGTGCACGCTGGCCATCCCGGCCACCAGCAGCGTCTCGCGGATGCCGCCGCAGGCGGTGGCGTCGGGCTGCAGCAGGTCCACGGCGCGTGACTCGATCATCTCGGCGAAGCCCCAGCGGGTGAACATCGACTCCCCGCCCGCGATCGGGACGTTCACGCGGGCGCGCAGTTCGCGGTAGCCGGCCAGGTCCTCGGGGATGACGGGCTCCTCGAAGAACCACAGCGCGGCCGCTTCGGTCTCGCGGGCGAACACGAGCGCCTCGGCCGTGGTGTAGCCGCGGTTGGCGTCGGCGGCCAGCAGGACATCCGGCCCGAGCGCGGCGCGGACACGGTGCACGCGCTCGACGTCGGAGCGCAGGTCGGCGCCGACCTTCATCTTGACGTGGCGGTAGCCCTCCTGCAGCAGGTGGCGGGCCTCGGCCTCGATGTCGCCGCGCCACTGGCCGCCGTAGTAGAAGGCCGAGGCGTAGGCGTGGAACGCCTCGGGGGCCCGGCCGCCGAGCAGGCGGTGGACGGGCTGGCCGAGCGCCTTGCCGACGACGTCCCACAGGGCGATCTCGACGCCGGAGATCGCGGCGATCGGGACGCCCGCGCGCCCCCACTCGCGGCCGCGGTTGTACAGCGTCTCCCACAGGGCGGCGTGCTCGAACGGGTCGGCCCCGGCCAGGAGCGGGGCGTAGACCGTCTCGATGAGCGCGGCGGAGCCCTCGGCCGGGCCGAAGCACTCGCCCCAGCCGACGAGGCCCTCGTCGGTGACGATCTCGACCAGGCAACTCGAGCGGGCCTGCCACTGCCATTGGGACATGCCGAACGTGGTGGTCAGCTTCTCGGTCACGACGTGCGTGTTCACCGCCGCGATCTTCATGGGGTGTGCTCCTTCGGGGGCGCGACGGACGCGCGCCGGATCAGCGTGCTGGGCACGACGTGCGGGCCGGGGTCGACGCCGTGGCCGGCGGCCAGGTCGAGCAGCAGCCGCCCGGCCAGGGCGCCCATCTCCTCCACCGGCTGGTCGATCACGGTCAGGGCGGGGCGGTGCAGGGTCATCCAGCCGGCGTCGGTGAACCCGATGACCGACATGTCCTGCGGGCAGGGGCGGCCGGCGGCCTGCAGGGCGCTGACGATCCCCTCGGTGACCAGCGCGTTGAAGCCGATCATCGCGGTCACGGCGGGCCGGGTGGCCAGCAGGTCGGCGGCCGCGGCCTGGCCGCCCGCGCGGGTGCCGTCGGTGTGGCGGACGTGGCCGCGCCGTCCGGGCCCGAGCGCCGCCAGGAATCCCTGCTCGCGGGCGCGGCTGGTGGAGGCGCCCGCGGGGCCGAGGACGATGGCCGGCTCGGTGTGGCCGTGGGCCAGCAGTTCGGCCGTGGCCTCGCCGACGGCGGCGCGCTCGTTGGTGACGACGGCGGGCACCGCCACCCCCTCGGGCACCCGGCTGACGCTGACGACGTGGCCGAGGGCGCGCAGGTCGGCCTCGCCCAGCGAGCTGCCGGCCGAGGGCACGATCACCAGTCCCGTCGGCCGGTAGGAGCGCAGCAGGTCGAGCTGGCGGCGTTCGGCGCGGGGGTCGTCGTCGCTGTTCATCAGCATGAGCGAGAAGCCGCTGCCGGACAGGCGGCGTTCGAGGGCGCGGTGCAGCCGGGCGTAGAAGGGGTTGCCGATGTCGGCCACGACCACGCCGATCATCGGCGTGCGGGAGGCGCGCAGGCTGCGCCCGACCGCGTTGGGCCGATAACCCTGCGCCTCGATCACGGCCAGGACGTTCGCCCGGGTCGCCGCGCTGACCTGTCCGGTGCCGTTCAGCACCCGGGACACGGTCTGGGCGCTGACCCCGGCCGCCCGCGCGACGGTGTAGATCGTCGCCCGTTCTTCCGCCATCGTCCGGCTACCCTCCGCACAGTTATCGATAACCGTCACTTTTCGTGCAGGTTACATCCTTCTCGGCAAAGAGGACAAGAGTCACCAAAAACGACCCGCGGAGGGCGGGGGAGGTCAGGCAGAAGGACGCGTGAGCATCGCGAGCGCGAAGTCGATCGCCGCGGCCAGCCGCCGCGGGTCGTGCCCGGCGCGCTCACGCACGCGCAACCCCAGCACCGTGGTGAACAGCAGCTCCACCGCGTCGTCCACGGCCAGCGCGGCGGGCAGGTCGCCGTCGGCGACGCCGCGGCGCAGCAGGGCGGCCAGGGTCTTCCTGGTGTCGTCGAAGGCGGCCTCGGTCTGTACGCGCACCTCGGGATCGGCGGCGCCCAGCTCGGCGGCGGTGTTGACGACGAAGCAGCCGCGGCCGGCCTCGTGGCCGACCATCCAGAGCAGCCACTCCCGCAGGACGGCCAGGCTCGGGCCGGGCGCGCCGAGCCGCTGCCCGGCCTGCGCCGACTCCGTGGCCCGATAGTGCTCCAGCGCCCGCACGAACAGGGCGTGCTTGTCGCCGAACGTGCGATACAGGCTGCTCTGCCGCAACCCGAGCTCGGCGCCCAGGTCGCGCACCGAGGTGGCGGTGTAGCCGCGCCGCCGGAACAGGTCGGTCGCCTTGGCGATCACGTCCTGCTCGTCGAACTCCCGGGGCCGCGCCATGACACCACCCTACCCCGGTTGTGGAGCGGTCGCTCCCGTACTAGGGTGTGCTCTCGATTCGGGAGCGAACGCTCCCAAACGTGTGGAGAGGAGAACCCGACGTGACGGCAACCAGCCCCACGGCAACCAGCCCCACGGCGACCGGGCGAGACACCCCCGCGGGCCACCCATGGCTCGCGGTCACCGCCGTGGCCTTCGGCACCTTCCTCCTGGTGACCGCCGAGCAACTGCCGATCGGCCTGCTGGCCCCCGTCGGAGCGGCCCTGCACGTCTCCGAGGGCACGGCCGGTCTGATGGTCACGGTGCCCGGCATCGTCGCCGCCCTCGCCGCGCCCGCCGTCCCGGTCCTGGCCGGCCGGACCGACCGCCGGCTGCTGCTCGCCGCCCTGATGGCCCTCATGACACTCGCCAACCTGGCCGCCGCCCTGGCCCCCGCCTACCCACTGCTCATCGCCGCCCGCGTGCTGGCCGGGATCGCCATCGGCGGCTTCTGGGCCATCGCCGGCGGCCTGGCCGTCCGCCTCGTCCCGCCCGAGCGCGTCCCCCGGGCCACCGCGATCATCTTCGGCGGCGTCGGAGCCGCCAACGTCTTCGGCGTCCCCCTCGGCACGACGATCGGCGCGCTGGCCGACTGGCGGATCGCCTTCGCCGCGCTGAGCGCCCTGGCCCTGATCGTGCTGCTCGCCCTGCTGGCCGTGCTGCCGCCGCTGGCCGCCGCCCGGCCCGTCGCCCCCCGCCGCCTGGCCGCCCAGGTGCGCAACCGGGGCGTGCGCGCCGGCATCCTGGCCACCTTCCTGATCGTGACCGGCCACTTCGCCGCCTACACCTTCGTCAGCCCCCTCCTGCGGGACCTGTCCGGCCTCGACGCCCCCCTCATCGGGCCGCTGCTGTTCGGATTCGGCGTCGCCGGGGTCGCCGGGAATGTCGTCGCGGGCGCCACCGTGGCGGGCCGGCCCCAGCGCACCGTCCTGGCCATCGCCGTCGCCCTGGCGGCCATCCTGCTGCTCTACCCGCTGGCCGGGCTCAGCGCCGCGGGCGGGGTGAGCCTGCTGCTGCTGTGGGGCCTGGTCTACGGCGGGGTCTCCACCAGCCTGCAGACCTGGATGATCACCGCCGCGCCGCACGCGGTCGAGGAGGCCTCCGCGCTGTGGGTGGCCGTCTTCAACCTCTCCATCGGCCTCGGCGCGCTGGCCGGCGGCACGATCGTGGACGCGCTGCCGCTGCCGGGCGTCCTGTGGCTGGCCGGCCTCCTCGTCGCGCCGGCCGCGGTCGCCGCGTGGCGCGCCCGCCGCGCCCCCGCCCCCGGATAACCGGCCCCGGACAACCCGCCGCGCGCGCCTTTTCCGGGAGCCCGGTTCCCGGAAAAGGCGCGAATAACCGGCGCGGCATTTCAAACCACCGTGGCAAAGAACGGTCATCGCTCTTGTCGGAACCGGCGCGCGGGCGCACAGTCGAAACACCATTGCACCGGTCCATGGAGGATCAATGACCAGAAAGGGAACACCACGCCACACCATAAGGCGGCTGTTATCGGCCGCCTTCGCGGTGCTCACCGCCGCCTTCCTCGCCGCCCCGCCCGCCACGGCCCAGGCCGTGCCCACCCCGAAGGAGTTCGTCTCCTACCTCGACCTCGACTGCTTCACCACCACCGCCTACCAGCCGCCCGCCGTCGCGCTGACGCTGCGCCACATCAACCCCGTGCTCGCCGGCCTGCCGCCGGTGCAGGTCACCCTCGGGCCACGCGAGCAACTGTGCGTCCCCGTCGCCAAGAACGCCCTCTTCCCGCCCTCGACCGTGCTGCCCTACCTGCGCTTCGTCGACCTGTCCTGCTACCGGGTCACCGGACCGCAACTCGACCGCACCCTGAGCCTGCGCCACCTCAACCCCGTGCTGGCCAACGTCCCCGGCTTCGAGGCCACCCTGATCACCCCCGAGCAGTTGTGCGTGCCGGTCGCCAAGAACGGCGTGCTCCCGCCTGACGACGTGCTGTCCGTCGTCTCCCACATCGACCTGCTGTGCTACGGCCACCGCAACAACCCGGCCATCAACACCGGCCTGACCCTCACCCAGCTCAACCCGGTGCTGACCGGCCCGATCCCGCCCCGCTCCGTGCGGGTCACCACCGCCCGCCAGCTCTGCGTGCCGGTGCAGAAGGGCGGCGACGAGATCCCGCCCGAGGTCCTCGACGTCGTCCGCTGGGTCGACCTGGAGAAGTTCGACCTCATCAGCCCCGCCGTCGCCCAGGTGCCGCTGACCCTGCGTCACCTCAACCCCGTGCTGGCCAACCTGCCGGCCGAGGAACTGCGCATCACGGGCCCGGCGCAACTCGCCGTACCCGTCGCCAAGAACGGCGCCGTACCACCCGGCTGAAACCCCGGCCGAACCCACTGAATCCATCCGGAAATACCGCGGCCGGCCCATTCCCGCACGCCCGCAATTCACCGCGCGCCACGAAATGAACCGGCCATTCCCGCACCGCCGTGACGGCCGCGGGCGAACCTGACGAGAAAAGCCCGGGCGCATCGGCGAACGCCGCATTCCCCGCCCCTTCCGGCCGCCTTTCAGGCCGCGCCGGCGGGGGAGCGGCCCGCCCCTCGCGCACCGCCGCCGCCCGGGCCCTCAACTCACGAAGCGCGCTCCGCCAGCTCCGCCAGCCGCCGCTCCACCGCGGCCAGCCGATCGGCGAACGAACGACTGTGCAGCAGCTCGGCGACCAGATCGGCCTCGTCGGCGTCCAGGACCACACACTGGACCGGCTGGTCGTCCTGCCCGCCCTCGTACAGCAGGATGGTGCGCTGGCCGCTCTTGGCGGCCAGGACCCCGAACCGTTCCCCCCGCCGCGTGCGGGCATGGTGAACCGTGCCCGTGCCCGGGACGGTGACGGGAGTGACATCCATGCTTCGTTCCTCCGTGCCTGGCGGGCTGCGGCCCGGCAGCCGAGCCCTCCCTAGATCGCGTTGGCGGGGATCCCCAGCCGCCAGTCTCACCCCCGGCCACACCTGTCCGATATCAGGGCTGGCACCCATTTCCCGCCCGCCCGACGTGTAGGACGCCCGTGGGGGAGCGACGGCCCGAAACCAGCGGCCCGAAACCAGTGGCGCAGGCCGCGCCGTCGCCGGCCGCCGGGGGAGCAGCACGCTGAAACGGGCATGTAACGGCTTGTTGCGAATTATGTCCTGGTCTTGACGTGCGGATACGGACGTTCCTAAATTGCCTCCCAATGAACGCAAAGGCCGTTCCACTCAGTGGAACCGAATCCCGGACCAGCTATCTCGCCCGACTGCTGGACGTCCTGGACGTCGCCGTCACCCACGACCACGCCCCCCTGCAACTCGGCGAGATCGCCACCGC
>NZ_SSXE01000101.1 GCF_021699195.1 Nonomuraea sp. MG754425 | reverse complement strand
GCGCCCACGCCCGCGCACCCCCCGACAGCCCCTGGGCCGCCCACACCACCAGATCGTCGTCACCGCACGCGGCCCGCACCTCGGCCGGCGAGCGCAGTTCCCGGATCACCGGCCCCACCACCGGGTGCGGCCGATCACAGAATCGCGCCGGGACGGTAGGCCGCCGCACCCGGATGGGCCGCCACGACCTCGTCCACCGCCCGTGACAGCTCCGCCACCTGATCGGCCGCCGCCCCCGTGAACGACACCCGGTCGGCCAGCAGTTCCTCCAGCCGCGCCCGGTCCAGCGGGAACCGCTCGTCGGCCGCCAGCAGGTCCAGCAGCTCGTTGGCCGCGCCGCGCGAGCGCATCGCCAGCGCCGCCGCCACCGCGTGCTCCTTGATCACCTCGTGTGCCTGCTCACGGCCCACGCCGTCGCGCACCGCCGCCATCAGCATCTTCGTCGTCGCCAGGAACGGCAGGTAGCGGCCCAGCTCGGCGGCGATCACCGCCGGGAACGCGCCGAACTCGTCCAGCACCGTCAGCATCGTCTCCACCAGGCCGTCGAAGGCGAAGAACGCGTCCGGCAGCGCCACCCGCCGCACCACCGAACAGGACACGTCGCCCTCGTTCCACTGGTCGCCCGCCAGCTCGCCCACCATCGAGGCGTACCCGCGCAGCACCACCGCCAGGCCGTTGACCCGCTCGCAGGAGCGGGTGTTCATCTTGTGCGGCATCGCCGAGGAGCCGACCTGCCCCTCCTTGAACCCCTCGGTGACCAGCTCGTGCCCGGCCATCAGCCGGATCGTCTTGGCCAGCGACGACGGCGCCGCCGCGAGCTGCACCAGCGCCGTGACGACCTCGAAGTCCAGCGAGCGCGGATACACCTGGCCCACGCTGGTGAAGCGGTGTGCGAAGCCCAGGTGGGCGGCCACCCGGCCCTCCAGCTCCGCCAGCTTGCCCCGGTCGCCGCCCAGCAGGTCCAGCATGTCCTGGGCGGTGCCCACCGGGCCCTTGATCCCGCGCAGCGGATAGCGGGCGATCAGCTCCTCCAGCCGCCGGTAGGCCACCAGCAGCTCGTCGGCCGCCGTCGCGAACCGCTTGCCGAGCGTCGTCGCCTGCGCGGCCACGTTGTGCGAGCGGCCCGCCATCACCGTGGCCGTGTGCTGCCCGGCCAGCGCCGCCAGCCGCGCCAGCAGCGCCACCACCCGGTCGCGCGCCAGCAGCAGGCTGTCGCGCACCTGCAACTGCTCGACGTTCTCGGTCAGGTCGCGCGAGGTCATGCCCTTGTGCACCTGCTCGTGCCCGGCCAGCGCGTTGAACTCCTCGATGCGCGCCTTGACGTCGTGGCGGGTGACGCGCTCGCGGGCCGCGATCGAGTCGAGGTCGACCTGCTCGACCACCTTCTCGTAGTCGGCGATCGCCCCCTCGGGCACCGCGATCCCGAGCTCGGCCTGCGCCCGCAGCACCGCCAGCCACAACCGCCGCTCAGCGATGATCTTGTACTCGGGCGACCACAGGCGGGCCAGCTCCGCCGAGGCGTAGCGGCCGGCCAGGACATTGGGGATACGCGGCTTCGACGTCACGTTGGACAAGTGTATTCACACCGGCCCGGCGAACCGGCGCTCAGGGCGTCCGATTCCTGCCCCCGTGCCGTCGATGACCGCCGTTCTTTCGGTGAACGGTATTGAACCGGCCGACCGCCTTTACAATGTAGATCACAATGGGTGGGAGTCGAGCAGCAGGCGCACCCGTGCGGCCTGGCGGTCCAGCGTCCCGGGCGGGTTGTGCGGCGTCGCCGGACCGCCGGGGCCGAGTTGCAGGAACCACCCCAGCGCGAGCAGCCGGCGGAAGCCGTGCACCCGCCCCGCCTCCCCGGGAGCCAGATCGACCTCGGCGAGCAGCCGGCCGGCGTCCACCCCGCCCTCGACGTGCGAGATGTGCTCGATCAGCTCGCCCAGTTCGAACGCCCGGTCGGTACGGCCAGAGTCCTCCCAGTCGATCAGCCCGACGCGGCCCTCGCCCGCGTCCCACAGGTAGTTGGCGTGGTTGCCGTCCGCCAGGCCGAGGACGGGCGGCAGCGGGTTCGTGACGAGCCGGTCGGGGTCGGCCGAGGCGAGCCAGGCGGCCCCGTCGCGCCACGCCTCCCGCACCAGCGGGTCATCGCCGAGGCCGGGCCGCCGCCCGGCCAGCGCCCGGACCTTGGCCACCGCCGTCGCCGGCCCCCAGGGCGCCGGCGGCACCCCGGCCACCACCGCGGCCGGGATCCGGTGCAGCCGGTGCAGCGCGGCGGCCAGCGCCGTGACCTGCTCGCCGGTGACGCGCCCGCCGCGCAGGACGCGGCCGGGCAGCCTGCTCATCACGATCGCGGGCGGGCACGCGTCGAGCGCGGCCCGCAGCGGCCTGGGCGCCAGGCCCGGCGCGTGCCCGGCGAGCAGGGTCAGCGCCGCCCACTCCCGGTGCGGCTCCCCCCGTTCCCACGAGCTGTACCGCTTGGTCACGACGCCGTCGCCGAACTCGAGGTGGTGCGTGCACCGTCCGACCGTCATCCGCCCGCTCCCCCTCCACCCGGCCCCGTGCCCCGGAGCCTATGACGGCCCCGTGGCCGGGTTCACCCGAACGGGCACGTCACTCCAGCCGCGCCGCGGCCTCCAGCGCCTCGGACGAGCGCAGGAAACGCAGGTCCTCCATGACCAGGGCGACCCCGGCGGCGCCGCCGCGGCGCAGGGCCGGCGCCAGCGCGTCCAGGGCTGCCCAGCGGGACGGGCGCAGGTGGACGCGGTAGCCGTCCCCGGCGGGCTCCAGGGTGAGGGCTTCGCCGATGGCGAGCCGGCCGTCCGCCAGGTGGGCCGCGCTCGCCGCGGCGGCCCGTTCCAGGGCGGCGACCGAGGTGACCCCGGCGGCGACGGGCAGGGTCGTGTCCGGGGCGGTGAGGTGTCCGTGCAGGTCACGCAGGCGGGCGGCGGCGGTCGTACGGGCGGGGTGGTCCTTGGGCAGCCGGTCGGCCAGGAGCCCCGCGGCGCGGGCGAGGTGACCCAGCGGCGGCACGGACGGACGCTCGCCGAGCAGCGCGATCAGCGCCGGCAGGGCGTCCTCGGCGCCGGCGGCGAGGGTGACCCACTGCGCGGTGGTGAGCGGGGTGAGCCTCGGGTGGCGGTCCGTCCAGTACGCGAGCGCCCGCTCCAGGCCGGGGCCGGCACGCCAGAGGTCGGCGGGGTCGTCGGGCATGAGCAGTTCGACGACTTCGACGGCCTCGTCGGTGGTGGTGAGCGCCTCCAGGGACAGCGCGGCGACACGCAGTTCGATCTCGCTCAGGCCGAGTTCGAGGGCGCGGTCGGCGTCGGCCGACCGGAAGGCGGCGACGCGCCCCCGCGCCCAGCCCTCCGGCCAGGACAGCGTGCGGGCCGAGGTGGACAGCAGGATCAGGCACTGGGCCGGTGACAGGCCCGTGCCCTGCGCGAACGCGCGCACGGTCGCCTCGCGGTCCACGGGCGGCGGGCCGTTCTCGTCGATCAGGTCGAGCGCCTGACGCAGCCGGTCCGGGTCGCCCCAGCCGCGGCAGGTCCGCAACTCGACGACGCGGTTGCGGGTGAACAGGAGCGGGTCGGGGCCGCCGGGGGTGTGCAGGAGCGCCGTGACCGCGTACCCCACCCCCACCTTCTCGTGATCGGCGACGGCGGCGGCCATGATGGGGCCGCGCCCCGAGCAGATCTGCCCGAGCTGGTACTCCGGGCGCAGCCGGGCGACGTGCCAGGTGCCGTCGGTACGCAGGAGTTCGGGGACGGCGGCCAGCCGCCGCAGGCGCGCGCGCCCGCCGCCCTCGCCCCACGCGGCCTCCAGGACGGCGGCCCCGAGACGGCCCAGTGTGTTCTCCACCCCCTTGACGGCGGAGGAGTCGAACCTCGCGATGTTCTTGTCGTACGGCACCTCGACGGCGGCAGGAGCGAAGTGGACGATCCGGTCGTACGCCGACGCGGGCCCCGGATCGTCCGGCTCGCGGGACTTCGTGGCCCGGACGGCGGGCGGCGCGCAGGCGGACGCCGGGCTCAGGTGCGGCGGCGGGGTCAGCGCCAGGCGTTCCAGCAGGGCGAACGCGCGCTCGCGGCATTCGACGGCCGTCCACACCAGGGACGTGACGCCCTTCAGGAGCGACTCGTCGGTGATCTCCGGCAGGAGCGGGCGCAGTCGTCCCGTCAGTTCGTCGCGGGCGGTGTCCTGCTCCTCGTACCAGACCTCGGGGTCGAGCACCCGCATGAGTTCGGCGGCGAGCGCGGCGTCGGCGACGTCGATCAGGGCCTGCGCCTTCTTCTCGTCGACAGCACGCAGCGCCCTGGATCCTTCGGGGTCGCGCGGCCGCATCGCCGCCCACCGGCCGGGCGGCGCGACCAGGTGCGTCCCGGACGCGTAGCGGTGGCGCGCGACCGTGCCGATGTTCTCGGCGCCGTCGTGCTCGGGCACCCGGCCCCAGCCGCGGACGTAGCGGCCGATGGTCCGCCCGGCCGGGTCGCGCAGCTCGATGAGCCGGCCCCGGCCGCGCCACACGGTGGCCTCGGCGCCGCCGGGGAAGACGACCCGCTCGCCGTCGGCCGGCACGACGCGGCGGGCGGCGGGGTGCGCGCTGCCGTGCGGGCAGTGCGGGCCGCCGTGGTCCAGCACGGTCACCCGGCCGTCCACCACGATCAGGCAGCGGTCCTCGAGGTCGCGCGCCTCGCTGCGTTCGTGGGAGCGGCTGGAGACGTCCTCGTAGGTGCCGAAGCCGTGGGCCGGGCCGACGCCGTCCGGGGTGACAACGGAGGCGCGGAACTTGTGCTCCCAGAGCCGGCCGGCCTCGATGAGGAGCAGGTCGGCGCCGCTCTCCTCCAGGTAGTCGGTGATGGTGTGGACGTGGGCGGGCAGGAACGCGGGCAGTTCCAGCTCGTCGAGGACGCCGCCGCTCAGCGCGGCGGCGAGGGCGCGGACCGGGTCCGCCTCGGCCGCGATGGTCCGCACGCTGTCCAGGAGGGGGCCGGGGACTCCGGCGACGGTGAACCGTCCGGCGTCGCACAGGGCGGCGTGCACGTCGGGAAGCCCCTGCCGGGAGACCCGCTCGGCATGCTCGGCCAGGATGGCGGCGACGATCCGCGCCGTTCCGGGTGTCGTGGTCAGGGCCCGTACGGTCTCGGGGGCGGTCTGCTTCGGGACGGCCGGCTCGGTGACGTTGAGCTGGTTGGTCACGCTGCCCACGATCGCGTCGCGCAGCAGCGGGGCCCAGTCCGGGTCGGCGGCGACGGCGGCCAGGCCGGTGCCCGCCCCGGCGGCGAGCCGGTCGTACAGCTTGTAGGTGTGCAGCAGCCGGGGCCGCGCGAGCGGGACGCCGCGCTCCAGGAGGAGATCGAGGAGCGGGAGGTCGGCGGCGGTCTCCTCCCAGGAGTTGACCTCGTACTCGTCCGCTCCCAGGATCGCCTCGTGGCCGTCGCAGGTGCGGCCCTGTGCGCGCAGCCGCGTGCCGGCGTCGTGCAGGAGGTCGCCGAGACCGGCGACGGGCAGGGCGAGCCCTGCGTACCGCGTCAGGAAACGGCCGAGCCAGTCCTTCGCCTCCGCCTCGGGGAACGTGGTGAAGGGGGTGGTCAGGCCCGCGTCGGCGAGGTTGCCGAGCAGGAGGGAGACCGCCGCGCTCTTGGCCTTGGGGGTGTCCTTGGCGGGCAGCGGCAGGGTGGCGAGGAACGCGCGGCCGATGCCCGCCTCCGCCCGCGCCATCGGGCCGAGCAGCGCCAGGACGAACCTCCACAGGGCCTGCGGCGCCGACTCCATGCAGCCGCTGTTCAGCAGGGCGCGGACGGCGCGTTCGTCCTCGGGCGCGCCGAGGGGGTGCCCGGCGGCCTTGGCCAGCGCCGCCCAGCCGTCGGCCAGGACGAGCGCGCCGTCCGCGCCGTCCGGGACCTTCTCGCACCACTCGGTGAGCAGCCTGCGATGCCAGTGGTACGCGACGGGGGCGGGATGGCGGGCGGCCAGCCGCCTGCCGTGCTTCTTGAGCGTGGTCGTCGCGGCGGTGTCCGGTCCCGCGGCCAGGTGCGCCGCGACGAGCGCGGTCTCGTCGACCGGCAGCGTGTGCGTGTCCTCGGCGGCGCGGGCCTTGTCGAAGAAGGCGGCGGCGAAACGGGCGCTGCCCACGTCGGCCAGGATCCGCGCGCACTCCTCGTAGAAGGCCGGCAGCAGCGCGGGCGTGTACGTCTCCAGGTCCGCGCCGGTACGGGAGAGCGCCTCGCGCGCGAAGCCCGGCTTGCGCGCGGCCAGCACGCGGGCGGCCCGCAGGTCGGTGTTCGCGGCCAGGACGCGGGCGCGGTGCGCCGGGTACTTGTGCAGGGCGAAGGCGAGGAAGCCGAGCGGGCCCGCGTCCACGGTGCCGACGCCGGTCTCGGCCACCGGGTCCAGGTCGTGCAGCGACTTCTCGGCCTTGTCGCCGTGCACGGCCGCGCGCCGGACCAGTTCGACGAGCGGCTCGTCCAGGACGGCGTGCTCGTAACGGACGGCGACGCACGCGTCCTCGCCGGGGCCGGCGGGCGCGCCCGGCAGCACCGCGCCGGCGCGCAGCAGCACCTCGCGTGTCGGTGCGGCGATGGCGCAGGGCGCCACGGTGCCGGGCTCGCCCAGGTGGGCGTCGCAGTAGGCGGAGTACGCGTCGGCCGCCTCCGGTTCCGGCCGCCTCTCGTCCACGGTGCGGTGGGCGTACAGCGTCATGAGGATGCGGACGCCTTCGGACCAGGCGATGTCGCCGATCTCCCGGCCGCCCGCGCGGAAGCTCAGCCGCTCCAGGTAGGCCGGGCTCATCGGCCCGCTCCAGTCGAGGTCGATCTCGACGCCGAGCGGCTCGGGCGCGTGCACGGTGCAGCGCGCCGTGTTCCCCCTGATGCGCCCGCCCAGCTCGTGCACGCGGCGCTCGAACGCGGCGCCGCTCTCGTAGCGGGCGTATCCGAAGGTGTCGACCACGTCGAACGTCCGGTCCATGCTCGCGGGACGCGTCCACGTCTCGCGGCGTACCTGCTCGACGACCTGCGTGAGGTGCCGGGCCCGCCAGAGGGGCAGGTCGTCGCCGAGCAGCAGCGGGTGCGGGATCGCGAAGGCGTCCGCGCCCGTCCACGCGCCTTCGCGCAGGAGCGCGCACCGGCCGAGGTCGGGCGCGCCGCCGACGATCGGGGCGATGACCAGGCCGGTGAGCGTCTCACGCCACACCGGGTCGTCCCACACGGCGGCGAACACCTCGGCCGGGACGGGCAGCGACCGCACCATCCAGGACTCGACCCGGTCGTGCACCGCGCGCGCGTGCTCGCCGATCCGGTCGCAGAGGGCGGCCAGCCGCACCGCGTCCGGATCCTTCTTGACGTTCGCGGGCACCTTGCCCAGCACGCGGCCCGCGGCCGTCCGGCAGGCGAGCACCGGCCGCCGCGTCCCGTCGACGCTGATCTCGTGGCCCGTCGCGATCCCGATCCATCTCATGGCAGGCCATTCTTGATCACGCCTACGACATTTCACCGGGGAAACGGATGATTCACCCGTAGTAACGGGGTGGCTTGTTCCGCGCCGCGCTGCCATGAGCGGCGGGTTACGGGCGAAGATCGCCGCCGCGGGGCTGCCCGTGGACGGGATGGTGTATCCGACCGTCCGGCAGTAGCCCGCAGGCCGGCGCCCGGGTCCTCAGCGCAGGGTGCGGAAGAAGGTCCGGACGTCGGCGACGAGCAGGTCGGGGGCCTCCATGGCGGCGAAGTGGCCGCCCCGGTCGAACTCCGACCAGTGCACGACCTTGTGCTCGCGCTCGGCGATCCGGCGCACGCCCGGGTCGCCGGGGAAGACGGCGACGCCGTGCGGCACCGGCGAGTACGCGGTGGCCGAGCCCCACGAGCTCTGCGTCTCCTTGTAGAGGCGGGCCGACGACGCGGCGGTCCCGGTGAACCAGTAGATGCCGATGTTGGTGAGCAACTGGTCGATGTCGACCGCGTCCTCGGGCAGTTCGTGCGCCGGGTCGGTCCATTCCTGGAACTTCTCGGCGATCCACGCCAGTTGCGCGGCGGGAGAGTCGTGCAGGCCGAACGCCAGCGTCT
The DNA here is from genome assembly GCF_021699195.1 of Nonomuraea sp. MG754425. Lineage (GTDB taxonomy): Bacteria > Actinomycetota > Actinomycetes > Streptosporangiales > Streptosporangiaceae > Nonomuraea. The sequence goes on along the minus strand of NZ_SSXE01000101.1, from coordinate 26,377 downwards.
GCGGCCGGGTCGCCTGGATGATCGCATAACCGGAGCGGTCCTGGTCCTGGAATTGGCCGAGCCGGGCGAGTTCGGCCCCGGTGAGCCCCTCGAACTCGGCCGGGTCGCCCGACGGGAAGCCGAGGCCGCCGTTGACGTGCACGCCCACGACCCGCGCGCTGTCAGCGCGGCCGAGCGCCGGTGAGATGACCGCGCCGCTGTCGCCGCCCTGCGCGCCGTAGCGGTGGTAGCCCAGGCGGCGCATCAGTTCGGCCCACGCCCCGGCGACCCGGTCCAGGTGCCAGCCGGGTTCGGTGGTCGGCCCGGAGAAGCCGAAGCCGGGGATCGACGGGGCGACGACGTGGAAGGCGTCGGCCGCGTCGCCGCCGTGCGCGGCCGGGTCGGTGAGCGGCCCGATGACGTTCATGAACTCGGCCACCGAGCCGGGCCAGCCGTGCGTGAGGATCAGCGCGAGCGCGTCCGGCTCGGGTGAGCGGGCGTGCAGGAAGTGCACGTTCTGCCCGTCGATGCGGGTCGTGAACTGCGGGAAGGCGTTCAGCCGCGCTTCGGCGGCGCGCCAGTCGAACCCGGCGCGCCAGTACGCGGCCAGCCGGCGCGCGTAGCCGACCGGCACGCCGTAGGACCAGCCGGTCCCGGGCAGCTCGTCCGGCCAGCGGGTCGCGGCGAGCCGGTCGCGCAGGTCGTCGAGCTGGGCCTGCGGGACGTCGATACGGAACGGGTGAATCTGCTGGTCGTCGTTCATGGGGGTAACGCTAGAAGCCGGTTAGGACAGGTTCGGTCCTAGGATGGCCGGCATGTTGGAGACCTCGGCGCGGCTGCTGCGGCTGCTGTCGCTGCTGCAGATGCCGCGGGACTGGCCGGGCGCGGAACTCGCCGAACGGCTGGGCGTCTCGGGCCGGACGGTCCGCCGCGACGTCGAGCGCCTGCGCGAACTCGGCTACACCGTGCACGCCACCGCCGGGACGCCCGGCTACCGCCTCGGGGCCGGCACCGGGGTTCCGCCGCTGCTGCTCGACGAGGAGGAGGCCGTCGCCGTCGCGGTCGGGCTGGGCACCGCCGCGGTCTCCGGTGTGGCCGGGATCGAGGAGAACTCGGTACGCGCGCTGGTCAAGCTGGAGCAGGTGCTCCCGCCCCGGCTCCGGCATCGGGTCAGCGCGCTGCGCTCGGCCACGGTCCCGCTGTCCGCCCCGGCCGGCGCGGTGGACGCGGCCGTGCTCACCGTGATCGCCACGGCGGTGCGCGACCGGGAGAGCCTGCGCTTCGACTACCGGGCCCGCGACGACGCCGAGGGCCGCCGCGCCGCCGAGCCGTACCGGCTGGTGAGCTCGGGACGCCGCTGGTACCTGGTGGCGTGGGACACCGGCCGGCGTGACTGGCGCACGTTCCGCGTCGACCGGATGCGGCTGCGCACGCCGAACGGGCCGCGCTTCGCCCCCCGCGAGCCGCCCGCCGGCGGGTTCGTCCGCTACGTGTCGGAGCGGATCTCCGTGCACCCGTACCGTTATCGCGGCCGGTTCACGGTGCACGCACCCGCCGAGGTTGTGGCCGCCCGGATGCCGGCCACCGTCGCGGCGGTCGAACCGGCCACGCGCGACACGTGCGTGCTCAACGCGGGCGCCGACTCCCTGGACGAGCTCGCGGCGTGGGTCGGGCAACTCGGCGTGCCGTTCGAGGTGCACGAGCCGCCCGAACTCGCCGAGCACCTGCGCGCGCTCGGCGCCCGCCTCCTCGACGCGGCGGGCTGAACACCCGGGGGGCTGCAAATATCGGCATAACTGCCATGCAGCCCAATATGGGGATAAAACTAAATAGGGCGGGTAAGGGCGGCGCGCATTGTGATAGGGCTACATTGGTGAATTCGAAGAAGCCTCGCCTGTCGGAAGCGATCCGCGTGGCGCTCATCGGCGCCGTCGCGACCGTGGCCGCCGCCGTGATCACCGTGGCCTTCACGATGTCCGACGGGCAGGAGGCCGCGCCGCCACCGTCCGGCCCGCCGACCGGCGCTTCTTCATCCCCGGCCGCCGCGCCTTCGCAGGTGTTCTCGCTGGTCGACCAGCCGCCCGTCTCCGACGACGACAAGGAATCGTGGCAAGAGCAGCCGCTGGCGGTCAACGGGAAAACCTATGACAAAGTGCTTTCGACCTCGCCCTGCTGGCTCAATGACCACTTCAGCGTGACATTCCTGGCAGGCAAGAAATACACCCGCCTGACCGCGTCCGTCGGCATCGCCGACACCTCGCCCGTCCCGCGCCCGCTGAAGTTCTCGGTTCGGGCCGACAACCGGACCGTCTACACCGGTTCCGCCGGGCTGGGACAACTCAGGGACGTGGACGTGGACATCCGGGACGCCATCCAGGTCTCGATCGTCGTGAGCACCACCAGCACGCAGCAGTGCCACGGCGACACCGTCGGCGTCTGGATCGACCCCCAACTGCGCTGAACTGCCCTCATACCGGGCAGCACGCCCCCGTCACCCCGCACATGACACCTATGGACGCGGTGAGTGATGTCATGGATACTCAGCGTGTCAGGCCCTCTCGCCCCTGCGGACACTCCCTCCACAGCACCGCATTCGCCGGCGTGCTTCGTGCTGCCCGGAGCGTGCCCGCCAGGGGACGGTAACAAGGAGAAGCACATGCAGTTCAAGAAGCTCCTGGCCCTCCCGCTCGCCGCCGTCGCGGCCGGGGCGTGCGTGACCGCGGTCGCCGTGGCGAGCACCACGTCGGCGTCCGCCACGACGGCCGTCCAGTCGGCACTGCCCCCGGGCTACCAGATCGTCACGCTGCCGAACGCGAACGTCCCCAACTTCCAGCGCCGCACGCTGTACTGCCCCGGCGGCAAGAGGGTCCTGGGCGGCGGCGCGGAGGCCCGCGGCAACCGGGCCATCCTCGTCGGCTCCTTCCCCACCGACGACGGGCGCGGCTGGATCGGCATCGGCCGCCAGGACGGCTACAACGACGTCGGCATCAGCGTCTTCGCCATCTGCGCCGACTGACGGTGATCTGAAAGCCGCCGGGCGGCCGAGACGGATCTCGGACGCCCGGCGGCGACCCGCACCGATGCCGGGCGTCCGGCGAGATCCTCTCCCGCGGCACCCCGCGAACTACGGCGGCGCGTCACCAGTGCACTTTGACCGCGACCACGTCAGGCGGGAATGTGTACGACATGCCCTTGCTGACGATTCCGGCCGGATTCTTGCATTCCTTGTCGTAGTAGACGCTCACGTGATTGAAGGTCCCGCCTTCCAGCCGGTTGGTGACGGTGAGCGGCGGGATGAAGCGCGAGTAGCACGTGTGGTTCGGCGGGTCGAAGATGGGGTCGCCGTTGATGGTCAGGACGCCGTCCTGCGCGTGTGCCGGCGCCGGGAAGAGGATCATGCCTCCCGCGAGGAGAAGGGCCGTCAGAAGTGAGCGACGCTTGCTCGTCATACTGCCTCCTTGATGCGCTCGCCCCGGAAGGGCAACGTCATGTGAGCGTACGAGAGCAGACAGTGACCGGCCAAGTGGTTTTGGCACCGGCGGCGGCCACGTCCCCAGGCGGCAGACGCAAGGCGCCGCACATCACTCCGGACGAGCCCCTTCGGCGGGCCGCCGTGGTCAGCGTTTCTGCCTGCGCCGGTCCCATCTGTTCGGGTGACGGACGACCACGCCGCCGGTGCCGCCGCTGCCGGTGATGCGGAGCCGCGGCGTCCCGGGGAGCCGCTCCGAGGTGGTCTTGTCCTTGAATCCGCCGAGGCCCTGATTCATCTCCGAGGCGTCCGTCACCGCCCACCCGTCCGGGACGACGATGGTGACGCCGCCGGTCTGGCCCTGCGCCTCTATCGCGATCTCGGGCAGCCGGCATTCGGTCTGGGTGAAGTCGAGCTTGACGCTGCCCATGCCGCCGTACACGGTGATCTGCGCAGGGACCCGCCAGCGTCCGGTCCGTGACTCGCCGTTCATCCCGCCCTTGAGAACCAGCGGCTCCACCGGCTTGTCCTGCGGCAGATCGGCGGTGAGGGGCGCCAGGTCCGCGTAGGTCTTGGCGTTCAGCGCCAGATCCAGCCGCACTTCCAGTTCGCTGACGTCGAGTCGCCCTTCGGCCACCGCGGTGTTCAGCCGCTCCACCACGGCTTCGCGCTCGTCATGTGAGACGCGTAGCTGATCAGGGCGGAAGGGGGTCGGCTGCTGGTTTTCGCCCATGGTGTTCGCTTTCGGATTGGGGTGAACCGTTCCTCGGGTTCCGGGGAGATGACCACCATATCCTCCCATGACGGGGATGATGAGGCTCTGAATGATCATGGACCAGGAGATCGACGGAACACGACATCAAAGCGATGCCTTGACGCTTGTCCGTGACGTCGCCGGCGATCGTAGGATCGTCGGCGTGGATCTGGACGACATCGCCGCCCGGCTCGGCGTACCCGTAGCGGACGTCGCCCGCGTGCACCGGCTCGCCGGTGACGGGCCGTCGGCTCCGTTGCCCGCCAAGGCCGACGTACCCGCGATCCTCGAACGGCTCGCGGTGCGGCCGGAGGACGCCGCCGAGATCACGGCGGGCTGGCCCGACCCTGACTCCCCGTTGTGGACCCCGGAGCTGCGCTGGCTGCTCGACCGGTCGATCGCCCTGGTCCGCGCCGATCTCGGGGGCCACGGCTGGCTGCCCCCCGGTCCGGAACTGCCGCGCGAACGAGGCCCCGCCTGGCGGCATCTGTACGTCTACGCCTACCTGGCCCTGGCCGGCGTCGTCACCGGATACCACCGCGACCACGGCATCGCCGCCGACGTGTCATGGGCGACCCTCGCCGACCTGGGCCGCAACCTCGCGATCGACCGGCGGATGCGCCGCGAGGGCTGGCCGGTCATGCAGAGCTGGCTGACCCTGCACGCACGCGGCGGCCTCTACGAACTCGGCCGGCTGCAGCACCAACGCGGCGCCACCGCCATCGACCTGCACATCCCCGAGTCGGGGCCGATGACCCCGGACGCGGTCGAGGCGTCACTCGACGAGGCCCGCGCGTTCTTCCCGCGCCACTTCCCCGACGAGCGCCCCACCACGTTCTCCTGCGGCTCGTGGCTGCTCGACCCGCAACTACGGGAGTACCTGCCCGCGGACTCCAACATCGTCCGGTTCCAGCGCAGGTTCGCACTGGACCCCTACGAGGAACCGGAAGGGCAGGACGCCGACGTCGAGGTGCTGCGCTTCGTCTTCCGCACCCTGAGCACCCCGCTCGACCGGCTGCCGCGCCGCACCGTGCTCCAGCGCGCCATCGTCGATCACCTGAAGGCCGGCCGCCACTGGCAGATCCGCCGCGGCCACTTCCCGATCTGACCGGACCGAGACACCCCCCGCGTGCCCGGCGAGATCGTCCGTCCAGCCCCCCGGCGGGGTGTGGTGCCCCCGCCGGGCGGCTGACGCCTCACCGACGTCAGGCCGGATTGCTGGCGAGATCCTCTCGCCCCGCGCCCTCGGCACCCTCGTGCGCGCGGGGAGCGGTGCCGGCGTGGCGCGGCCCGTGGTCACGCTTGCGGGTCACCACCACGTACAGCGTCGGCACCAGGACGAGGGTGAGCAGGGTCGAGGAGATCAGCCCGCCGATGACCACGATCGCCAGCGGCTGCGAGATGAACCCGCCAGAACCGGTCACCCCGAGCGCCATCGGCGTCAGCGCGCAGATCGTGGCCACCGCGGTCATCAGGATCGGCCGCAGCCTGCGCCGGCCGCCCTCGATGACCGCCTCCACCACGCCCATGCCCTGGTCGCGGTACTGGTTGATCAGGTCGATGAGCACGATCGCGTTCGTCACCACGATGCCGATCAGCATCAGCATGCCGATCAGCGCGGGCACGCCCAGCGCCGTGTCCGTCGCCACCAGCAGCCCGACCGCGCCCGTCGCGGCGAACGGGATCGACACCAGCAGGATCAGCGGCTGGATGAAGCTGCGGAACGTCGCCACCATGATCAGGAACACGATCGCGATCGCCGCCAGCATCGCCAGGCCCAGGTCGGAGAAGGCGTCGGCCTGGTCGGCCGACACGCCGCCGATCTCGTAGGAGGCGCCGGCCGTCAGGGCCAGCCCGTCCAGCTTCGTGGTCAGCTCCTGCGTCACCGCGCCCAGGTTGCCCGGGTCCACGGCCGCGCCCGACACCGTCGCCGAGCGCTCGCCGTCGATCCTGGTCACCTGCGTCGGCCCGGCGACCTCGCGCACGTCGGCCACCGAGGACAGCCGCACCATGCCGGCGGCCGTGGGCAGCCGCAGGTCCTCGATCGCCTTGATGTTCTCCGGCGCGTCCGCGCCGCGCAGCACCAGGTCGCTGGCCCGGCCGTCCAGCGTGATCTGGCCCAGCGGCGCGCCCCGGAACGCCTGCGCCACCGCCTGGCCGACCTGCGCCTCCGACAGGCCCCGCTCGGCGGCCTCCGCGCGATCGACGACCACCTCGACCCGCGGCGCGCTGGTCTCCAGGTTCGACGACAGGTCACGCAGGCCGCTGACCTCGCCCATCGCCGTCTTCACCGCGTCGGTCGCGGTGCGCAGCGTCTCGGCGTCGGGCGCCCGGACGATCACCTCGATGGAGTCGGAGGCGAACCCGCCGCCGCCCGCCCCGCCGACGGTGACCTCGCCGACCCCCGACAGGCCGTCGATCTTGTCGCGCAGCTCCTGCTCGACCTTCGCCGTGTCGGCGTCCTCGGCCAGCGTGACGGAGTACGAGGCGCGGTCCGCGCCGCCACCGACCGCGCCGCCGCTCATCGCGTTGCCGCCGCCCACGTTCACCTGGTACGTCTCGACGCCGTCCTGGCCGGCCAGCACGGTCTCGACCTTCTCGGCCGCCGCGTCGGTGGTCTTCAGGTCGGTGCCCACCGGCATGCGCTGCGACAGCGACACCGTGTTCTGCCCGGAGGAGTCCAGGAAGTTCGTCCGCAAGCCCCCGGCCAGCCCCATCGTGCCGACGAACACCGCCACGCCGATGAGGATCGTCACCAGCTTGAAGCGCGTGGCGAAGCGCAGCACCGGCAGGTAGGCCCGCTGCAACGGCGAGCGCAGCTCCTTGGCCTCGGCCTCCTCACGCTGCCTGCGCGCCTCCTCCGGCGTCAGCTCCGGAGCCTTGAGGAACCAGAACGCCAGCACCGGCACCACGGTCAGCGACACCACCAGCGAGGCCAGCAGCGCCACCGTCACCGTGATCGCGAACGGGCTGAACAGCTCGCCCACCATGCCGCCCACCATCGCGATCGGCGCGAACACCGCCACCGTCGTCAGCGTCGAGGCCGTCACGGCGCCCGACACCTCACGCACCGCCGCCAGGATCGCCTGCAGCTTCGCCTCGCCGTAGGCCAGGTGGCGTTTGATGTTCTCCAGCACCACGATCGAGTCGTCCACGACCCGGCCCACGGCGATCGTCAGCGCGCCCAGGGTCAGCATGTTCAGCGAGTGGTCGCCCACCCACAGCGCGATCAGCGCGATCACCACCGACAGCGGGATCGACACCGCCGTCACCAGCGTCGAGCGCACCGACAGCAGGAACACCAGGATGACCAGCACCGCGAACACCAGGCCCAGCACACCCTCGGTGGTCAGGCTCTCGATCGACTGCTCCACGTACGGCGCCTGGTCGAAGACCACCGACACCGCCGTGTCCGACCCGTCGCCCAGCGCCTTGGTCAGCTCGGGCAGCTTCTCGGTGATGGCGTGCGAGATCGCCACCGCGTTGCCGTCGGGCACCATCGTCACCGACACGCCCAGGCTCGTCTTGCCGTCGGTACGGGTGACGGTCGTGGCCTCCGCCAGGCCCTGCGTGATCGTCGCGACGTCGCCCAGCTTGACCGGCTTGGGCGGCGCGGGCTGCTGCGGCACCGCCTGCGGCGGCTGCGCCTGACCGGTCTGCGGCCTCCCCTGTGCCTGTGCCTGTGCCTGAGCTTGGGCCTGGGCGGCCTGCGCCTGCTGGGCCTGGGCGGCCGCCTGCTGCTGCGCGGCCGTCGGCTGGGCCGGCGTCAGGTAGAGGTTCTTCAGCTTCTCCAGCGAGTCGACCCGCGAGCCGACCTGCACCGACAGCGACTTCTCGGCCGTGACCAGGGTGCCCGCCGGGATCGGCGTCCCGTTGGCCCTCAGCACCTCGGGGATCTGCGCGGCCGACACGCCCCGCTGCGCCATCTTCTTGGCGTCCGGCTTGATCGTGACGACCTCGTCGCGGGTGCCCGTGACCGACGCCTCCCGCACGCCCTCGACGCTCTGCAGCTCCGGCACCATGATGCGGCGCAGCTTGTCGGCCATCGCCCGCTCGTCGCCGCCGTCGCCCACCGCCAGCACCATCACCGGGATGTCGTCGGTGCTGCCGGCCACCACCTGCGGTTCCACGCCGTCCGGCAGCGTCGCCCTGCTGATGGCCTGCTGCATCTTGTTCAGCGAGGACTCGATGTCGGTGCCGTAGTCGAAGGCCACCTGGATCTGCGCCAGGCCCTCCTTCGACGTCGAGGTCATCTGCTCCATCCCGGCCAGCCCCTGGAAGGAGTCCTCGATCGGGGCGGTGACCTGGTCCTCGACGATCTCCGGCGAAGCGCCCGGGTACACGGCGACCACGAACGCGCCGGGGAACGACAACGACGGCAGCAACTGCTGTTTCAGTTGCGGGATCGTGAACACGCCGAACGCGCTGAGCACCAGCGCCATCAGGATCACCAGGCTCCGGTTGACCAGGCTCAACCGAGCAAATGCGGTCATAGGGTCCCCCTCCAAGAGTTCGCCACAGACTAACACTTTGCCTTGCGCGAATATTTAGATCATTCAAGCGTTCCTGATAACCTTCTCAGGAAGCGAGAGGTGAGCGTGAGCAACGAACGCGAGGACCTGATCCGCCGGATCACCGACACACAGCGGGGCCTGGGGCGACTGTTCGCCCAGCATCAGTCCCCCCTGTTCACCTCCAACCTCACCATGAGGCAGCTCAAAGTCGTCATGGTCCTGTCCGTGAGCGGCTCCGCCTCGGGGCAGGACCTGGCCCACAACCTCGGCGTCGGCCTCGGCACCGTCACCGGCATCGTCGACCGCCTCGTCGCCCACGGGCTCGTCAGCCGCCATGAGGACCCCCACGACCGCCGCGTCCGCCGCGTCGAACTCACCCCCGCGGGCGCCGGCCTCATCGAGGAGATCAACAACGCCGGCATCCAGCAGTACCGGCGCATCATGGAGCACCTCGACACCGAGACCCTGCGCACGCTCGACCACGTCACCCGCACCATCCGTGACGTCGCCTGCGAGCTCGCCTCCACGGAGACTCCAGCAAAGACTCCAGCGGAGACCCCGGCGGGGAGCCCGGCGGGGAGCCCCGCGCGCGCCACCGGCGACGGCTGACGCGACCGGCACGTTGGCGACAACGACCGGCCCGCCGCACCGGTTCCCATCCTTGTCGCCTGATTTCTCCCTGTGGGGAACGTCACCGGAACACCGCGCGAACAGCCGGGGGTGGCGCGCCCCGGGCCGCCCATGCCACACTCACTGTTATAGAACTCTGTGGAGAGTTATAGAACGAGGTGAGTGAGATGAGAGTCGCTCCGCCCAGGCGCGAACCCGTCCCGGCGACCGGGACGATGACCGAACCCCGGGCCCGGGGCCGCTTCGGCGACTACGGCGGCCAGTACGCCCCGGAGTCCCTCATCCAGGCGTGCCGCGAGGTGGACGAGGCGTTCCGCCAGGCACGGGAGGACCCCGGCTTCCGCGGCGAACTGGCCGAACTGCTCGCCCTGCACGCCGGGCGGCCGACCCCGCTCACCCCGGCCCGGCGGCTGTCGCAGGACCTGGGCGTGCGGCTGTACCTCAAGCGCGAGGACCTCACCCACACCGGATCCCACAAGATCAACAACGTGCTGGGCCAGGCCCTGCTGGCCACCCGGATGGGACGGCGCAGGCTCATCGCCGAGACCGGCGCGGGCCAGCACGGAGTGGCCACCGCCACCGCCGCCGCGCTGCTCGGGCTGGAGGCCACGGTCTTCATGGGCGAGCGCGACATCGAACGCCAGTCGCTCAACGTCTTCCGGATGCGCATGCTGGGCGCCGAGGTGATCCCCGTCACCACCGGCAGCCGCACCCTCAAGGACGCCACCAGCGAGGCCATGCGGCACTGGGTGGGCGCGACCGGCGACTCCCACTACTGCGTCGGCTCGGTCGTCGGGCCCGACCCCTACCCGTGGATGGTCAGGGAGTTCCAGCGGGTCATCGGCGACGAGGCCCGCGCCCAGTGCGCCGCCGAACTGCGGACCGGCGTGCCCGACCACGTGGTCGCCTGCGTCGGCGGCGGCTCCAACGCGGCCGGCACCTTCGCCGGCTTCGCCGACACCACCGCCCGCTTCGTCGGCGTCGAGGCACAGGGCGCGGCCGGAGCGGCCCGCGGCAAACTCGGCGTCCTGCACGGCTGCCGCTCCCTGTTCCTCCAGGACGACGACGGCCAGATCGTCGAGGCCCGCTCCATCGCCGCCGGGCTCGACTACCCGGGAGTCGGCCCCGAGCACGCCCACCTGCGCGACCTCGGCCGGGCCCGCTACACCACGGTCACCGACCAGGAGGCCGTCGGCGCGGCCGTCCGGCTGGCGCGCACCGAGGGCATCGTCCCGGCCCTGGAATCGGCGCACGCCCTGGCCTGGGTGATCCGCGCGGCGGGCGACGGCGAACTGCCCGCCGGATCGACCGTCCTGATGACGCTGTCCGGCCGGGGCGACAAGGACATCTCCACCCTCAAGGAGCTGCTGTGACGAACATCGCGACCACGGGCCCGGTCGAACAGCACCTGCGCGCCCGCCGGGACACCGGCCGCCGCCTGCTCATGCCGTACGTCACCGGAGGCGTCACAGCCGGCTGGACCCGGTACCTGGCGGCGTTCGCCGCGGCCGGCGCGGACGCGATCGAGGTCGGCCTGCCGTTCTCCGACCCCACCCTCGACGGCCTCACCATCCAGCAGGCCAGTGAGACGGCGCTGGCCCGGGGCGCGAGCACCCGCCGGATCCTCGCCGACCTGGCCGAGACCGGGGACGTGGGCGTGCCCCTGGTCGCCAGCACCTACTACAACCTCGTCCTGCACGACGGGCCCAAGGCGTTCTGCGCCGCGCTGCGCCGCGCCGGCGTCACCGGCCTCATCGTGCCCGACCTGCCGGTGCACGAGGCGGACGAACTCGCCGACGTGGCCGCCGCCTCAGGCGTCGACCTCGCCCTGCTCGCCTCACCGGCCACGCCGGAACCCAGGCTGGCCGAGATCGCGCGCCGCAGCCGCGGATTCGTCTACGCGGTGTCGCTGATGGGCACCACCGGCGAACGGGCCACCCTGCCCGCCTCCGCCGCGGAGCTCACCGCGCGGATCATGCGCGGCACCGACCGGCCGGTCTTGCTAGGATTTGGCATCTCCACGCCCGACCAGGCGCGGGAGGCCGGCCGGCACGCCGACGGGGTGGTGGTCGGCGCCGCGGTCATGCGGCGCGTGCTCGACGGGGCGGGGCCCGACGACCTGCGAGCCTTCCTCGCGACCCTGCGACGGGCCCTCGACCAGGAGTGACGCACCACGATGAGCCCCGACGCCGGGCACGAGGCGAGATACCGCGCCATCGCCGCCGACCTCGCCGCGAAGATCCGGTCGGGACACTACACCCCCGGCGAGGCCCTGCCCCCGCAACGGGAGCTGAGCGCCTCCTACGGAGTCACCCTCATGACGCTGCGCCAGGCGTTGCGGGAGCTCAGCGACGAGCGGCTGATCGTGCAGCGGCCCGGCAAGGGCACCTTCGTCGCCCCGCCCCACCTGGCCTACCAGCTCGGCTCACTCCGCAGCCTGGCCGACGACCTGCGCGAACAGGGCCACGACGTACGCACCGTGGTGACCGGGCGGGCGATGCGCCGGGCCCCCGCCCGCATCGCCGCCGAACTGCGGCTGCCTCCCGGCGAGAGCGCCCTGCGGCTGGAGCGGGTCCGCGAGTTCGCCGGACGTCCCGCCGTTCACCAGGTGTCCTGGGTACGCCAGCCGGTGGCCGACCAGATCCGCGAGCGCGACTTCACCGCCGTCTCCCTCTACACGGCGCTCGCCGAAGCGGGCGTGGCGGTCGGCCGGGCGTCGGAGGTGGTCCGGCCCGGCCTGCTCGACCCCGCCGCCGCGCGCCGCCTGCACGAGCCCGAGGGCAGCGCCGTACTGGTCAGCACCCGGATCACCTACACGCCCGACGGCGTTCCCGTCGTGTCCGACCACGCCACCATCCTGGGCACCATGATGGAGATCCGCACCGAACGCGCCGCGACCGGCCTCTCGCTCGCCTGGCGCGCCACCAGCTAGCACCGCCCTTGACGTTGCCGGTCGTGCGAGTCCCGGCGACGCCGGCGGCCGGCCGCGAGCGCCCCGTCGCCGTCGGGGTGGAGGGTGAGGGTCTCATTCACGGGGTGGGCTCGGTGCGGCTCGCCGGGTGTTCCGTTGTCCGTGTCGCCGGTCGGGCGGACCCGGCGCCTTTACATTGTAGATTTCTGGTTCAGGCGGGACAGCACCGGCGGCAGGTCGCCCTCGTGCACCACCGTCAGGCGGCGGGTCGCCCGCGTCACCGCCACGTACAGGTCCTGGCCGCCCATCGGCGACTGCCCGATGATGCCCGCCGGATCGACCAGCACGACCGCGTCGAACTCCAGCCCCTTGGCCTGCCCGACCGTCAGCACCGCCACCGGCGCGTCCAGGCCGGCCCGCGGGAACAGCCGCGCCACCTCCGCGTGCCGCGCGTCCGGCGTCAGCACGCCCAGCCGGCCCTGCCCGTCACCGGCCCCGATCTCCGCCAGCTCGCGCGCCGCCAGCTCCGGCAGCCGCTCGACCGGCAGGCGCAGCGCCCGCGGTTCGGCCCCGCCGTCGCGCACCGACTCCGGCGGCTCCTGACCCGGCGCGAACGCCCGCAGCACGTCCGCCGCCACCCGCATGATCTCCACCGGCGTGCGGTAGTTGACCAGCAGCCGCTCCTCCCGCCAGCGGCCCGCCAGGTGCGGGTCCAGCACCTCGCCCCACGAGCGCGCGCCCGCCGCCGAACCCGTCTGCGCCAGGTCGCCCACCACCGTCAGCGACTTGGCCGGCACCCGCCGCAGCACCATCCGCCAGGCCATCGGCGACAGCTCCTGCGCCTCGTCCACGATCACGTGCCCGTAGGCCCAGGAGCGGTCGGCCGCCGCCCGGTCGGCCGTGGTCAGGCCGAGGCCGTCGTCGGCGTGCCGCTCGGCCAGCACGTCGGCCTTCTCGAAGACGCCCTGCTCGGCCACGCCCGTCGAGTACAGCACCTCCCGCGCGTACAGCTCGCGCTCGGCCCGCTCCTCGCCGGCCTCCCTGGTGGCCACCCGGCGGGCGGAGTCGTCCTCGCCGAGCAGCTCGGCCGCCTCGTCCAGCAGCGGGACGTCCCCCACCGTCCAGGGCGCCTCGCGCGGGCGCACCAGCGTCCGCCAGTCCAGCTCCGGCGGGCAGGCCGCGCGCAGCGCCTGCGGCGCGGACAGCAGATCGGCCACCAGTTCCCGGGGGGTCAGCTCGGGCCACAGCCCGTCCACCGCGCGGCGCACCGCCGGCTCGTCCCACAGCCGCCGCGCGGCCAGCTCCAGGTCCAGGTCGTCCAGGTCGCCCTCCAGGTCGAGCGGCTCGCTCAGCTCCGGCTCGCCCTCGATGACCAGCTCCTCGATGCGCAGCGACTCCTCCAGCGCCCGCGCCTCGGCCCTGGCCAGCTCCTTGAGCATCTCGGTGACGTACAGCTTGCGCGCCATGTTGTGCGTCAGCCGCACCGCGCGGGCCCGCTCGCGCAGCCGCAGGCAGCTCTCGCGCGGCACCCGCAGCCGCAACCCGTCCAGCTCCACCACCAGGTCCTCCCGCGGCACCGGCCGGCGCAGTTCGAGCGCGGCGGCCACCACTCCGGCCATCCGCGCGTCGCCCTTGACCACCGCGGTCGCGGGCGCGTCGGCGGCCACCGCCCGCACGCCCGGGAACATCTCGCCCACCGTGGTCATCACCACCTGCGTCTCCCCGAGGGCCGGCAGCACCTGTCCGATGTACCGCAGGAACATCGGGTTGGGGCCCACCACCAGCACGCCGCGCCGCTCCAGCGTGTCGCGGTGGGTGTAGAGCAGGTACGCCGCGCGGTGCAGCGCCGCCACCGTCTTGCCGGTGCCCGGACCGCCCTGCACCACCAGCGCGCCCTGCAGCGCGGCCCGGATCACCCGGTCCTGCTCGGTCTGGATGGTGGCCACCACGTCGCCCATCCGGCCCGTACGCCCCCGGCGCAGCGCCGCCAGCAGCGCGGCCTCGCCGACCAGCGTGCGCCGATCGCCCTCGCTCATCCCCTCCAGGTCGAACACCTCGTCGTCGATCCCGACGACCACCCGGTCCTTCAGATGCAGGTGCCGCCGCCGCACCAGCGTGCCCGGGTCGGTGGCCGTGGCCACGTAGAACGGCCGCGCCGCCGGAGCCCGCCAGTCGATCAGGACCGACTCGTGCGCCTCGTCGCGCAGGCCGATCCTGCCGATGTACGCGCCGCTGCCCGACGCGTCGTCGATGCGGCCGAAGCACAGCCCGCGCTCGACCGCGTCCAACTGCGCCAGCCGGCGGGCCTGCTCCGAGGCCAGCACCTCCCGCTCGACCCGCGCCTGACGGGTGACCGCGACGCCGCCGCCGGCGTACACCTCGCGCAGCGTCCGCCGCGCCTGTTCCCTGGTGGCGTCGAGCCGGCCGTACAGCCACGACACGGCGCGCTGCTCGGTGTCAAGGGCTTGCGCAAGACCATCTTGACGATTAGCCATTTGCTGGTATACTCCTAACTGGAGGTCTTGAACGCTCGCGTCAGATTATTGGGTAATGTTCGAGCTTAGACCGGCGCGCGGGAGCGCGCAAACTCCCCCTTCGCCCGTCTCCAGCGCTCAGTGCTTGCGGAACAGGGCCGACAGCAGCACAGGGGAGCCGAAGAGCGGGCCGCCCGGCGGCTGCTCGGCCATCGGGCGCAACTCCACCTCGGCGTAGTCGGAGAACAGCCGGCGCAGCTCCTCCGGCGTGTAGGCCAGGCCGCCGTGCAGCTCGCCGTCGCCGTACAGGTCCTCGTCGTGGCGCTCCGAGCCGATGCCGCCGGCCGCGAAGCACGTCAGCCCGAGCAGCCCGCCCGGCGCCAGCACCCGTTCCAGCAGGGCGCGGTAGCTGACCCGGCGGTGCGGCGGCAGGTGGTGCAGGCAGCCGGAGTCGTACACCAGGTCGTACGGATGGTGCGATTCATCGAGATCTCCGGGAAGAGCGGCGGGGACACCGCCGATTCTACGGCGATGATCTTCCGTCGTCCCAGGTCAGAGGGCAGGTCGGGGCCGTCGCGGCGGGCGCGGAGACAGCCGGTGACGGGTCGTTCGCCGCGCCCGTCACCTCCCCCTCGAAGGCCGATCCGGCGGCGCGCACATGGCGGCGCGCGGGCGGGCACGGGCCTTCCAGCCATTCCCCCGCACCCCTCCCGCGTGGGCCTGGGTGTGGCCTTGGTCACGGCCGCGCCCCCCGTCGGCGTGCCCGCGGGCGGCGGGGTGCTAGCTTGACGCTTCATGTCCGACTACCTGCGGGAGCTGTTCTCCCTTCACGGCCGGCGCGCCCTGGTGACCGGCGGGAGTTCCGGCATCGGGTACGCCATGGCCGAGGCGATCGGCCGCGCCGGGGCCGAGGTCGTGCTCGTCGCCCGCCGGCGCGAAGAACTGGACAAGGCCGTCGCGCGGCTGCGCGGGCACGGCGTCACCGCCTCCGCCATCAGCGCCGACCTCGGCGAGCGCGACGACGTCCGGCGGGTGTGCGAGAGCGGCGGCGACATCGACATCCTGGTCAACGACGCCGGCAACAACATCCGCAAGCCCATGGCCGAGCTGACCGCCGACGACTACGAGCGCACCATGGCCGTCAACCTCACCGCGCCGTACCTGCTCGGCCAGCACCACGGGCCGAAGATGGCCGGGCGCGGCTGGGGCCGCATCATCAACGTCGGCTCGCAGCAGTCGATCAGCGCCTTCGGCGACAGCGGTGTCTACGGCGCGGCCAAGGCCGGCCTCGCCGGGCTGACCCGCTCGCAGGCCGAAGCCTGGTCGGCGGCCGGGGTGTGCGTCAACACGATCATCCCCGGCTTCGTGCTGACCCCCCTGACCGAGCCCGCCCAGGCCATCCCCGGCCGGGTCGAGGCGCTGGCCGCCCGGCACATGGCGGGCCGCAACGGGGTGCCGCAGGACTTCGCGGGCGCGGCGGTGTTCCTCGCCGGGAACGCCTGCGGGTTCGTGACCGGGCAGATGCTGTTCGTGGACGGCGGTTTCGCCGTTCACTGACCGGCCCCGCGCCTTTACATTGTAGATTCATTTGCGGCGGAACTCCCGCACGCCCGCGCCCTCGCCCCAGGCGGTGATGACCAGCTCGTTGCCCCGCACCCGTGTCCACACCACCTCGGCCAGCTCGATCCGGAACAGGTGCGAGCCGGCGTCGGGCAGGTCGAAGGCGGCCAGCGCCCCGGGGTCGGTGATCTCGACCGCACGCCCGGAGAGCTTCAGGTCGCCCTCCCAGGAGGACGGGTCGTCGGGGTCGGGGGCGCGCGAGGTCACGTGGATCGCCATGCGCGGGTCGCGGCGCAGGTCGGCGGCCTTGACCGCGCCCGGCATGGAGCCCGTCCACAACTCGCCGTCGCGCACGCTGGTCTCGGTGCCGCTGACCCGGGGCGATCCGTCGGCGCGCAAGGTCGCCAGGACCTTGTGCGGGTAGCCGTCCATCAACCGCCGGGCCGTCTCGCCCAGCTCCGGCGCGTGCCGCTGAAACTCCTGCCATGAAGCCATGGCCCTCATCATGGCGGGCGCGACCGACAGAATCAGCCCGTTCCTGAACCGCGATTTACAAACCCGGTCCGGGCTCGCCAGGTGATCCGCACGTTCCTCCGCCTACGCGGTGGACCGTCCGGCCTGGCTGCCTCTGCGGGGCGCGTGGGATGATCGGCGGGCATGCCCACGATCGTCAGAGAGGCGGACACGTTGCCAGAGCAGCAGGCGCGACCCGTGCCCGGGACCGGCACCCCCCTGGAGGCGGTGACGCTCGGCACGTCGTCGCTGGGCCGTGACCCCGGCGGTGAGCGGCTCGCGCGGGCGCTGGTGTCCGGCCGGTTCCGGCAGCTCGACACCTCCAACGCCTACGCCGGCGGGCACAGCGAGACGCTGATCGGACGGGTGCTCGGCGAGGCCGGCGGGGTGACCGTCTTCTCCAAGGCCGACCGCGACCTCGAGACGGGCGTGTTCGACGGCGACCGGGTGCTGCGCTCGTTCGAGGAGACGATCACCCGGCTCGGGGTCGAGACGCTGCCCGTCTACCACCTGCACGACCCGTTCACGATCACGGTGCGGGAGGCGATGGCGCCGGGCGGGGCCGTGCTGGCCCTGGTGTCGCTGCGCGAGCAGAAGCTGGTCGGCGCGATCGGCATCGCCGCCGCCGGCGGGACGCTGGTGGAGGACTACCTGCGCACCGACGCCTTCGACGCCGTCCTCACCCACAACCGGTACACGCTGGTGGACCGCAGCGCGGAGGACATCCTGCGGCTGGCCACCGAGCGGGGCATGACGGTCTTCAACGCCGCGCCCTTCGGCGGCGGGATCCTGTCCGGCTCGCCGCGGCACGCCGGAACCTACGGCTACCGGGAGATCTCACCCGAGTTCGGCCGGCACGTGGGGCTGGTGCGCGAGCTGTGCGAGCGGTGGCAGATCGCGCTGCCCGCGGCGGCCCTGCACTTCTCGCTGCGCGAGCCGCGGGTGCACTCCACCGTGGTGGGGATCACCTCGGTGGAGCGGCTGGAAGGGCTGGACGCGCTGGTGGACGCGCAGATCCCGGACGGGTTCTGGGACGAGCTGGCGGCACTCGGCGCGCCGCCGCCCTCGCCGGTCGACTGACGGCACGGGCACGGCCGGGCGTCAGCGCAGCCGATGGTCGAGGGCGGGGGCCAGGTCGGTCGTGGTCAGCAGCAGGGCGACGACGTACGCGACGAGGTGGTCGCGGCCGGTCTCGACGTCACCCCGCAACCAGGCCGCCAGCAGCTCCCACAGGCCGCTCACGACGGTCAGCGCGGTCATCCGCAGATCGGTCTCACCGAGCGGCACCTCGTCCAGCAGTTCGCGGACCTGCGCGATGTAGATGTCGGCCAGCACCCCGATGATCGCCCGGCGGCGTTCCTGGAGCAGCGGGCTGGCCGGGAACTCGCAGGCGAGCACGCGGGCCCGGCGCGGGTCGGCGGTCAGGAAGTCGACGATGGCGCCGACCATGGCGGTGGTGCGGGGGCGCAGGCGGCGCGGGGCCCGCCGGGCCACGTCCTCGATCAGGCCGGTCGCCTGCGCGGCCTGGTCGTCGACCACGGCCAGCAGCAGGGCGTCGAGGTCGGCGAAGCTCTCGTAGAAGTAGCGGTCGTTCAGCTTCGCGCGCGAGCACACGCCACGCACGGTGGCGCTCGCCCAGCCGTCGGTGCCCAGCACGTCGAGGCCGGCCTCCAGGAGCGCGGCCCGGCGCCCGGCGCGGCGTTGCTCGGCCGGCACGCCGCGGTAGGGACGCATGGAGGTCCGATGGGGCGTCATGCCCACCGATTCTGCCGTATCGCTTGACGCCCGCGGCAAATCTGGTGATGGTAAACACCAGATCCGGAAGGCGGTGGACCGTGACAACGGACAATCGTGCGGCCCTCACCATGGCCGACATCGACCTGAGCGACCTGCGATTCTGGGAACGGCCCGCGCACGAGCGGGCGCGCGCGTTCGCCATGCTGCGCGCCGAGCCCGGCCTGCGGCTGTTCGCCCTGCCCAAGGTGCCGTTCATGCGCCGCGACCCGGGCGCGTGGGCGCTGGTGCGGCACGCCGACGTACAGGAGGCCAGCCGCAACCCCGAGGTGTTCAGCAGTGAGCCCTCCGCCACCAGCCCGACCGACCTGCCCCGGTGGATGGACGGCTACTTCAACTCGATGATCGACATGGACGATCCGCGGCACGCCAAGATCCGCCGCATCGTCTCCCGCGCGTTCACCCCGAAGACGCTGGCCAAGGCCGAGGACGACGTCGCCCGCCGCGCGCGGCGCATCGTGGACGAGCTGATCGAGGCCGGTCCCGGCGACTTCGTCTCCCGCGTGGCGATGCGGCTGCCGGTCGAGGTGATCTGCGACATGCTGGGCATCCCGCCGCGGGAGCACGAGCGGGTGGTACGGCTGACGAACATCGTCGTCGGCTACACCGACCCCGAGTACGTCGGCAACGCGGTGGACTACAGCAGCGGCGCGGCCCGGATCGGCCGGCTGCGCGCGGCCCGGCTGCTGGGCACGGTCTCCCTGGCCGGTTGGCAGTTGCACCGGCTGGCGGCCGAGCTGGGCCGGCAGCGGCGCGCCACGCCGACCGGCGACCTGACCTCGGCGCTGGTCAACGCCAACGTGGACGGCGAGCGGCTGAGCCCGCGCGAGTTCGCCGCGTTCTTCCTGCTGCTGGTGGTGGCGGGCAACGAGACCACCCGCACGGCGCTGGCCCACGGCCTGAAGCTGCTCACCGATCATCCGGAGCAGCGGGAGCTGCTGCTGTCGGACTTCGAGGGACGCATCGGCGGGGCGGTGGAGGAGATCGTCCGCCTCAGCGCCCCGGTGCTGTTCATGCGCCGCAACCTGACCCGCGACCACGAGCTGAACGGCCATCATCTCAAGGCCGGCGACCGGGTGACCTTGTGGTACTACTCGGCCAACCGGGACGAGAGCGTGTTCACCGACCCCGACGCGTTCGACATCACCCGCTCCCCCAACCCGCACGTGGGTTTCGGCGGGCCGGGGCCGCACTTCTGCCTGGGCGCGAACCTGGCCCGCAGGGAGATCACGGTGATGTTCCGCGAGTTGTTCGGCCGGTTGCCGGACATCACGGCGGGCGAGCCGGACCGGCTGCTGTCCAGCTTCATCAACGGCTACAAGCGGCTGCCGTGCACGTTCACCCCGCCGCCCGCCGGGTGAGCCCGGCGCGGGGGCGCGTCAGGAGCGGACGAGCCTGGCGATCGCGTCCGTCGCCTCCTTGACCTTGGCGTCGGCCTCCGGTCCGCCCTTGCGCGCGGCCTCGGCGACGCAGTGGGCCAGGTGGTCCTCCAGCAGCGACAGCGAGAACGCCTTGAGCGCGCTGGTCGCCGCGGACACCTGGGTCAGGATGTCGATGCAGTACTTGTCGTCCTCGACCATGCGCTGCAGGCCGCGGATCTGCCCTTCGACACGGCGCAGCCGCATCGCGTGGTCCTGTTTGGTGGCGCTGTATCCGGCCATGTCGGGCCCTCCCGTCCGGTTCCCCGTCATCCCGGAGAACACAGTACCCCCGTACGGTATTCCGTCGCGGGGGCGGCCGGGCTGAACGACCGGGGCGCCGCCCGCGTACCTCCTGTCGGGACGGCCGGAAGGAGGCGGGCGGGTGAGGGTGTCTGCGAGGCTCGTACGGGCGAGCGCCACGGTGACCGCCACGGTGACCGCCGTGCTCGTCGCCGGTGTGCCGGCGCTCCCGGCCGCGGCGGATCCGTCGCCCGGCCAGGTCAGGGCGCGGCTGGTGAAGCTGAACGAGCAGGCCGACCAGCTCGTCGAGCGGTTCAACCAGGCCACCGAGACCTACCGTGAGGCGCGCACGGCGTACCGGGCGCTGGACGCCGAGCTGGCCCGCGAGGGCGAGCGGGTCACGGAGCTGCGGTCGGAGCTGGCCGCGATCGCGGCGCACGACTACCGGTACGGGGAGCCGCTGAACTGGCAGCGGCTGGTGGTCGGGGGCGATCCGGAGACGATGCTCAGCCGGATGGCCGTGCTCGACCAGCTCGCCCGGGACCGAGCCGCGCGGATCGCCGCGTTCGAGCAGGCCACCAAGGGGCTGCGCACCCGCCGCGACCAGGCCAAGGACGCGCTGGACCGGGCCGGGCGGGCCCGCGACGACGTACGGGGGCGCAAGGCGAAGGTGGACAAGCTCGTCGGCGAGCAGACCCGGCTGCTGCGCGAACTGGGCGACTACCGGGCCGGGAACCCGCGCAGCGCCGGCGTCGCCTACACCGGGCCGGCCTCCGGCAACGCCCGCCGGGCGCTGACGTTCGCCTTCGCCCAGATCGGCAAGCCCTACCGGTACGGCGGCACGGGACCGGCCTCCTTCGACTGCTCGGGCCTGGCCCAGGCGGCGTGGCGGGCGGCCGGGGTCACGCTGCCGCGCACCACGTACACGCAGTGGAGCTGGGGCGCCGGGCGGCGGGTGGACCTGGACGCGGTCAAGCCGGGCGACCTGCTGTTCAGCAGGGGGCTCGGGCACATGGGCATCTACGCGGGCGGCGGCAAGATGGTCCACGCCCCGCAGACCGGGGACGTCGTCAAGGTGGTCGATCTGGACGACTACTGGCGGGGCCGCCTGGTCGGCGCCGTCCGCCCCTGACGCGGACGGGCGAGACCGGCGGTTCGCCGTGATTCTTGGCGTTCTCCCGGTGACGCACCGGTCAAGCATGCTAATGATCTGTAAGCGCCTTCCGAGCCGGCGGCCCATCCGGCGGCCCGGAGGCGATCACGGACGGAACATCCACGACCACTCATCGTCGATCGAAGGGTGTGAGACTCATCGAGACGCGTGACGGAGGAGCCTGATGCCCTACCTGACCCAGCTCGCCAACGTCGCCCGGCGCACGGGCCAGCCGGTGACCGAGGTGGCCGGCTGGCAGAGCCGCGGCCACGGGCCGCAACCGGAGGTGCAGGGCGTCGTCTGCCACCACACCGCCGGCCCGGCCGCGGGCGGCGACTACCCCTCGCTCGCCGTGGTCCGCGACGGCCGGCCCGGCCTGTCAGGGCCGCTGTCGCAGTTCGGGCTCGGCAGGTCCGGTCACATCTACGTCATCGCCGCCGGTCGCTGCTGGCACAACGCGCCTTCGACCTCGCCGCGGCACGCCAACTCCAGCTCGCTCGGCATCGAGGCCGAGAACGACGGCTCGCAGCCGTGGCCGCAGGAGCAGCTCGACGCCTACCGGCGGCTGTGCGCGGAGCTGTGCCGCGAGTTCGGCCTGCCCGCCTCGCGCGTCAAGGCCCACCGGGAGGTCAACACCGCCAAGCCCGACCCTCACTCCATCGACATGACCGAGTTCCGGGCGGCCGTCGCCGCCCTCGTCGCCGGTGCGCCCGGCCCGTCCTGGATGAAGGAGATCATGAAGGAACTGCCGATGATCCGGCCCGGTGACGACAACCACGACGTCAAGACCGTCAGGGGCTGCCTGTTCGCCCGGGGGCACGTGCCGCCCGCCGCCTACTCCGGCGTCCAGAACGGGCTGGAGGGGTGGCTGACGTCCACCCGCTGCGACGACGGCCTGGTGGAGCTGGTGCGCGGCTTCCAGCGCGCGGAGGGCATCGACGACGACGGCCTCATCGGGCCGCGGACCTGGGCGCCACTGCTGCGCGTCTGACCCGGGGGCGCGCCGGGCGGGCGTGCGAGACTTCGGGGATGGCGCGGATCGTCTTCATCGGGGTCGGTGACGTGGAGCTGACACGCCGCGTCCTGTCCGCCCTGGCTGCCGCCGGCCCGGCCGCGCTGGCGACGCTGACCGTGTTCACGCTGCTCGGCTCGTGGAACGACCTGGTCTGGCCGCTGATCGCGATCAGCGACGAGAGCCTCTACACGATCCAGCTCGGGCCGGCCAACTTCCAGGGCACCCGGCACACGCAGTGGTCGCTGCTCATGGCCGGGAACGTGGTGGCCACGGTGCCGCTCATCATCGCCTTCGTGGCGGCGCAGCGGCAGTTCGTGGCCACCATGACGTTCAGCGGCCTGAAGGGCTGAGCGCGCACCGGACGCGCGGCGGGGTCAGAACGCGGGCCGGGGGCGGGGCCGTCCGCTCAGCGTGGCGCGGATCCGGCCGCAGGAGCCGTCGAGGTGCGCCGTGAGGGCGGCCAGCGCGGCGGCCACGTCGCCGGAGCGCACGATCGCGCTCAGCTCGGCGTGGTCGTCGGCGACGGGGACCAGGTCGCGGTCGGTGTTGGTGATCTCCAGCACGGTGGCGAACAGCGGCCGGTGCAGCGCCCACGTGGCGGCCAGCCAGCGGTTGCCGCCGAGGGTGTAGAAGCCGCTGTGGAAGTCGAGGTCGGCGGCGGCGAACTTGGCCGGGTCGGGGGTGGCCGCGGCGGCGCGCATCTGCTCGATCGCCGCGTCCATGAGGGCCCAGTCGGCGGTGCCGAGGTGGGCGATGGCCTCCTTGACGGCCAGCCCCTCCAGCGCGCCGCGCAGGGAGTAGAGCTCGACGAGGTCGCGGTCGGACAGGCCGCGCACGAAGACGCCGCGTTTGCGCGTCTCGACGAGCCCCTCGATCTCGAGCTGGCGCAGGGCGTCGCGGACCGGCCCGCGGCTCACCCCGAAGCGCTCGGCGATGCGGCCCTCGACCAGGTGGGTGCCGACGCTCAGCTCGGCGCGCACGATGAGCGAGCGGAGCTGGGCGAGCAACTGATCGCCCAGTGGTGGATGACGCAACGGATTGGTGATGGTCACCGGTTCTCCTCTCGGGTTCCACCCGCCTGGAGCCTAACGCGCCTTCTTGCATACGGTCAACGTTAACCGTTGACGGTTAACCGCCTTTCGAGCGCTGGTGGCCGGGTACGTCATGCCGGGCGCGCCGGTGACGATGTTCGCGGTGCTCAAGGCGCCGGAGTCCTGCCGGCGCGACCTCACCGACACCGGCACGTCCGTCCGCTGGCCGCGGCCGGGGGCGGGGCTGCGCCGCCCCCGGCCGGGCGGCTCAGTCCTGCGCGGCGGGGCGGCCCAGCGGCACCGGGCCGGGCCGCTCGCAGGTGCTCCGCACGTCCACCGACCGGCCCGAGTGGGCCGAGGCGAGCAGCGACTCCATCACGTCGAGCACGTGGAAGGCCAGCGTGCCGCCGGCCCGGGGCTCCCGTCCCTCGGCGAGGTCGATCAGGCCGACGCCGCGGCCCGCGTCGGCGTACCCGGCCGAGACCGGGAGCGGGCTCGAGCCGTCGTCGCCGAGCCGGGTCAGCAGCACCTCGCCGTCGAAGCGGTTCGGGTCCGGCACCACGAGGGAGCCGCGCTCGCCGTGCACCTCGATGTTCGGGGCCCTGGTCGCCACCGCGTCGAAGCTCATCACCAGCGTGGACAGCGCGCCCGACGCGTGCACGAGCACGCCCGTGACGTGGGTGTCCACGGTGACGGGGATCTCCTCGCCCTGCCGGGGACCCGAGCCGATCGTGCGCTTGGCCCGCGGCCGGCCCGCCGCGCCGATCACCGTGGCCACGGGGCCGAGCAGCGTCACGAGGCTGCTGACGTAGTACGGGCCCATGTCCAGCAGCGGCCCGCCGCCCGGGACGTAGTAGAAGTCGGGGTTCGGGTGCCAGCGCTCGTGACCCGGCGTCACCATCGTGGCGGTGGCCGCCACCGGCCTGCCGATCAGGCCGTCGTCGATCGCCTGGCGGGCGGTCTGCGTCCCGGTGCCGAGGACCGTGTCGGGGGCGCACCCGACCCGCGTCCCGGCGGCCCGGGCCGCCTCCAGCACCCGCCGCGCGTCCGCGCCGGTCGCGGCGAGCGGCTTCTCGCAGTAGACGTCCTTGCCCGCGGCGACGGCCAGCAGCGCGATCTCGGCGTGCGCGGCCGGGACGGTCAGGTTGAGCACGGCGTCGATCCGCGCGTCCGCCATCAGCTCGGCCACGCTCAGCACGTCGATGTCCTGGCCGGGCCGCCGGTACGGCCGCACCGCCGCCTGCGCCCGCTCCGGGTCCAGGTCGGCCACCGCCACCAGCCGCACCTGCGGCAGCCGGTCGATGGTGCGCAGGTACTGGGCCGAGATGGCCCCGCAGCCGACGATGCCGAGGTTCAGCGGCTCGCCCACAGCAGTCCCCTCTCGATGATGGTGCGCACGCTGTCGTGCTCCAGGACGTCGAGGCTGTGCCCCGGGGTCGCGACGAAGATCCGTCCCTTGCCCCAGCGGCGGGTCCAGACGGCGGGCGAGGTGACCTCCCGGTGCCAGGGGTCCCACGGGCGCACCTGCTGGGTGGTGGTCGCCAGCACGTCGATGTAGTCGTCGGCGAGCACCCAGTACTGCTCGGTGACGAGGTCGAAGTCGCCGATCCCCTCGGTGATGGGGTGGGTGGCCGCGGCGGGCAGCATGTTCACGGTGTAGGGGACGAAGTTGTGCCGCTCGGTGCCCGCGTCCTCGTCGCCGGGGTGCTTGCCGGGGTGGCAGGCGAACTGCCCGCCGATGAGGTGCAGGTAGTCGGAGGAGTTGCGGTAGGAGTCGGCGATGCCGCCGTGCCAGCCCGCCATCCCGGTGCCCGCCTCGATGGCCGCCCGCAGGCCCTTGAGCTGGTCGGGCTCGATGGCGCCCATCGTGTAGCACTGCACGACGAGATCGACGCCGGCCATGTACGCGGCGTCCGCGTAGGGCTCAGGGCCGTCGGCCAGCCGTACCTCGAACCCGTTCTTCTCCAGGAAGGGGACGAAGAGGTCGGTGGCCGCCACCGGGGCGTGCCCTTCCCATCCGCCCCGCACCACGAGGACGTTACGCCGGTGCTCGCCCGTCATGCGTTTTGCCAATCGCTCGATGAACCCTAAATCGGCTGTGTTCCGCCAAAGCCACAAAAGCGGCACACTCCGCTAATTGTGTCTGAGTTCGGCGGAAAACTCCCGTGCGTTTTCACCGATCGGGCACGAGCCGGAACCGGGCCTCCCGGCCGCGCGCCCGTCTCAGGACGCCGGCGAGCCGAGCCGGTGCCGAGTGTGCCCACCGCGCGCGGCCGGCAGCCTCGGCACCGCCGCCACCAGCTCCCGCGTGTACGGGTGGCGCGGCGCGGTGAACACCTCGTCCACCTCGCCCTCCTCCACCACCCGGCCGTCCTTCATGACCAGCACCCGGTCCGCGACGTGGTGGACGACGCCCAGGTCGTGCGAGATGAACACCATCGCGGTGCCGTACTCGGCCTGGAGCTCGGCGAGCAGGTCGAGCACCTGGGCCTGGATCGAGACGTCCAGCGCGGAGACGGGCTCGTCGCAGACCAGCACGTCGGGGCGGGGGCCGAGGGCGCGGGCGATGGCGATCCGCTGCCGCTGGCCGCCGGACAGCTCGCGCGGGTGCCGGCCGGCCGACTCCGGGGGCAGGCCGACGCGGGCCAGCAGGTCCAGCACCCGGGCCCGGCGCTCGGCCCGTGGCAGCCGCAGCGGCTCGGCGATCAGCCGGCCGGCGGTGTGACGGGGGTCGAAGGAGTCCAGGGGGTTCTGGGAGATGAGCTGGATGCGGGGGCGGCGGGGGCGGCGCTCCCGCTCCCGCAGGCCGCTCCACGGCTCGCCGAGCAGGGCCGTCCGGCCCGCGTCGGGCTCCAGCAGGGCCAGCAGCAGCCGGGCGAGCGTGGTCTTGCCCGAGCCGGACTCGCCGACGATGCCCAG
>NZ_SSXE01000011.1 GCF_021699195.1 Nonomuraea sp. MG754425 | reverse complement strand
GGTCAGGGGAGTCGAGGGCCTCGTCGAGTGCGGCCAGGAGGTCCGCGGCGTGCGCGGGGGCGTAGCGGCCGGGGTCGTAGTCGATGACGGCCTCGACGTGCCGCGGCCCTGGACGCAGCGACAGCGTGGCCTGATAGGGCAGCGCCGGCGAGCCGGTGACGGCCCCCGCCAGGTCCCGCAGCCGGTCGGCGAGCGGATCGGCCGCGGGCCGGCGGGGTGGGCGGCCGACGATGTCCAGGGCGAAGCGTCCCACCCGCGAGCCGAGGTCGGCCCGTCCCGACCAGCGCAGCGCGCCGTAGCCGAGACCGGAGTCGGGGACCTCGTCCACGTCGCGCCGGCACTCCTCGATGGCGGCGGCGCTCAGCGGGACGTGCCGCAAGGCCACCGGATGGTGCACCGCGACCCAGCCCACGGCGCCGCTGAGATCCATGGCCGGCACCGCCAGGCGGCCGTTGCGTTCCAGGTCCACCACGCTGGCGCCGGGGCCTTCCACCGCGTACAGGGCATGGCCGAGCGCGGCCAGCAGGGTGCGTGACGGCGGGGCCGAGGCCCGCGTCAGGCGCTCCCGTCCGGCGGGGATGCGGCGGACGGCGCGCTCACGGTGCCGCGACCGGTCGGCGAAGTCCGAGGTGCGGCCGCTGCCCAGGATGCGCCGCCACTGGTCGGCGTCCAGATCGAACGCGCCGAGGTCGCGCTGCGCGGCGACGGCCCCGGCGTACGCCGCGAAGGTGTGGTCGACGGCGGCCGGACCCCGGTCACCGGGGCCGCGCAGCAGCCGGAGCAGCCGGTCCTCGATGACGTTCCAGGACCAGACGTCGACCACCAGGTGATGGGCGAGCAGGAGCAGCGCGCCCTGGCCGCGCGCGTCCCGCAGGGCCAGCGCCCGGAGCATCACGCCCGCGAACGGGTCGAGCTCCGCGTGCAGCGCGGCGATCACGGCGGACAGTTCCGCGTCGCCGGCGTCCGCGTCGACGGAGGTCACCGGCACGGGAGCCGCCTCGCCGGGGACGAACCGCCGGCCCTGGCCGTCGAAGCGCGCCCGCAGGAGGGGAGTGGCGGCCACCAGGTCGCTCAGGGCCCGTTCGAGGGCGCCGGTCGCGGGCAGGCCGGCGAAGGCGATCACATGACGCTGCGCCCAGGCCCGCGGACGCTCGGGTTCGAGCGCCTGGAACCACTCCTGAGCCGGCCCCAGCGGGATGTGCCGCTCAGCGGACGCGGCCCCGGATACGGACGCGGTCAGCTCGCTCTCGTCCCGCTCGTGCAGCCGGGCCAGGTCGAGATAGCGGGGACGGGCGTAGACGTCGGCGGGCGTGAGATCCAGCCCCGCGGCGCGGGCGAGGCGGACGAACCGCAGCACCGTCAGGGAGTCGCCGCCCTGCTCGAAGAAGGAGTCGTCGGGGCCGGGGGCGGCCCCGACGGCCTCGGCCCAGCAGCGGCCGAGCACGTCGTCCGCCCGCGGCCCCGCCGCGTCGCGACCGGCCGTGGCGGTGGGCGGGGAAGGCAGGTGGTCGCGTGGCAGCGCCGCCTCGTCCACCTGGCCGTTCGCCCGGCGGGGCAGGACGTCCAGGGCCACGAGGTGATGGGGTTGCGCGGCGGCCGGCACCCGATCGCGCAGCGCCCGGCGCAGCGCGGCGACGTCGGCGCAGCCCTGGACGTACAGCGTCAGGACGGTCCGGCCGGCCTCGAAGCGTTCGGCGGCGAGATGCGCGTCGGCGCACAGCCCGCCGGCGCGGGCGGCGGCCTCGACCGCCTGCGGCTGCACCCGGATGCCGCGCACCTTGACCTCGCGATCCAGGCGGCCGCTCACGACGAACTGCCCGTCCTGCGTGAGCCAGGCCACGTCGCCGGTGTGGTAGACGCGCTCGGCCGAGCCGAACGGGTCGGCGCCGAACGAGCGCCGCGTCAGCGGTTCGTCGCCGAGGTAGCCGAGGGCGACGCCCGCCCCCGACAGCATGAGTTCGCCGGGCACGCCCGGCGGCGCGCCGGCCGCGCGGTCGATGACCACGCGCGCGCCCAGGCCGCGGATCGCCCGGCCGATGGGCACGGGGTCGGCGGGGTCGCGCAGTTCGGCCACGACGGCGGTGACGGTGGCCTCCGTGGGCCCGTAGATGTTGAACACCCGGGCGCCGGGAAAGGCCCGCACGTCGGACGCGACGCAGGAGTCCCCGGCGGTGGCGATCATGCGCAGGGTGGGCAGGCGCTCGCCGGCGAGGAGCCGGAACAGCATGGCGGGCAGGAAGGCGTGGGTGACCTCCTGGGCGCGCATCCGCTCGGCCAGCGGCGGGCCGCCGACGGGGTCCGTGTGCACCAGGGTCGCGCCGGTGAGCAGGGCGGTCGTCACGTGGCAGATCCACGGGTCGGTCGTGGGAGGCGCGATCAGCAACATCCGGCTGCCGGCGGAGATGCCGTAGCGGCCGGCCTCTCCCCGTACCAGGTTGTTGAGGGCGTCCCGGCTGACCAGCACGCCTTTGGGCACGCCGGTCGAGCCGGAGGTGAAGATGACGTACGCGGGGGAGCCGGGACCGAGAGGTGGGCGCGGGCCCGCCGGGCCGCCGGAGCAGGCGGCTTCGAGGCCGTCGGCGGTGAGCCGGGCGGCGACGGGCGTCGAGGCCGCCGCGGGCGGCTCCGCCGGGGTGTAGACGGCGCCGAGCCGCAGGACGGCGACGAACGCGGCGATGCGGTCGAAGGTGGCCGGGCCGTCCACCACCACGAGGTCCCCGTGACCGACGCCGGCCGCGCGGAGCCGGCCCGCGAGGTCGTGGACGCGGGCGAGAAGATCCCGCGCGCTGTGGGCGCGATCGTCCACGAGCACGGTCCGTGTGCCGGCGGCGGCCAGGCTCCGCACGATGTCGTCCTCCGGCGGCGCGAACGGGTGCGGCGGGCTCGGCGTCGCGAGCGCCGTGACGCGCGCCCGCGCCGACGGCGGCAGCAGTTCGTCGCCCCCGCACCGTACGCCCGGATCGCACTCCAGCCCGGCGAGCGTGGCGTCCATCGTCTCGCCGACACTGGCGACGAGCGGGGACAGCGGGCCGGCGGGCCCGGTGCGCAGGTGCAGGTGCACGCCTCCGTCGGGTTGCTCGCGGGCCACCGTGGTCAGGCCCGCGACCTGGTCGGTGCTGCGGAGGGTGATCGCGGTGACCTCGGCGTCCGGCAGGGTGAGCGGGGCGGCGGTGAAGGGCTGCATGATGAAGGCGGTCGCGTCACTCCGGCCGGCGCTCAGGGGCACGCCCAGACCGTCCAGGACGTCGAAGCCGACGACGGCGTGCCGGCGGAGCAGGAGCAGGTCGCGGGTGACGGCGGCGGCCTGCCGGCCGACGGGACGGGCCCAGTCGTGCCGCACCCGTACCGGCAGCAGGGCGGTGAGCTGGCCGAACGTCCGCAGCGCGCCGACGTCCCTGGTGTCGACCGCCACCTCCGTGCTGATGTCGCCGGTGCCCAGATGGCGGGCGACGGCGTGCGCGTGCGCGGCCAGGAGGGCGCCGGCCATGGTGGCGCCCAGCTTGCCGGCGGCGGCCCGGAGCCGCGCGGCACGGTCCGGCGGCAGGCTCAGCCGCCACTGCGCCGCGCCGCCGGCGGCGGGGGGCGGCGTGGCCGGGTCGAACCCGGCGAAGGCGTCCTTCCAGTAGGCGGGGCTCCCGGTGTCGGGCCGCGTGGCCGACAGCACCGCCGCGTAGGAGGCGGCGGCGGGGCTTCCGGCGGCGGGGTGAACGCCGGGGGCCATGTCGTCGTAGCAGGCGGCCACGGCCTCGTGCAGCAGGGCCAGCGATCGGCCGTCCGCCACGACGTGGTCGAAGACCTCCAGGACGACCCACCGGTCGTCGTGGACCCGCCAGATGTGCACCGTGCCGAGCGGCCCGTGCCGCAGGTCGAACGCCGCCGCCGCGTGCTCCTCCAGCCGGTCGGGCAGGGCGGGGCCGGGCCGCCCTGCCGCCGGCGGTCCCGACGGGCGCAGGTCGGCGCGGCGCAGCCGGAAGCGGGGCGTGGACCCCACCTGCCAGGAGCCGCCGGGCATGTCACCGCGCCAGCGCAGCCGCAGCGCGTCGAAGCCGCTCAGCGCTTGGACGTAGGCGGCGGCCAGGCGCTGCTCGTCCAGGGCTCCGGAGATCTGGAAGGCGCTGGTGCAGGCCGGCCCGCCGTGGGCGGCGGCCCGGCCGGCCAGCAGCCGTTGCTGGGCGGGATGGGGCGCGATGCCCCCGGCGGCGGGTTCAGTCACCGGTGCCGTGCCCCGTGCGCTCGCGGATCAGGGCGGCCAGCCGGCGGGCCGTGGGGTGGTCGTAGACGTCCACCGGGTCGAGGGAGACGCGGTACTCGCGGAAGAGCGCGCCGATGATGCGGACGATCTGGATGCTGGTCAGCCCATGGCTGAGGAGATCGTCGTCGGGGGGCAGGTCGGCGATGACGATGACGCCGCAGATCTCGCTGACGCGCCGGGTCATCGGGTCGTCCGTGCCCCGGAAGCGGTCGCCGCCGGGCCCGGCGGCCATCGGGGTCGTGGGGGTGTCGATGGTCACTGCTCCTTGTCGTGAAAGGCGGGGACGGTCACGCCGGTGCGCTCAAAGCCTGGGCACGGTCGAGGAAATCGGCGACGAGGCGGCCGGCCGCCGCGGGGTCACTCGCTCCGGCCCTCCAGACGATCCGCCCGTCACCGGTGTGACCGGCGGACGCCGGGGCCAGGAACACCGTCACGTCCGCCTTGGCGGCGCTGTCGGGAGGAGGCAGCGGCGTCCAGCGGACGGGGCCGGTCCGCCGGTGCGCGTGGCGGTTCTCGAACGACAGCACCGCCTGCGCGGGGCCGCCGCCCAGCGCGGTCTCGACCTCGGTCAGCGAGGCATGCGCGCGGTCGGCGGCGAAGGTGAGGGAGCGCTGCCAGCGGCCGATCGCCTGCCGTGGCGTCAGCGCCGGATCAGGGGCCTGGGCGAGTACCGGGACGAAGGCGACGTAGCAGCCGACGACGTCGGCGTCGGCCGCGCCGGTGCGGCGGGTCATGGGAACGTGCAGCGCCAGCCGGGGCGGGCGGGCGCGGGCGGCGAGCGTCTCCGACAGCGCGGTCCCATAGACGGCGGCGACGGGGACGGCCAGGTCCGCGGCCCTGGCGGCGGCCGCGGTGCTCAAGGACTCCGGGAGGGCGAAGCGCAGCGGCGGCTCGGGGGCCGCCGGAGGCCCGGTCGTGGCGGGCGACGTGCTGGGCAGGGTGCCGAGCCCGCCGGCGCGCAGGTGCCGGGCGATCTCCTGGGCGGCCCGCCGGGCGGCCTCCCGCGCGTCGGGGGCGAGGCCGGCGGCGGCCCAGCGCGCGTACCGCCGGTCGTGCTGCTCGGGGACAGCCCGCTGCGCGATCCGCCGGAACATCTCGCTCCACAGCAGGTCGGTGGCGTGCTCGTCGAGCAGGACGTGATGGGTGACCAGGGTGCAGACGGCCTCGTGACCGCCGGACGGCTCGGCGGAGGGCAGCCGGAAGACGATCAGCCGGGTGTACGGGGTGTCGGGGTCGAACAGGTTGACGACCCGGCGGCGTTCCGCGCCCAGCCGCTCGGCCACGGCCTGGTCCGCTTCCGCCGGGCTGAGGCTCGACATGTCGGCCTGTTCGATGACGAAGGCAGGGACGCCCGAGCCGGGTTCGGCGCGGACCTCGATCTCGAAGGCGGAGTCCAGGTCCAGCCGCCAGGCGAAGACGTCGTGGCGGGTCAGCGTCGCGCGGGCCGCGTCGAGCAGCGCGGCCCAGGAGGGCAGGCCGCGGGCGCGTACGGAACTGAGCATCGTGTAGGCGCTGGGATCGCCGGCCCTGGCCTGGGCGCTGAGGATCGCGAGCTGGACGGCGGACAGGACCCGGGCGGTGCCGCGGCGGTCCGCTTCGACGGCCGTCAGGCGTTCGTCGGCGTTGCCGGTCATGGCTGCTGCTCGCCTCCTTCGGCGCTCGGAACGGGAACCGCCTCAGGAGGCGGCCGGCGCGGGGGGCCGGGTCAGCCAGTAGCCGCACATCAAGGTCCGTCGCTGGACGCCCGGCTCCCCGCCGAGGACGCCGTGCAGGGCATCGGGGGCGTTGGGCATGACGAACGCCCGGTTGGGCGCGAAGCCGAGCTGGTGGACCGCCTGGTGGTCGGCGTTGGAGGTGAAGGTGAGCGGCTGGACGTCGCCGGCCTGCGCCGGGTACAACGCGGTCCCCCAGCGGGTGGCGCTGTCGGGGGTGACCGCGCCCTTCAGGTCGAGGTAGACCACGATGGTCAGCAGCTTGGGCAGGGCGTCGACGTGCGCGCCCAGCGCGTCGCTGACGCCGGCGTCGAGGTTGGCGTACAGCTTGAAGTTGGCGGTGTCGAGGCCGCTCAGGTCGGGTGCGGCGAGGTTGCGCTCGACGGTGCCGGCGAACCGGGTGAACAGGCCGCGGACGAACCGGGGATGGCGCAGGGCCAGTCGCAGGCGCAGCCAGGTGTCGCCGGCCAGGCCGTCGCCGGCCAGCGCGTTGTCGACGATGCGCTGCCTGCGTTCGCCGATGTAGGCGGTCGGGGCGGCGCCCGGCAGCCCGGTGACGGCGGCGAAGGCGTCGGCCGCCGGCCAGTCGCGCAGGACGTCCTGGTAGAGGCGCTCGGGCAGGAAGTCGTCGATCGTGGCGACGGCGAAGGGCCGCTCCAGCACCCGCATGCGGTCGAGGGTGGGGGCGAGGTCGGTCTCGGGCACGCCGGTGAACTCGTCCAGCGCTCCGGGGCCCTGCTCGTAGCGGGTGAGGAAGTCCTCGACGAGCGGGTACGCCGCGGCGGTGGCGGGTCGGGCGGTGACGTCAGGGGTCATGTGCGGTGTCCGATCAGGCGCGTGGGCGGATGGGATTGGACGGATGGGATGGACGGGGGTACGGCTGCGCGGGGGTGTCTCCCGCCCACCGTCACGTCCGGGTGTCGATCGCGGCGGCCACCCCTTTCAGGGTGGGATCCTCGTAGACCACGGAGACGGGCAGCTCGATCGCGAACGTCTCACGGACCTGAGCCACCATCAGGGCCACCAGCAGGGAGTGCCCGCCGAGGTGCAGGAAGCTCGCGTCCGGCTCGATGTCGTCGGTGTGCAGCAGGTCGGCCCAGATGCCGTACAGCGTCTCCTCGGTCGCGGACAGCGCCGGGGGGCCGGCGCCCTGGCCGGCGTCCACGGAGGTGGGCGGGGCGGGGGCGGGCCGCAGGTCCGGCACGGGCAGGTCCCAGTCGCGGATCGGCAGGTCCGGCTCGGCGGCGACGATGCGCAGGGCGTCCTGATAGGCACGGGCCAGGTCGTGCGCGGTCCGGGCGTCGATCGTGTCGGTGCGGTGCAGCAGCCGGCCGGCGAGGACGCCCTCGTCGTCCGACCAGAGGTGCAGTTCCAGCGGGTAGCGGATGTCGACGCGGTCGATCGGGAAGCGCTCGATGCGCAGTCCGTCCAGCTCCACGTCCTGGTAGGGCAGGTTGGCGAAGGCCAGGGAGAGCTGCGGCAGCGGTCCGATGCGGCCCGCGTGGAGCTGGGCGAGCCGCCGCACCACCTCGTGGTAGGGAGCCTGGCTGTGGTCGTAGGCGTCGAGCGCGGTGGCGCGCGTCTGCCTGAGCAGGTCGCGGAAGGTCATGGCGTCAGTGAAGCGGAAGCGCAGCGGCAGCACGTTGACGAAGAAGCCGATGAGCGACTCGAAGTCGGGCGGGCGTTCGCCGTAGGGGGTGTTGACGATGACGTCGCTCTGCCCGCCGGCGTGCCGGATCACGGCGGCCAGGGCGGCGTGCAGGACCATGAACACGGTCGCGCGTTCGTGGCGGGCCAGCGTGCCCAGCGCGCGGGAGGTGCCGGCGTCGACGGCGAGTTCGAGGCCGGCGCCCAGGCCGCCGGTGGCGGCGGGCCGGCGGACGTGCGGGGTGAGCGGGAGCTCGGGCAGGTCGCCGACGCCGTGGAGCTGGGTCTGCCAGTAGGCGAGATGGGCGTTCAGCACGGCCGGGTCGCGATCCTGCTGCCAGGTGACGAAGTCGCCGTACGTCGCCGGCAGCGGGGCCGGCGGGGAGGGCCGCCCGGAGCGGTGGGCGGCGTACGACTGGGACAGCTCGGCGGCGAACAGGCTCTTCGACCAGCCGTCGCAGATGATGTGGTGCATCATCCAGAAGAAGATCTGCTCCTGGTCGGCCACGGTGAGCAGCAGGCACCGCAGTCCCGGTTCGGCGCGCAGGTCGAAGGGGACGGCGGCGGCGGCGTTCAGGATGGCCGAGGCCGCTCTGTCGCGCTCCGCGGCCGGGAGGTGCCGCAGGTCGTGGACCGGCAGGTCGACGGGGCGCGCGGGGTGCACGGCCTGGGTGCGGCTCTCCCCGTCGTGGACGGGGAAGGTGGTGCGCAGCACGTCGTGCCGGGCGACGACGTCGGTGAGGCTGCGCCGCAGGGCCTCCTGGTCCAGCGGGCCGGTCAGTCTCAGCGCGGCGGGGACGTTGAAAGCGGGGCTGCCGGGCGCGGCGCGCTGCTGGAGGGCGATGCCGTGCTGTCCCGGCGACAGCGGGCGGGTGCGGACCGCTTCGCCGCCGGCCGCGGCCCGGTCGTGCCGCTCGTCGAGGTCCATGTCGGGTCCGTTCTCGCTGGGGGTCATGGCAGCTCGCGCGGGGGCAGCAGGTCGTGCACCGCGGCTGCGAAGGCGTCGAGTTCCGGTGCTTCGAAGAGGGTCCTGATCGGCAGGTCCGGCAGGTCGTAGCGGCGGCGGACGCGGGTGATCACCCGGGCGGCCGACAGCGACGTGCCGCCGATGGCGAAGAAGTCGTCACCGCCGCCGACCGGTTTGCCCAGGATGTCGCCCCACACGGTCGCGATCTCGGCGGCGAGCGGGCCGGCGGCGGGCCGGTCCGCGGCGGCGGGCGCGGCCGGAAGGTCCCGCAGGAGCGCGCCGCGATCGATCTTCCCGCTGGTGGTCCTGGGCAGGTCGTCGAGGATGGTCACCGTGGCCGGTCGCGCGTGCGGGGGCAGGCGATCGGCCAGGTGCGCGGCGAGCTGACGATCGGACACCGCGGTGACCTCGTTCGTGCCGGGCCGGTCGGGAGCCGCCGGGACCGGCGGCGGGGCGTCGGGGCGGCGCGCGTACAGATAGTGCAGCGCGGAGCCGGTGAACATCTCGTCCTGCCGGGTGACGACGGTGTAGCCGCGCCGGGTGAGCAGGCCGGTCATGACCGCGAGGCGCCCGTCGATGTCGTGGACCTCCGCGACGATCTGCTGAATGTGGTCCCAGTGCCGGTCGTCGATGCCGGACAGCAGGTCGAGCTCCGACTTCTGCACGTCGATCTTCAGCAGGTCGACGCGGGCGATGCCCTCGGCGTCGATGACGTCGCTGAGGCGCGTCAGCCGGCACGGCAGCGCGCGCTGGACCAGCTTCGCCTCGGCCAGGTCGTCCAGCAGGCCGTGCAGTTCGTCCCGGCCGGCGAGGGCGTCCTGCCGGACCTGGTTGGCGATGATCGCGGTCAGGGTCTGCAGCTCCTCGGCGCTGTCGGCGTGCACCGAGGACAGGCCCGTGCTGTGCGGATACCACGTCAGGGTCGCCGTCCCGGTGTGATCGCTCAGCCCCTGGACGCGGACGGTGACGTTACGGCAGCCGTTGGCGCGCAGGTTCGCCCTGAGCAGGCCGGCGGTGGGCAGCGCCGGCTCGAAGGCCAGGACGCGGGCGTCCGGGTGGCGGGCGGCCACGCTGAGGGCGAACAGGCCGACGTTGGCGCCGGCGTCGATGACGTACGCGTTTGCCGGCAGGCCGATGCCGTGCCGCAGGTAGATCTCCCGCTCGAAGATCTCCTCGTACATGAAGTCGGACTCCGCGCGGTGCAGGTCCATGATGCGCAGCCCGTTCGGCAGCCGGCGCAGACGGTCGGACAGGTCCTGGCTCAGGTGACCGTCGCGCAGTCGGGCGAAGGCCAGCAGGCGGGGACCCTGCTCGGTGGGCAGTGGCACCACGGCGGCCTCCGCCACCGCCGGGTGCTCGCGCAGCGCCGTCTCGATCTGCGCGAGATCGACCCGCTTGCCGCTCACCTTGACCAGGCGGTCCGCGCGGCCGGCGAAGGCGAGGTCGCCGTGCTCGTCCAGGCGCCCCAGGTCGCCGGTCCGATAGCGCCGGACGGGCCCGCCGTCGTGGCCGGGGCCGGGCGGGAAGCGGTCGGCGGTCATGGCGGGATCGCCCCGGTAGCCGAGGGCGAGGCTCGGGCCCGCCACGGCGATCTCGGCCGCGCCGTCACCGGCCGGCGCGGCTCCCGCGTCGAGCAGCTCGATCTCGACGCCCGGCAGCGCAGTGCCGATCGGGACGATCGGGGCCGTGTGATCACCGCTGCCCAGGGGGTGCAGGCAGACGATGCCGGCGGTCTCGGTCTGCCCGTACATGTTGAACATGGCCAGATCGGGCCGCCCGCAGGCGGCGCGCCAGGCCGCGACGAGCGGGCCGGGCAGCGGTTCGCTGGCGAGCAGCAGCAGCCGCAGGCGGTCACCGAGCGCCGCGCCGGCCTGCTGTGGCGGCAGCCCGTCCACGGCGTCGAGCAGCACCGACAGCAGCGAGGGGATCAGATCGGCGACGGACACGCCGCTGTCGCGGATCAGCCGCAGCAGCGCGTGCGGGTCCAGGCGCTGGTGCGGCGTCGCGACGACCACGCGGGCCCCGTACAGCAGCGGCAGGAACAGTTGCCGCACGGAGGAGGAGAACGCGAAGGAGGCCACGTGCAGGTAGGCGTCGTGCGGGGTGATGCCGCCGACCGCGGCGGCGAGGGCGTGCAGGTTGTGCCGGACGGCGGCCTGCCCCACCTCCACCAGCTTCAGCGTGCCTCCTGACCCGGAGGTGGGCATCACGTAGGCCAGTCCCGGCCTCGGCGCGGCGGCGCCGGTCGCCGGCGTGAGCGGCTCGCGCGGGTCGCCGGCGAGCGTGACCAGGTCGCCGGCGTCGGCGAGCACCAGGTCCGGGCGGGCCTGCTCAAGGATCAGCCGGCGCGGGGCGTCCTGGTCCAGCGGCAGGTACGCGCACCGCGCCCGCAGGATGCCGAGCAGCGCGGCGACCGTCTCCAGGTCGCGTTCCGCGGGCAGCGCGACCAGGCCGCCGGGCGGCACCCCGGCCCGGCCCAGCCGGTCGGCCGCCAGACCGGCGGCCCGGTCCAGCTCCTGGTAGGTCAGGCTCCGGCCGTGGCACTCGACGGCGACGGCCTGCGGCGTGCGCTCGGCCCAGCGGGCGCAGGCGTCGGCCGGCCACGTCCCCGACACGGACTCAGCCATGGTGACCGACCTGCTCGACCTCGGCCAGGAGGGTCGGGCCGCCCATGGCGACCAGCACTTCGCGCTGACCGGTGAAGGCGGCGCGGCCGTGGGCGGTGAGCATGTTGTCCAGGAACAGCAGGTCTCCCGGCTGCCAGTCGAACTGCCGCCGCTCGGCGTGGTAGGCCGCGCGGATGGTCTCCAGGACGTGCGGCTCCAGGTCGCCGCCGTCCGGGAGCCTGGCGTCCATGGGCAGGTCGTCGCCGTAGATCTCCCGCCACAGGGCTTCGAGGTCGGGGCCGCCGTTGGAGGGATGCCACTGGTGGGCCTGGTTGAACCAGACCCGCTCGCCGGTGACGGGATGGACGATCGCGGCCGGCCGGACCTGGCTCGTCCGCAGGGTGCCGTCGCCCAGCCAGGTGAAGTCGATGTCGTGCGTACGGCAGTAGGACTCGACCGCGGCGGGATCGTCGTCGGCGAAGACCGTGGGCCAGCCGACCCCGGCGCCCTTGCCCTCGTGCATGTGCCGCAGATAGCGCACGGCCGTCGGCGCGGCGGCGCAGCCGGCCACGACGCGCGCGTAGATCCTGCGGCTGTCGGCCAGGGGGGTCTGGCCGCCGCTCCCGGCGGCCCTCCTGCAGTAGAAGGCCAGCGTCGCGGGCCAGCGGGTGCTGTAGGACAGCTCGTTGTGCAGGGCGATGACCTGGTCGGCCGCGTATTCCGTCGAGGTGTAGACGCCGTCGCCCACCGCGCTGCGCGGCGAGGCCCCCTCGACGTAGTCCATGAGCGGCCCGAGCACCACCGCGGCGGCCTCGCGGAACCCGCCGGGAGGCAGGACGGCGAAGCCGCGGACGAGGACGGCTCCCTCCGTGCGGAGCAGGTCACGGATGTCGTCGCGGTGGCGTTCCAGCCAGGTGGTCAGGGTGGGGCCGGAGCGCTGGGGGGAGAGCAGGGACGGCAGGGTCATGGTCGGTACCCGTTTCGGCGGTCGGGGCAGGCGAGGAGGCGGAGCGTCGCGCCGAGGAGCACGCGGGCCCCGGCGAGCAGGTCGGCCGGTGCGGTGTCCTCCTGCGGCACGTGGCTGACCCCGCCGATGCTCGGCACGAAGATCATTCCGGTGGGCGTGATCCCGGCCATGATCTGGGCGTCATGGCCGGCCCCGCTGGACATGACGCGAGCGGCCAGGCCCAGCGCGGCGGCGCTGCCGGCGATGTGCCGCCGTATCCCGGCGTCCATGGCCGCCGGCTCGGAGCGGACCATCCGCCGGCACCGGACGCCGAGCCCGAGGCGGGCCGCGATGGATCCCGCCTGGTCACGTACGGTGTCCTCCGCCTTGGTCAGCCGGGCCGCGTCCGCGTCGCGCAGGTCGACCAGCAGGCGGGCGTGGCCGGCGAGGGTGTTGGCCGAGTTGGGCTCCACCTGGAGGTGGCCGACGCTCGCGACGTGGCAGAGGCCCTGGGCGGCCAGCTCGCGGGTGGCGATGACCAGATGCGCGGCGCCCAGGAGCGCGTCGGCGCGGGCGTTCAGGGGGGTGGTGCCGGCGTGCGCGGCCTCGCCGATGAGGTCGACGGCCAGCACCGCCCGGCCGGTGATGGCGTCCACGATGCCGATCCGCTCGGGACCGGCGTCCAGGATCGGGCCCTGCTCGATGTGGAGTTCCAGATAGCCGCGCACGCTGGGCGGCGGCCACACCGCGCTGGGCAGCGCGTCGAGGTCGCCGCCGGCCAGGGCCAGGGCCGGGGCGAGCGGACGGCCCTCGTGGTCGGCCGGTGGTCCGGGCAGGGAGCCGAGCAGTCCGGCCGCGACCATGGAACCCCAGAACGCCTGCGGGAACAGCGCGCCCTCCTCGTTGGCGAAGGCGATGGCGACCACGTCGCAGTCGAGGTCGATGTGCCGTTCCGCGAGGACCTGGACCACTTCCAGCGCGGACACCACCCCGTACGCGCCGTCCAGCCAGCCGCCGTTGACCACGGTGTCGAGATGCGAGCCGAGCAGCAGGGCCGGGCGGGTCCTGTCGATGGCGGCCCGGCCGAACAGGACGTTGCCCGCGGCGTCGACCTCCGCGTGCAGGTTCGCGCGCCGCGCCTGGTCGATGAGGAAGGCGTCGGCCTGACGGCCGGCCTCGCTGAAGCCGGGCCGCGTGATGCCGCCCTCCGCCGTGCGGCCGAAGGCCGACAGCTCGCGCAGGCGACGCAGCAGCCGCTCACCGTCGATGTCCGGTTCCCCGCCGGAGCCCATGGGAGTCACCTCTCCTCCGCACCGCGTGACGTGCCCGCCGGCCCTGGTGGTGCCGGGGGGCGGCCCTGCTCCAGCAGGGCGGCGAACTCACCGAAGGTCGCGCTCCCGCGGATCAGGTCCAGGACCTGTTCGACCGGCAGGACGCCCGCTTCGGCCAGCAGGGCCGCGACCTGCACGTCGCGCGTCAGGTCGCCGTCGGACGTGGTGAGCGGGGTGCTCACCGTCACCTCGGCGAGCCCATGGACCCGCCGCCACGCGTCGGCCGCCAGCTCGCCGCGTGCTGAGACCGCCGCCGCCCGGACGTGGGCGCTCATGGCCTGGTGCCGCCCGGGAGCCGGCAGCGCCTTGCGGTCCACCTTGCCGTTGCTGTTCAACGGGATCTCCGGCACGGGGATCAGGAAGCTCGGCACCAGGTAGTCGGGCAGGGACTCGCTGAGAAAGGTCCGCAGCACCTCAGGGGTGACGTCGCCGCGGGCGACGTAGTAGCCGGCCAGCGCCACCGTCTCGCGGGTGGCGCCCACCCGGGTCACCGCCGCCTCCGCGACCATCGGGTGCCGCGCGATGGCGGCCTCCACCTCGGCGGGGTCCACGCGGTAGCCCCGGATCTTGAGCTGGTCGTCGACCCTGCCCAGGAACTCCAGCACGCCGTGCGGCGACCAGC
Source organism: Nonomuraea sp. MG754425 (assembly GCF_021699195.1). Taxonomy (GTDB): domain Bacteria; phylum Actinomycetota; class Actinomycetes; order Streptosporangiales; family Streptosporangiaceae; genus Nonomuraea. Next base: position 77,345 of record NZ_SSXE01000011.1, on the reverse strand, counting down.
GGCCGATGTCGCCGGTGCGGTAGAGGCGCGCGCCGGGCCGGGGGTCGAACGGATCGGGGACGAACCGTTCGCGGGTGAGCTGCTCGCGATGGGCGTACCCGCGCACCACGCAGGCGCCGCCGATGTAGAGCTCGCCGGGCACGCCGATGGGCAGGGGGTTCAGCTCCTCGTCGAGGACGTACATGGTGGTGTTGGCGATGGGACGGCCGATGGGGATCAGGTCGCCGTCCTCGGTGTCGTCCACGACGTGGACGCTGTTGCCGACCGACGCCTCGGTCGGGCCGTACTCGTTGAGTATCGGCGTGTCCGGGTCGAGCCGCCGCCAGTGGCGCAGCGCGCGTACGGAGAAGGCGTCGGCTCCGACGACCAGCGTCCCGGCCAGACTCCGGGCGACGGCCGGCCGGAGCAGCTCGCTGAAGGTGTCCAGTTGCCCCGGGGTCAGTTTGATGAAGGTGAACGGGGCCAGCCGCGCCAGCGCGTCGGCGACGTCGAACAGGCTGAGATCCTCGCCGAGGACGCACACCCGCTCGCCCATCAGCAAGGGGATGTAGAGGTTGGGCACGACCATGTCGAAGGCCACGGAGGAGAAGACCGGCGCCCCGCCGCGGCCGCGCCGGGCGTACACCTCGATGCCGTGCAGCAGGTAGTTCGCCACGCCGCGGTGCGGCACCTCGACGCCCTTCGGCCGGCCCGTCGAGCCCGAGGTGTAGATGACGTACATCAGGTCATCGGCGTCGCTGGTGCGCCCGAGGTCCGTGCCGGGCAGGCGTGCCTCGTCGGGCGCGGGCTCGTCGACGCGGAGGACGCGCCAGGGCCCCGGCGGCAGGGTGCCGGCGTGGCGGCCGTCGGCCAGGACGAGCACCGCCCGCGAGTCCTGCAACATGTACGCCGTGCGCTGCGCGGGCTGGTGCGGATCCAGCGGGACGTAGGCGGCCCCGGCCTTGATGACCGCGAGGAAGGCCACCAGCAGGTTCGCGTCCCGGGAGGTGTGGACCCCCACCGTCACGCCGGCCCGCACGTCGTGTGCTCTCAGGCGGCGCGCGAGCCGGTTGGCTTGGGCGTTCAGCTCCTCGTAGGTGAGCGTGACCCGGCCGTCGGTGACGGCGGTGGCCTGGGGGGTGCGGCGCACCTGCTCCTCGAACAGCTCGTGGACGGGGCGGCCGAGGTCGTAGGGGCGGGGGTGGCGATTCCAGCGCGTCAACGTCAGGTCGCGTTGCGCGGCGGTCAGCGCCGGCAGCGCCCGGTGGTCGTCGTCGCCGGACAGGTAGTGGCGCAGCGCCTCCAGGTGCAGCCGCATGACCTCGTCCAGTTGCCCGGCGGTGAGGCCGGGCGCGGCGGTGATCCGGAGCAGGACGCGGCCCGTCGCCGTCGCGTGGCAGAACTCCGCGGCGATGGTGCCGCTGAAGGGCAGGAAGGCGTGGCCGAGCTCCGCCGCCGAGCGCCCGGCACGTGGGGTGCCCGCCAGCGGCGTGATGCTTCCCTGCCCGCCGTCCAGCAGGTCCGCCTCGATCGACCGGGTGCTGTAGACGAAGGTCGCGTCGAGCACCCGGTCCACGCCGCGGATCCGGTGCAGCCGCGCGGGAGAGAAGGCGCGGGCGTCCTGGGCGGCCGTGCGGGCGTCCCGTACCCGGCGGACCGCGGCCTGCCAGGAGGACGGCAGCGCGACCAGGACGGGCAGGACGGCGGTCAGCATGCCCACGGGACGCGGCCCGCCGAGGTCGTGGAGATCCGTCTCCACCTCGATCGCGACACGGGAGCGGCCGGTGCTCAGCGCCACCGCCTTGCCGTGCACGGTGAGCAGGATGTCGGCGATCGAGACGCCGTGCCGGTCGCTCGCCCGCCGCAGCTCGCCGACCAGTTCCGGTGGCAGCTCGGTCGTCAGCCGCGGCGGCGGGCCTGGCTCCGCTCCGGCGGGCCCTTCCCGCGCGGGGGCGATCCAGTGCTCGGGCGCGGCCGCGGCGACCTCGCGAAAGCCGGCGGCCCACGCCTGGACCGCCGCCGCGTCGGGACGCGGCAGGGTGACGGTCGCAGGCGGCCAGGCCGCTTCGCCGCGGGCGGGCGCGGTGCGGTAGGCGGTGAGCACGTCCAGGAGGAGGTCCGTGAGGCTGTGACGGTCGAGGACGGCGGAGTGGGCCACGAGGACGAGGTGGAACTCCGCCTCCGTCACGCGATGGCCGCTCACCCGCACGAGCGGGGCCCGGCTCAGCTCGAACGGCTTCGCGGCCTCCGCCCGGATCCACCGGCGCAGCTCGGCGCCCGGATCGGGCCGGCCGCGCAGATCCTCGACGGCGGGGGCGAGCTCGGCGGCGGGGTCCACCACCTGCCGTGGCTCCTGGCCGGGACGCAGGTCGAACCGGCTGCGCAGCGCGGGATGCCGGACGGCCGTCAGGCTGACCGCCCGGCGCAGGCGCGCGTCGTCGAAGGGGAGGTGACAGACGAGGTGGGCGACGGCGTTGACGGGGCGGGAGCCGGACGTGCCGCGCACCGGCCACATGCGCGCGAGCTGGTGCTCCGAGACCTGCGACCAGGTCCGTGCCTCACTTCGCATCGTGTCCCCCTTCGTACCTGAGCAGGCGGGCAGGGAGGTGGTCGTAGCCCCAGGTGCGGTTCGATCGCGACCGCCGCGCGCCGCCCGTCACTTCGATGCGGGTCACCCGGACGGCCAGCTCCTCGATGAGGATGCGCAGCTCCTGCTGGGCGAACCAGGCGCCCAGGCAGAAGTGGCTGCCGGCGCCGAAGGTGAGATGGCGGTTGGGCGTGCGGCCGACATCGAAGGTGTGCGCCCGGGGGAAGGCGCTCTCGTCCCGGTTGACGATCGGGTTCCAGATCGTCACCCGCTGCCCTTCCTTGACGAGGGTGCCGTCGATCTCGACGTCCTCGGTGGCGGTACGCATGACGTTCAGGCTCGGCGCGGACCAGCGCAGGACCTCCTCGACGGCCGTCTCCACGAGTGACGGGTCCGCCCGCAGCCGCCGCCACTGATCGGGATGCTCGCCGAAGGCCACGGCGCATCCGGTCAGCGCCTGCCGGGTGCTCTCGTGCCCACCGGCCAGCAGGAGGTGGACGTTGAACAGGATCTCCTCGTCGCTGAGCCGTTCGCCGGCCGCGGAGCGGGAGTTCGCCAGGGCGCTCAGCAGGTCGGGCCGTGGATCCTTCTTACGTCGCGCGAGCACGCCGGCGAAGTGGACGAAGAGCTGGGTGTTGGCGGTCGTCACCTCGGCCGGCGAGACCACGGCGGCCTCAGGCCCGGTGGTGGATCCGAACGCGGTCTCCGTCCACCTGGCCACCGTTCCGCGCTCCTCCGGGTCGATGCCCAGCAGACCTCCCAGGGCCGCCATGGTCAGGCGGCTCGCGACCTCGGTGACGAAGTCGAACGGCCCGGCGTCGGTGAACTCGCCGATGGCCGCGCGCGCCGCCCCGCGCACGTCCGGGAGGAGTGCGCGCAGCGCGGCCGGCGTCAGGTGCCTGCTGATGACGGCCTTGATGCGACGGTGTTCGCCGCGGTCGGACAGCACCAGCATCTTGCCCGCCGCCGGCAGGCGGTCCGCCGTGAGCTGGCCCACCTGGATGCCCTGCTCCGAGGTGAAGGCGCGGGGGCTCCGGTAGACCTTGAGCGCGTCGGCGTAACGCGTCAGCGCCCAGAAACCGGCGCCGTCCCCCAGGTCGTTCCAGTAGACGGGGTGGCGTTCCTGGAGGAACCTCAGCTCGGTCAGGCCGCCGGTGGAGGCGTAGAGGTCCGGATCCGCGAGATCGATGGTCATGGCCCGGCTCACCCGCCCCCCTCTGCGTCGTACTGGGGCAGCGGGAAGCGGGGTTCGGCCAGTGCGGGGACCCCCGCCCAGCGCACCAGCCCGCGGCGGCGCAGGTCCAGGGTCAGGTCCACGGCCTCGTCCTCGGTGACGCCCAGGGCGATGGCGATCTTCCTGACCGGCAGGTCGCCCGTCGCGTACTCCAGCAGTTGCCCGACGTGCGGGCCGGACTGCCGGGCGGGGACCGCCTCGCTCCGCTGCGGGCACAGGGCGGCGAGGTCCGGGCCCTCGATCTCGTGGTCGCCGAGGAAGAGGCGGTCGAGCCGGGTGCCGTACAGGAACTCCATCGTGTGGCGGGGATCCTCGACGATCGGCCTGCCCCGGATGTTCAGACTGGTGTTGAGGACCAGCGGCAGGCCCGTGAGCCGGTGGAACTCCTCGATGAGCGCCCGGAAGCCGCCGGGCAGGTCCGGGCCGACGGTCTGCAGCCGGGAGGTTCCGTCGACGTGGACGACCTCCGCCACGAGCCCGGCGCGTTCGGGCCGGACCGGGCAGATCATCAGCATGAAGGGGCTGTCGCGGGCCGGGAGGTCGAACCATCGCGCGGCGTGCTCGGTGAGGATCGAGGCGGCGAACGGCCGGAAGGACTCCCGGAACTTCACCCGCGCGTTCAGCCGATCCTTCATGCCGGCGATTCCGGGGTGACACAGGATCGACCGCGAGCCCAGCGCGCGCGGCCCGAACTCCGCCCGGTCCTGGAACCAGCCGACGATCTCGCCCCGCGCGATGGCCCGGGCGCCGGCCTGGGCCGCCGAACGCGGGCTGTGGTGACGGACGGCGGACAGGCCCCACTCCCTGGCGAGGGCGTCGATGGTGCGATCCGGTGCGGTGGTCAGGCGCGCGGGGCCGAGGAACGTGTGCCGCATCGGCGGGCCACCGCTGCCGCCGCCGGGGTTCTTGAGCAGGACGTGATGGGCGTACAGCGCGGCGCCGACCGCGTTCCCGTCGTCGGTGGCCGCCGGGAAGATGTGGAGGTTCTCCAGGCCGAACTCCCGGGCGACCCGGGCGTTGAGCATGGAATTGAGAAAACAGCCGCCTGAAAGCACCAGATTCGAACTTCCGGTGCGGGTCAGGAGATCGCCGATCAGATGCATGCAGGCTTCTTCGAATTCCGCCTGGATCTGCGCGGCCAGGTCTTTGTGGAACTGCTGGATCGGGCCGTCGGCGGGGCGGGGGAGTAACTTAACCTCGGCACCGTGACGGACCGCGACTTTGAGATCGACCAAGGCGTCCACCGCGTTTTCGAAGGACAGGGAGCCGCCGTCGGCGGTGACGAAGAGATTGCCGGGCGAGAGCCGCCGGCCGTAGGCGGCGAGGCCCATGGTCTTTCCCGCGTCGTCATACGTCGATCCGTTCTCGGAGAACCCCAGGGCCAGCGTGACGACCCGATAGAGTTCGCCGATGCCGCTCAGTTCGCCGGGAATCCACAGGTCGCCGTCCCGGCGCCGTCCCGCGATGCGGCCGTCTTCGCGGACGTTGCGCCAGACGAGCCGGGGGTCTTCTCCTTCGCGGAAGCTGAAAGCGCTTTCCCGCTCGCGCGCGCGATTGATCAGGGAGCCGTACGAATCGATGACGAGCGCCGCCGCCTCGGGCAGGCCGCTGGTGTAGAAGGCGGCGCTGGCGTGCGCGAGGTGGTGGCCGGGATGCGGCAGGGTCAGGCAGGAGTCCCGGTCCGCCAGCGATCCCAGGGTGTCGATCAACTGGTCTTCCGCGGCCTGGTCCGGTGACTCCGTGGAGGTGGTGATCCAATAGTCGACGCCGGACGCCGTCAGGCCGGCCGAAGCAAGGAGATCGCGTGTCAACCGGGCCATCGCCGGGGCGTACACGTGCGGGGGCACGATTCCCCGCTTGACGCCGGTGGTTCGTTCCAGAGCGAGCGCGGCGGTGACCCGTCCATCTTCGACCAGGCAGGCGCTGCTGTCGTGGCTCAAGTTGTAGCCGACAATTCTCAGCGGCATGTCCCATGTCCTTCCGAATGGCCGAGATCCTGGGTTCGGTGCTGGCGCCGTGGCGATGCGGCTAATGGGTGCGCGGTCGTTCTCATCGGCGTTTCAAGGTGCTGCCGCCGCGCCACCGTGAATGGGCCGCGTGAGATCTGCCGCTGGACGGAAGGCGATTCTGCCCCTGCTGGAATGCGCTGGCTGAGTGCATGCTGATCGGCTCAGGTTGGCGTCCTTTCCCGTTGACGCGCCAGTTCACCATAGGTCAGCGAATGCATAAATCTTGCATATGTCATGCATGCGGTCATGACCGGTTCCTACGTGATCGCCGCCGCCCGGTCGGCCGGGCCTGCGCGACCACGAGGCCGGGACGGCGCGAGCCTGCCGCCCGGCCCGAGTTGATCGCCCGGGGGCCGTCGGTCTAGAGTTCCGGGCAGCGTCGCGTGCCGGTGGCGGACTGCGTCAGGCATGGAGGCGTCGGATCCGGAAGGTGGTCGGATGACCCTTTCCCCGTTCCCCACCCGTGGGTGAGGGCGAGCAGCACAGGCTCACAGCCTGGAACCTTGAACTGCAGGCGGCGCATCAACGCCTGCGCCGCGCACTGCGCCTCGCGCGCGAATCCCTGGAAGCCGGGGATCCCACCGCGGCACGGGCAGACCTCCTGCTGTACTGCAAGGGCTTTTGTGCCGCCCTCGACGGGCATCACGTCCGCGAAGACGCCGGCCTCTTTCCCGAACTGTCCGCGCGCCATCCGTCGCTGCGGCCCACGATCGCCAAGCTCCGGCAGGACCACGAGATGATCGCGGTGCTGCTCGAGCGGTTCGACCGCGCGATCACCTCGGGCGCCACCCCGAACGAGCAGGCCATGCACCTGGACGGCCTCTCCGCGATCATGGAGTCGCACTTCCGGTACGAGGAGCGCGAACTCCTGGGCGTCCTGTCCACGCTGGACCTCGACGCCGATCCGCATGACCTCCTCGGACCGCTCTGATCGCGTCCCTGGCCGATCTCGGCCTGTCAGCCGAATCTGCCGGTCAGTGGCGTGTTCCGGGCAGCGCACCTGCCTGACGTGCCGCACCCCCGGTCAAGCCGCAGGGCGTCGGATCTGCCTCAGACGGGCTGGCCGACCGGCCGGATGGTCAGGGTGTTGAGGTCGACGCCGGCCGGCTGGCCGAGGGCGAAGCAGATGGCTTCGGCGACGGGCTCGGGGGACAGGGCGAAGGGCGGGACGCCGCCCTGCCAGAAGGCGGTGTCGGTCATGCCGGGGCTGACGAGGGTGACGCCGATGCCGCGGCCGGTGGCGTACATGCGCAGGTTCTCGGCCATGCCGGTGACGGCCCACTTGGTGGCGGAGTAGAGGTTGGCGGGGCTGTTCTTCAGGCCGGCGACGCTGCCGACGAGCACCAGCCGCCCGCCCGTGGCCTCGAGGTGGGGCAGGGCGGCGTTGGCCAGCAGGGCGGGGCCGAGGACGTTGGTGAGGACCATGGGCGCCCACAGTTCCGGGTCGCCGTCGGCGATGGTGCGCGGGTGGTCGGCGGGGACGAAGCCGGCGTTGGCCACCGCGGCGTGCAGGGCGCCGAAGTGCGCCACGGTGCGGGTCACGGCGGCCTGGGTGGCCGGCCAGTCAGCGGCGTCGGCGATGATGCCGAGCAGCCGGTCGGGGTGGCCGGTCTCGTCGAGGAAGGACTTGAGTCTGGCCTCGTCGCGGCCGGTGACGGCCACGCGGTGGCCGCGGTCGAGCAGCAGTCGTGCGGTGTGGGCGCCGATGCCGCTGGTCGCGCCGGTGATCAGTACGGTCTTGCCGGTCATGGTCATGCTCCCGGATGTCGGAGGTCCTGGTGGTGCCACCTGCTGAGCCCAGGAAACCCGGCCGGCCGCGCACGCGGCAGAGCGCGTTTATCGGGGGGACAAGCTCAACCCCTCTAGCGCTGCCACTCGCGCGAACGCTGCGGTTACCGTGGAAGGCATGGACGACCGGCCCGACAACCGTGCCCAGATCCGGGACTTCCTCACCACCCGGCGCGCGAAGCTGACCCCGGAGCAGGTCGGGCTGCCCGCCGGCGGCCGGCGCCGGGTCCCCGGGCTGCGCCGCGAGGAAGTCGCGGTGCTGGCCGGTGTGAGCACCGAGTGGTACACGCGGCTGGAGAAGGGCCACATCAGCGGCATCTCGGAAGAGGTACTCGACGCGGTCGCCCAGGCCCTGCGCCTGGACCAGGACGAACGCACCTATCTGTTCGATCTGGCCCACGCCGCCCGCCGCGCACCTTCGCGCCGCACGGACGTCCAGGTCCCGCCGCCGGTCCAGTGGCTGCTGGACTCCATGACGATGTCGGCGGCGTTCGTACGCGACGGCCGCCAGGACATCGTCGCCTGCAATGCGCTGGCCCGGGCCGTGCTCGCGCCGGTCTTCGACAGCCCTGTGACCACGCGGCACGGCCGCGCCAACATCGCCCGCTACGTCTTCCTCGACCCGGGCTCGCAGCAGTTCTTCGTCGACTGGGACGAGGCCGCCGTCGTCAGCGCCGCGCTGCTGCGCGCCAAGGCCGGACGCGAGCCCCACGACCGGGCCCTGCGCGACCTCGTCGGTGAGCTGTCCACGCTCAGCACCGAGTTCCGCGGCCAGTGGGCCGCCCACGACGTGCGTATCCGCCATGACGGCAGCAAGCAGCTCTGGCATCCGCAGGTCGGCGACCTGGAGCTGACCTACCGGTCTCTCGACCTGCCCGTGTCCAGCCGGACGGTCTACGGCCTCACCGTCTACACCGCCGAACCGGGCAGCACCTCCGAAGAGCGGCTCAAGCTCCTGGCCAGCCTGGCGGCCACCCAGCCGGCACACCGTGCCGGCCGGCCGCGTTGAAGCGCGCCGGCCCGCTCACCGGCGCAGCCGGACTGCTGCGCCGCACACGTCAGGCGGATCGCCAAGACGACGGTGATCGCGCCGCCGGTGGCGGCATCTTCGAGGTCTGCCTCATGTGATGTGCGTCGATCCGCTCAGGCAGCCGGGAACTCGACGCTTCGCGCGGACAGTACAGATACGTGGATATGTCGATGCGTGCCCGGATCCGCTCGGGGGATAAGTCGGCCTTCTCGCAGCTCTTCGATGAGTACGCCAAGGCCGTCCACAACCATGCCTTCCGTCTGACCGCCAACTGGAGCGAGGCCGAGGACGTCATGGCGCTGACGTTCCTGGAGGCTTGGCGGTTACGCGGCAGGATCGACGCCGAGGGCGGTTCGCTGCGGCCGTGGCTGCTCGACATCGCCACCAATGTGGCTCGCAACAGCAGACGGGCGGCACGCCGCCACGCCGATGCGCTGTCTCGGATGCCGAGGGAGGAGCCGGTGCCCGACATCGCCGACGAGGCGATCGGGCGCATGGACGACGCCGAGCGACTGGCCGCGGTCAAGCCGGCCTACGGGAAGCTGCGCAAGCGGGAACAGGACGTCTTCGCGCTGTGCGTCTGGGCCGGGCTCGACTACGCCCAGGCGGCCGAGGCGCTCGGCCTCCCGTGGGCACCGTCAGATCCCGTCTGTCGAGAGCCCGCGGAAAACTCGCCGCATTCGGGGAACTCGCCGCGACGACCCGACAGGTAACAGGTGACCGAGGCCCCGTCACGGAGGAGATTCGATGAACATGCCGGCTGAGCGTGGTCTTCCGGAGGGCCGTCACCGACTGCTCAAGGAGTTCGTGATGACCGAGATCGAGCAGAGCCCCCGCACCCGTCTGTCCCGGTTCAAGGTGCTGGCCCCGGTGGGCGCGCTCGCCGCCGCTGCGGCGGTGGCCGTCCCGCTGCTGTTTGGCGGCCCGGCGTACGCGGTGTCCAAGGCGTCCGACGGATTGATCGACATCACCATCAACGAGGCGAAGGACCCCGCCCTCCAGGCCGAACTGCGGGACCTCGGCGCGAACGTCATGGTCAGCTACGTGCCCGCGGGCAAGAAGTGCGGCCCCGAGCCGCGTGCTCGCTTCCTGGGCAAGGAGGAGGCGCCGCTCACGGTGTTCCCGCCGCCCGAGGGGCACGACGGCGCCTTCGTCGTCGACCCGGAGGTGATCAAGGAGGGGCAGACCGGGGTGCTGGAGTTCAGCGTCAGCGACGACGAGAAGGTGGCGGGCATCTGGGCCCGGGTCGCCGAAGGCCCGGTGGCCGACTGCGAACTGATCGACACCACGGACGCTCCGCTCTCGCACTGATGATCCCGGTGCGGCGGTCCGCCTTGGCCATCCTCGTACGGGGGCGACCGCCGCGCAGTGAACGCCCGCCGCGCTGCCGAGCGCTGTGCCCGGACATTTGCCGGACTTTTCTTTTGCCGGTGGAAAAGGGAGTGGGCCGGGAGTAGTGAGTTCGCGCTTTGGTACGCGGTGAAGTGTAGATGCCGAATACGACCGTGGACGGACGACTTGGCCGCGCGTTCCGGGGAGTGTGGGGGCATGGCAGGAATCTGTTCGGGTAAGGCGGAGAAAAGGACACGACGATGAATGTCAAGCTTTCCGGTCTGCGCCTGGCCGCCGTGGTCGGATTGATCGCCGGTGCGATCGGCATGGTCGTCCAGGGTGTGTCAGGCGTGCCCATGCCGGTCGTGCCGCCGGGTCTGGTGCTGCTGGTCGGGTCGGCGCTGCTGATCGTGTTCACCAGGTGGCGCTGGACGCCCGCGCTCGGTGTGCTGGTCGCGCTGGCCGAGGCCGCCGCCATCGCCATCGGCCAACTCGACCGGCTGGCGGATCCGTCCTCGGCGGGCGTCTTCCTGGGCACCTGGGTCAGGGCTCTCGGCGTCGTGCTGGCGATCATCGCTGGTGTCGCGGCCGTCGTGGCCGCCTACCGTCGTACTGATCGCACGAGTCACTCCAGCGGAGCCGGGCGATGTCCGTAATAAGTCCGGGAAATGCCCGGCCGGATCGGTCACCGGATCGACGGTGGGGGACAATCGGTCATGGACGGCGCCGTGGATTCATGGGGTTCAATGGTGTTCGAAGATACCGATCTCGCATTCAACGTGCTCGGGCCGTTGGAGGTATACGTGCGCGGCCGGCTGGTGCCGGGCCAGCCGGAAGCGCCGCGCCGCGCCGTGCAGTTGATCGTGTCACGGCTGCGCACGCTGCTGGGCGGAGCCGTCATCGTCACGTGTGCCGACGGTTACCTCATGGAGGTTCGACCCGAGCGGCTTGATCTGGGACGGTTCCGATACTGGCTGGAGCAGGCGGACATGGCCGTCAAACGGTCGGATCCGCAGACGGAGGCCACCGCCCTGACCGAGGCGCTGGCCCAGTGGCGCGATGAACCGCTGGCAGGCGTCCCGTCCGACTTTCTCGAACAGCAGGTGTGCCGGTTGGTGGAGCAGCGGTTGCGGGCGCTGGAGCGGCGCTTCGACGTCGATCTGCTCCTGGGCCGCCATCGCGACCTCGTTGACGAGCTCATGGAGGCGACCGCGCGGCATCCGTTGCGGGAGCGGTTCTGGGCCCAGCTCATCATGGCTCTGCATCAGAGCGGCCGGAGAGCGGAGGCGCTGGAGGCGTATCACACCGGGCGGCGACACCTCGTCGAGGAGTTGGGCATCGAGCCCGGCGAGGAGCTGCACCGGCTGCAGGTGACGGTTCTCAGGCACAGACCGGACGTCCCGGAGGTCCCGGCGACGGCTCTCCCCGTGCCGAGGCAGTTGCCGTCGCCGATCCCGGTGTTCGTGGGGCGGCGGCGGGAAATCGCCGAGCTGGACCGCCTGACCACCGGCCAGGTGCGCAATCTGGGATCGATCGTGCTGATCAGCGGCACCGCCGGGGTGGGAAAGACCGCGCTGGCACTGCACTGGTCCCGCCGCGCGGTCGATCATTTCCCCGACGGGCAGCTATGGGCCGACCTACGCGGCTACCCGTCGTTCGATGACGAGGCCGGAGCAGGTGCTCACCTCGTTCCTGCGCGCCCTGCGCGTGCCGGAGCGGGAGATCCCACCGGACCTGGAGAGCCAGAGCGCCCTGTGTACCGATCGCTGATGGACGGCCGGCGCGCGCTCGTCGTGCTCGACAGCGCGCCTACCGCCGAACAGGTACGCCCGCTGCTTCCCGGCAGCGCCTGCAACACCGTGGTCGTGACCAGCCGCTCGCGACTCACCGGCCTGGTGGCCGCCGACTGCGCCCGGTCGATCGTCCTGGACGTCCTCAGCCGTCAGGACGGCGTCGAGATGCTCACCACCAGGCTCGGGGCCGATCGGATCGGCGCCGAGCCCGCCGCCGCGCGGCGGATCGCCGAGCGGTGCGCACAACTGCCGCTCGCGCTCGCCGTCACCGCGGCCCGCGTGATCCAGCAGCCTCATCAGACCTTGGCGGCGGTCGCGGACCGGTTGCTGAGCACGCGGGAGACCCTGGACGAGTTCACCGATCCCGACACCGCCATCGATGTCCGCGCCGTCCTCTCGTGGTCCTACCGGACGTTGAGCGAGCCGGCCGCCCGCCTCTCCCGGCTCCTGGGCGTGCACCCCGGGACCCGGATGACCGCCGCCGCCATGGCCGGTTTGGCCGCGGTGCCGGTTGACGACATGCTGCCGCTGCTGAACGAACTGACCGACGCCCACCTCGTCACCGAGTCCGCACCCGGGCGCTACGGCCTGCACACCCTGCTGCACGTCTACGCCACCGAACTCGCCCGGACGTACGACAGCGAGGCTGAGCGGCAGGCGGCACTACGCCGGGCCCTCGACCACTATCTGCACACCGCGTACGCCGCCGCCACGCTGATCGAGCCGGCGGGCGAGCTCGTCGGGGAACCGGCGCAGCCCCTTGTCGCGGCGGCCCGGGCGCGTCAAGGCGTCCAGGCCGCCTTGACGGTAGTCGGCCAGCCACCGCTGCAGCGTCCGATAGGAGACGCCGCCCTCGTCCTGGGCCGCGGCGAGCTGCGCCAGCGGTACTCCCTCGTGCAGGTGCGGCGCGAGCATCTCGTACCGGCTCATGGCCAGGGCGCGCCCCGCTGCCCGGCCTGGCTTGTGCGTGGTGTGCGCTCGCGGTGCTCACCTCGTTATCGTCCGTCCCCACGATGACCAGCCACCACACCCGCGGGTGCCGCGGTTGCGATAACCCGCGAAAGCGGTGACGCTGCCGAGCCGATTCCCGGCATTGCGGGACCCGGGCTCGGGCGCCAGTCAAGCGACGAGGACGGTGGCGATCATCGTCGGTTGTTCCGGTCTGGCGGACGTGGCACAGCGCTGCCGTTCAACTGGTGCGCTCCCAGGTCAGCAGCTTGAAAGGGCCTTCTTTTCGCTCCCGGATGACGAGGGCGTCGTTCGTCAGGTGGAATCCCGCGGAGGCGGCGACCGCCTGGCTGCTTTCGTTCGCGGGCTCGATGCGGAGAAGGATCCGGGTCATGCTCAAGTCCTGGAAGGCATGAAGAGTCATCAGCTCAACAGCTCGCTTGGCCAGCCCCTGCCGTCTGTACTGGGGGCCGATTCCGTACGCGATCTCTGCTTCACCCGGGTTTCCCGTGCCGCGGAGAAGGACCTCTCCTCGTGGCCGATCGTCCTGGACGGTGATAGCTAGGTTGATGCCACGGTTCTCCGCCCTGGCCTGTTGGGCTTTGGCCAAGTACGCCGTAGCGGCGGCCAGGTCGAAGGGGGAGCGGAGTGGCGTCCAACGATCCATTTCCGGATCGTCGAAAAGCTCAACCATGACCGGTAGGTCCTCGTCCCTCCACTCACGTAACCGGAGGTCGAGCTCTCGCACTTCAAGTGATCGTCGCGTCGGCGGGCTGGTGTTGGGCATGATGTTCCTTGGATATTCCGACAGAGGCGCACGAATCTAGAGGAACCTTACTGGGGTTGGGTATCTGTCGGAGTCGGCTAGACCGAGGTTTTGGGGAGGGTTAGCGGCAATGCCGGGAAGTTAAGGATCTTGGGTGTTCGTCAACTCGGGGTCGGTGTGGATGTCGATGGCGGTGGTCGTTCGGTAGTTGGTGCGGTCTACCTGGCCTTTGGCGCGGTGTTTGGAGATTGCTCGTTTGACGATGCGCGGGCAACTGCGCTCACGGCGGGCGGGCAGGAGGTCGTCCAGGACCGCGCGACCGATCCGGCCGACCAGGTCGATGACCGTGTCGGCGATAACACCGGCCGCGTGGATGACCTGGTCGCGGGCGGCCAGCAGTGCGGTGGTGAAGCTGGCTCGTTCGGCCGGGTCGCCGGTGCCGGCGGTGGCATCGGCCATCGCCAGCCGCAGTGCCTGGTAGGTGGTGAGCAGTGCGTAGATCTCCTGGTCGACGCCTTGAGGGGTGCGGGCGCGCAGGACACGGCCGCCTAGGATGGTCGATTTCAGCTCCGCGTAGGTCGTTTCGATCTCCCACCTGTGGTGATACAGCTTCACGATCTCCAGCGCCGGGTAGCGGGCAGAGTCAAGCAGGGTGGTGATCAGCCGGTAACGGCCGGTACGGCGGCCACCGCCTCGCAAGGTCAGGGTGATCTCGGCGTCGATCACCCGCACCGGCACCCCGCCCAGCACCGATTGCCATGATCCGTCCGCCAAGGTCTGCAGCCGGGCGAACTTCCGGCCGTTCTTGCAGCGGATCAGCAGGTCCGCGCCGCTGCCGCCCGGACCGGCGATCGCGGTGACGAGCCCGGCGACGGCGAACCCCCGGTCGCCGAGCAGCAACATCCCCCGCTTGAGGCAGCCGAACACCTGCGGCGCGTAGCTGGTCTCGCCCTTGCCGAACGGCCCGAACGCCACGCCCAGCAACGTGCGGCTACCACACACCACCACCGCGACCAGCCGGACCAGGGGATAGCCCGACCCGCCGTGCGAGCCGCTCTGATGCCCGTAACACCCCAGGTTGGCCGGGCTGTCCGGCACGCTCATCGTGGTGCCGTCCATCGCACACACCAGCAGCCCCCGCCATCGCACGGCCCCGGCCGGCGCACCGGCCGGCAACTCAAACAACGCCCTCAACGGCGCGACCCCCACCCGCCGCAACGCCTGAGCCAGCCCCGACGACGACGGCGCCGGCCACCACCCATCCAGCCCAGCGGTCAACCGGGCCCACACCCGCCGATACCCCTGCCCCTCGAACAACCCACCCGCCAGCAGCAGATACACCACCACCCGCGACGGCAACCGGCGCACCCGCCGTTCCACCCCACCGGCCTCGGCCAGCACGGCATCAACCATCTCAAACGGCACGACCTGCGTCAGCTCACCCAGATGTCCCGGCGCGAACACCCCCGCCGCCACCTGCCGAACCGAACCCATAGCGCAGGCCACAACCGACCTGGCAGACTCAACACCCAACGGAGATCCAGTAGTGATCGAACGGACGATGGTAAGAGATCACCCGTTCTACTGGATCTCCGTTCTCACGTCCCGGAGATCAACAAACCCCTGAACATCACCCAGGATCCTTAACTTCCCGGCATTGGGGTTAGCGGTGCAGGCGACTGTTCAGGAGTGGCGGTCTTGCGGGACGTGGCGTTTTCCGCCTTGGTGGCGATGAGCTGGGCTCGGGGCAATCGAGGAACTGTGGCAAGAAGTGCGCCGCCTGAAACGGAGCGGGTAGGTCCTGAAAAGGCGGCGTGATTTGGCCCCGCCTGCCTGCCCACTGATGGGCGGCGAGACCGGCCGCGTCAGCGGGCGTCCGGGACGCCGGTCATCTGTGGCTTTCCGGACGGTACGAGGACCAGCGAGACCGCCGCGGCCACGGCGGCGACGACGGTGAACATCGTGTAGACGTTGGTGAACCCCTCGATCGAGGGTGTGACGGCGAGACCCGAAGCGGCAACGGTGGAGCCCACCGCGACAAAGATGGCCGAACCGGTTGGATTGAAGGTGTAGACCATACCCGATACCAACCCGGCCTCCTCCTGAGTGACTCGGCCGAGGGCAGCGGTGGTGGCGGCGACGAACACCGGGGCGCCGCCCAGCGCGAACAGCACGGCGCCGGGAAGTGCCTGGGCGTAGACGTTGCCGCTTGCCGACAGGCCGATGAGCAGTCCGTTGCCGATGGCGACCAGGGCCAGGCCGGCGACGGCGACGGGGCGAGTGCCGATGATGCCGACCAGGCGGCCGCCCGCGATGGCACCGACCATCGTGGCCAGGGCCGTGGGCAGGAAGAACAGGCCGGTCTCCAGCGCGCTGTAGCCGCGAAGGTGCTGCAGATACTGCGAAGTGATGAACAGGTCCGCGACGGTCACGCCGGCCGCGACGAGCATGAGAAATGCGCCGGTCGCGACCGGACGACGCACCAGCATGTCCGGGCGTATCAGGGGATTCCGCACGTGGCGTTCGATGACTGTGAACGCCACGTACAAGACGGCAGCGGCCGCGATGGGCACCAGCGTGCCGGGATCCGCCCAGCCGTGGTCACCGGCGTTGGTCATGCCGTAAATGAACGAACCGGTGGCGGCGGTGACGGTCACCGCGCCCAGTACGTCGACGCGCCGGTTGGCGCCCGCGATCCGGCGCTCTGGCACCAGGGCCCGAATGGCGACCAGAGCGACGACGCCGATCGGGATGTTGATGAAAAAGACCCAGCGCCAGCCAGGACCGCTGGTGAGGAGCCCACCAGCGAACACCCCTACGGCGAAGCCGATGCCTCCGAGAGAGGACCACACGCCCAGCGCCTTGTTGCGTTCGGCGCCGTGGAAGATGCCGGTGAGGGCTCGCAGCGCGGCCGGGGACAGCAGCGCGGCCCCGATGCCCTGACAGAGGCGGCCACCGATCAGCAGGTTCTCGTCTTGCGCCAAGCCACTGGCCAGCGAGGCGAGGATGAAGACCACCAGACCGGTCAGGATCATGGAACGCGCGCCGAAGACGTCGGCGAGCCGGCCGCCGAGCAGCAGCAGCCCGCCGAGGAACAGCACGTAGACGCTGACCACCCAGGTGAAGGCCCCACGGCTCAGGCCCAGATCGGCGCCGAGGTCGGGCAGGGCGACGTTGATCACGGTGAGGTCCAGCATCAGCATGAGCTGCGCCGTGCATATCACCGCCAGCGCCTTCCAGCGGCGGGGGTTCGCAGGCTCCCGCGGCTTGTCCGCGTCACGCACCGGATCTTGACGTTTGTGCATCATGTCCTTTCATAATCGTCGTCATAGCGGTCGGCTGGCTGCACGCCGTACTGCGTAGCACCGCGCCGACAAGCGTGATCTTCTGTTGTTGGAGAAGCTCAGATGGATGGTGGGCAAACGGACGCGTGCTTCGCGCCCGCAGCGAAGCCAGCAGATCGCTATCCCTGCGCGGCAACGAGGAACATCGGCACCGCGACGAAGATCCGGTTCGTGCGGGCACGCTCGGCCTGCTCGGCAAGCCAGCTCTCCTCGTCGGTGATCCGGTGCAGCAGGGCGAGCGCGGTGTCATCGGTGAACACACTGGTGCGCACCTCGACGACCGGGTCGGTGAACCCGGCATCGAGCAGCAGGTTGCGGTACCTGCGGGCGACGCGCGGCGACGGGAGCGAGTCCGCCTTCGCGTGGACCAGCCGGCGGGTGGTCTCCGGCTCGCCCGAGTCGATGACGATCGTGTCCCAGTCCTGGCCGAGCAGTACGGCCCGGCCGCCCGGCGCGAGAACCCGGCGGGCCTCGGCCACGGCCCGCACGGGGTCAGAGAGCGTGTGCAACACCTTGTCCGCGCGGTAGCCGGCAACCGACCCGGACTCCAGCGGCAGCTCGCAGGCATCGCCGACGTGGAACTCGCCGGCCGGCCAGCGCTCCCGGGCCACGGCGATCATCTCGGGGTCGTGGTCGACGCCGACCGCGCGGGCCTCGCGCTCGGCCAACTCGGCGACCGCGCGGCCACCGCCGCAGCCGACGTCGACCACGGTTTGGCCGGTGAGGTCGCCGAGCAACTCGTAGGAACGTGTGCGCAGCTCGACAGACATAGGCTGCGCGTCGACGGCGTCGAGGACAGCAAGCAGATTGGACATGCCCGCCATGGTGGTACTTAATGTCGACATGAAGTCAAACCCGATGACAATCGGCCAGGTGGCCGACCGCTTCGGCCTGCCGACACACGTACTGCGGCACTGGGAGTCGGTGGGCCTGCTCTCCCCCGGCCGCGTCGCCGGCGACCGCCGCCGCTACACCCGCGACGACCTGTTCCGGGTGGCGTCGATCGTGATCGCGAAGCAGGCCGGCCTGCCGCTGCCGGATATTCGGGAGTTCCTCGCCGCGCGCGACCCAGCCACCCGCAAGGACGTGCTGCGCCGCAACCAGCGCGTGCTGCAGGCCAGGATGGCAGCCCTGCGCTCAGCTCTCGATCTCCTCGAAGCCGGAATGAACTGCTCGCACGAGGACATCACGACCTGCCCGAACTACCAGGCCCACCTCGCGGGGACGGTACTGGCAGGGGCCAATGATCGAGTGGATCAGTGCTCCTTCCTGATCACCTGAGGGGTATCACTGTTCGTGGTCACCGGAGGCGTAGCGGCTCCACGGGCGCCGGCCACCACAGCGGCCACCCTGCTGGCGTTCACCCTGCTTCGCGCCTGACCGGATACGGGCCCCGCCCCGCCGAGCACGCCCAGCCCTCACCCATGGAGGCCAGCACGTAGAGAGGTCTTCGAAGAGCCCTCGGCCGGCCAAGTTCGCAATTCAGCAGGCGAACGCCTCCGACCACCCTGTCCCCCCTGGCGAGCTTGTCCACGGGACATGGCCAACGCATCACTTCTCTTCAGGAAACAGCCCTTCCGTGAAGTAACCTGGCTCCACGCCGTCTCCCACCCGCAGCTCGGCATCCACGGCTGCCGGGCAGGATCGCGCCGAAATCACTTCACGAAAGGTGGTCGGGCTCCCCGAGCGCCGCGATCCGGCCGACGACAGCCTGTCGGTATGGACGGAGCGCTACCTCGATCTGGCCGTGCGCGGGGTCCGCTCAGCGAAGGTGACCGCCAAGATCTCCCGGCATCTGCGGCGCTTCGGCGCCTGGATCACCGGCGGCCTCGGGCACGACCGGCTCTCGGCCGTCACCGTGCGCGAGGTGAGCGCCTGGCGCGATCACCTGGCCGCCGCCGGCAACCGTGGCCGCGACGGCACGGCCGCGCCGATGGCCGCCGCGACCGTCAACAACCATCTCGCGCACCTGTCGGCGCTGTTCTCCTGGATCAGCGCACACGCCCCCGAAGGGCTGCTACGCCACGGCGATCCGACCAAGCAGGTGGCCTCATTGCCGCTGCCCGCCCCGCAGCCGCGGGCACTGGCCGCCGCCCAGGTACGCACCGTCAAAAACGTCGTGGACCGGATCGAAACCTTCCATGAGCTCAAGGGCCGCCGTCACCGCGGCACCGCGGCCCGTGCTCACGCCCATGCCCGCCCGCTGCGCGACCGGGCCATCGTCTATCTGCTGTTCGGCACCGGGCTGCGCCGCGCCGAGTTGGTCGGTCTGGACCTGGACCAGTTGCAGCCGGCCGATCCCGGCCGGCTGCGCCAGGCCAAGAAGGCCCGCCTGACCGGCGTGCGCGGCAAGGGCCGCACCAGCCGGACCGTGTTCCTGGGCCGCGACGCCCGCCAGGCGCTGGCCGACTACCTGCAACAGGAGCGGCCCGGCGACGCTGCGGCCAGCACTGGGGCGACCGCGCTACTGCTGTCGGCCGCCTCCATCGCCGCCCGCCGCCCCGACGGCCGCCTCTCGGCCCGCTCGATCAACACCATCGTCGGTGAGATCGGCCGCCTGCACGACGCCCAGATGGCCGACCCCGAGCGCAGGCTCGGCACGCTGCGCCCGCACGACGCCCGCCACACCTTTGCCTATGCGCTGTCACAAACCTCCGGCCACAACCGCGCCGAACTCGAGCGCCGCCTCGGCCACGCCAACGACCGCTACCTGCGCCTGTACACCAACCCACCCGACGACATCGCCGCCAGCTACGTCGAAGACCTGTGACCAGGAGACCTGGACACCCCAACATGACGAAAGCGTGGCAGCAATAGCGACGCTAACTGTGGCACGTCACAGGCACGGCCTCTGGGAGGACCGTGTGATCGCGCTCCGATCCGCGCTGGAGGCCACGCGCCGCCTGGACGACCCCGCCGGACAGGCGCCCGCACACCTCGGCCTCGCCCGCGTTCTGGGGCGGAAAGGCGACCTGCACGGGGCCCTGGACTGCTACCACTTGGCGTTGCGCATCCAACGAGTCCTCGGCCATCGGCATGGCGAGGCCATGACGCTGAGCCGCCTCGGTGACACCCTGCACGCGCTCGGCAGGGACTACGCCGCCGCACACGCATGGACGGTGACGCGCACGATGATCGGCCGGCCCGGCAAGCCGAGAACCGGCCGCGCCGTGGGCCGGCGTCTGTTGGACGGGGTCATGAGTGATCACCAAACATCCGGATCTCACGCGGCACGCCGAGGCCGCCCCTGACGAGCGGGGCGCCCGCCGAGTTGGGCTGGACCGGTTCGATTGACGCGTCGGTGAGCCGATACGAAGATTGCCCGGCATGGGATGGAACACTTCCGCACTTTTCGTGCGGGGCCGGTCGATCGACGAGGTCGTCGCCTGTCTGCCGGACGACACCGATTACCTGCCGAGCGGTGACCGATCGAGCGCCGACCAGGCGTGGAGCAATCGTCCCTGGCAACGCCTCCACCTCGCCGACACGGCCGGCTGGTGCCAGATGTGGGACCCCGCCCAGCGGATTCCGACCGACATCGACAATCTGCTCAAGACCGGTGCGCTCGGCGCGTTGAAAGGGACGCGAGCTCTGGCGGTGCTGTTCTCCAGCGTGTCGAGCATTTACGGGTTGTGGCTCCACGATGATGGCGAGCTGGTCCGGGGAATGCTTTTTCACGACGGCGAGCCGGTGATCGACCTGGGCGAGCCGCTGCCGGTGGAGGCCCGCGTCGATATTCCGGAGTGGGGTCCTGACGAGGATTTCCTCTGGGCGTTCATCAACGACGTGACGGGCCTGACCGCCACGGTCGACCAGGTTTTCGAGGTGTACGAGACCATAAGACGCTGAATCCGGCTGACGTCATCCGCAATGCCCGCCAAAAGCCCGGTCCCTGGCCTGGTCACAGCGCGATCCGGCCGGTCGCACCCGTCACGCCTCGCGGGCGTGGCGGGGTCGTGCCGTACGAAGTCCGGAAAATGTCCGGTCGCATGGCCTTGATCGGCCATTGTCAGATGCGGAAAATGGGGTCGCATGCCTTCGCAGCCGTCCCGGACACGTGCCGCCAACAGCGTCAGGAGGCCATGTGGCACTCCCACAGAAAAACCGCCGGCGGGCCGGAGCCGCCATTTCCGGTGCTGCGGCCGTGCTCATTGTCCTGACGAGTGCGGCGGTCAGCGTGATGATCGCGGTCACCACGCCGACGGAAGGCCGAACGTCGGACACCTCTTCCCAAGAGCGAATTCATCTCACGAAGGCGGACACGCCTTTCTCGTCGCCCACTCCGGGAACACTTCAGGCGCCGGTGCCGACGAGCGCTCCCTCGCCCTCCTCCCCGCCGCAAGCACAGCCCGGCCCCACCTGGACCGGAAAACCGGGCGGAGAACTCCCTTACGGGACGTTCAGCAAGGAGGAGTGCGTCAAGCGCGGCGAGGACGGGCTGGCAGCACAGAAATGGTCCGCCTACGCCTGCAAGCAGCTCCCGAAGCGTGACGGGCCGCCGAAGTCCGGCGAACTCGTGGAAGACCTCGAGGTCGTCAGCGGGCGCGCCACCGGCGATCACCGGCTCTGGGTGGTGGACTGGCTGTGCGTGATCAGGATGGAAGAGAACTGCGAGTGAACGGCCGCCGGCGCAGTCGATCCGGCGGCGTTCGCCCGCAAACCCGCCCCACCGGCGCTGTTCGACGTCCTCGGCGAGCCGCTGCCGACGGTGGAACTCGCCCGCCGCTGCCCCCCACCGACTGGTGGCCGGCCGGGGACGCGAGTGAGGTCCGCGCGGCGGTGGCCGCATCCGGCTGGGACGTCACGGCGATCGACCCGCTGAACCTGCTGGCCGCGCCCCCGGGCCTGCTGCCGGAAGCGCCGTGGCCCGGGATGGCGGCGCTAGCGGTGCTGTGGGTGGCCGTCAGTGCCGGAGGCGCGCGGCTGACGTGACGCTCCGGGAGAGGCGCCTGGCCCGCGTCGCTGAGCCTGGTGCGGCGGCGCTCGCGGATGGGCCCGATGAGGCCGTCGCCGATCCCGGAGATGGTCCTGAAGGATCGGGGCTGAAGAAGGTGCAGGCCGTCATGTGACCACTGACCAGCAGGAAGGTGGTGACGACGGCGGCGCGGACGACACGGTCACCGAACAGCAGGTTGGCCGGCACCGTCAAGGTGATCAGGCCGAGCAGGACGGTACGGCGGTCCAGCCGCCCGATCACGACGGGAACCAGCAGCGCGCTGAGGGAGGCGACCAGACCGGGGACGGTGAGCATCAGCCCCGCTGTTCATGATGCCGAACTCCCGGTGAGGGGTGGGCGAGGCCCGTCGATCCCCGGACCACGGGAGCGGCCTGGTCCGCCCCCGTGGTCCGGACGGGCTTTCGTGAAGGGACGGGTCAGGTCTGCTTGCGGTAGACCATGATGACCGTCCCGCTGCTGGTGCTCTTGACCTCGGCGAGGTCCAGCCGCATGGCGGGCAGGCCGTCGAAGAGCCGCTGGCCCTGGCCGACGACCACGGGGTGCACCAGCAGCCGGAGCTCGTCGAGGAGGTTCTGCCGCAGCAGGGAGCGGACGAGGCTGACGCTTCCGCCGACGCCGATGTCCTTGCCCGGCTGCCGCTTCAGCTCGTCGACGGCCGCGGCGAGGTCGCCCTTGAGCAGGACGCTGTTGTTCCACTCGAGGGTGTCGAGGGTGTCGGAGACGACGTACTTGCGGATGTTGTTGAACGTGCTCGCGAACGGCTCGTCGGTGGAGGTGGGCCAGTAGGAGGCCCAGTCCAGGTAGGTGACGCGGCCGAGCAGGACGGCGTCCTGGGCGTCGAGCTGGGCTTGCATCTCGGCGGCCATGCCTTCGTCGAAGTCGTGCTGCCACTGGTCGGGCCCTTCCACGACGCCGTCCAGGGACATGAACAGGCCGGCGAAGATCTTGCGCATGATTTTCTGTTCCCTTCGGTACTGCGGTGTTCGAAATGGTCAGGCGGAGATGTTCACGGGTGATGATTGTTCGGTGGTCATCGTGGTCGCGCGGGGCTCCGGCTCGATCGGGTCCGGCTGCTCCGGCGCGGCAGGGCCGGGGGAGCGGACCCCGCGCAGCGCCGTAGCGGTGACGAGGGCGAGCGCGAGGAAGGCGACGATGCTCAGGGCCGCCACCGTGGTGAGGCCGGAGGTGAACGCGGCCCGGGCATTGCCGAGCAGTTCCGCGCCGATCTCGGCGGGCAGCCGCGGCGCGGTGATCACCGCGCCGACGATGCCCTCCCGCGCGCTCTGGCCCAGGTGTTCCGGCACTCCCGGGGGAAGCGTGAACTGGCTGCGGTAGATGGCGGTACCCACACTGCCGAGGGCGGCGACGCCCAGCGCGACACCGAGTTCGCCGCTGGTCTCCGACATCGCCGACGCCGAGCCGGCGCGTTCGGGTGGTGCGGCGCCGATGATGAGGTCCTGCACCAGCGGCAACCCGACGCCGACCCCGATCATGATGACGACGAACGCGGGGATCAGCACGGCCAGCCCGTCGGCGGTGGGTGTCTGGGTCAGCACGGCGAAGCCCACCGCCGACAGCGCCATCCCGGCCGTGATGACGGCACCGGGACGGAACCGGCGGCTGAGGCGTGGCGCGAGGTTGCCGGCGACGACCATCCCCAGCACCGCGGGCAGTTGCCACAGTCCGGCGTGCAGCGGGGACAGTTCGGCGACCGTCTGGAGATAGAGGTTGATCAGCAGCCAGACCCCGCCCATGACGGCGCCGCTCAGCAGCCCGAGCGTCAGTGCGGCGCTCACTTGGCGGCCGGCGAACAGGCGCAGGTCCAGCAGCGGCGCCGCCAGGACGCGCTGACGGCGGACGAACACCGCTCCCAGCGCCAGACCGGCCACGATGGCCACCGCCGCCTCGGGTCGCAGCCCGTTGGCGGCCAGGTCCTTCAGCCCGTGGACGACCGGCAGGATGGCCGCGAGGGACAGCGCCACGCTCAGCGGGTCCAGCGGTCCGGCCTGGGCCGGGTCACGGTATTCGGGCAGCAGCAGCGGGCCCACCACCACCAGGAGCAGCATCACCGGGACGCCCAGCAGGAAGGCCGAGCCCCACCAGAAGTTCTCCAGCAGGGCGCCGCCGACCACCGGGCCGACCGCGACGCCGCCCATGAAACAGCTCACCCAGACCGCCAGCGCGGTCGTCCGCTGCCGGGGGTCGCGGAACATGTTGGTGATCAGGGCCAGGGTGGACGGCATCAGCGTGGCACCGGCGATCCCCAGCACGGCACGGGCGATGATCAGCGTCTCCGGGCTGCCGGAGCAGGCGGCCAGGATCGAGGCGGCCCCGAACAGGACGGCGCCGATCAGCAGCAGCCGGCGGCGGCCGATGCGGTCGCCGAGCGCGCCCATGGTAACCAGGAAACCGGCGAGCAGGAATCCGTAGATGTCGGTGATCCAGAGCTGCTGGGTGCCGCTGGCGCCGAGATCCGCCGCCAGTTGCGGCAGGGCCAGATACAGCACGCTGGTGTCCAACGCCAGTAGCAGGGTGGGCAGAGCCAGCACGGCGAGCCCGGTCCACTCCCGCCGCGTCGCCCTGAGCGGTGCTGAGGACGAGGTCACGTTGTCTCCTCTCGTCGGACCGCCCGGCCGGTGGTCGTCCCCACCTGTCTTCGGGCGGCGTACCGCTAGCTCAGGATTTTGTGGAGGGTCTGGGCGAACTCCTCCGGATGGCTGTCGAAGCCGCCGTGGTTCCCGGGGAAGTCGACCAGCTCGGTGCCGAGCCGCTCTGCGAGCGCGGCGGCGGCACGCTGGGGGAAGGTGCCGACGGAGGCCCCACCGCCGGCGGCCACGATCCGGGTGGATGCCGCGCGCAGGGCAGCGAGGTCGGGTTCGTACAGCGTGATCGGCAGAAGGCCATGACCGAACAGGCGCTCGCCCGCGGCCACGTCCTCCTCGGACGGCTCCTGCGGCTCGCCGTCCGGCATGGGGGGCGCCTCGAAGCCGCCGAATTCGAAGAACTGGCCCCATGCCGCCCCCTGGCCGTGGGCGCGGTAGGTGTCATGGATGTCATGGAGCGCGGCCCGCGCCTGCTCCCTGTCCGGCAGCAGGTCGGCCAGGGGAGGGTCGTGGGCGACGAGAGTGCGGAGCCGGTCCGGATACTTGGCGACGAGCGCGAGACCGATGACCGCACCGCCACTGTTGCCGAACAGGTGCACGGGCTCCGGCTCCACGAGGTCGAGCACCGCCTTGACGTCGTCGGCGAGCACCTCGGGCATCGCGTCCTGCTCACGGTCGGCGATCGTGCTGCGCCCGAATCCCCGGGGATCGATCGTGACGACGGTGTAGTGCTCGGTCAGCTTCGAGACGAGCGCGGCGAAGCCGCTGCCGTCCATGGGATGGCCGATGACCGCGAGCACCGGCCCGCTGCCCCGGACTTCGTAGGAGATCTGGGCACCCGGCACGTTCACCGTGCGTGACATGGCTACTCCTCAAGGTTTATCAGTGGAACTGGACGGTATAGTACTGACGGGCGTACGGAACTGTCTAGTACTCTTCGTTCAGTTCGACTTTGAGGAAGGTGACGTGAACCCACGAGAGCGGACGCAGCAGAGCGGCGGCCGGCCGGCGGCCGTCAAGCCGGACGACGACATGGAGGTCGGCCGTACCGAGCGGAAGCGACGCGCGATCCTTCAGGCGGCCACCGAGGTGTTCCTGCAGAACGGCTATCTGGGAGCGAGCATGGATCAGGTGGCCGCCCGAGCCGCCGTGTCCAAGCAGACCGTCTACAAACAGTTCGAGGACAAGGAACGCCTGTTCGCCGAGATCATCCTGGGCACCAACGATCAACTGGTGAACGGATTCGGGCAGGCCGCCCATCGTCTCGACCAGGCCACCGATGCGCGGCAGGCGCTGCGCGAAGTCGCGCGCGGTTTCCTCGAAAGCCTCACCCGGTCGGACGTCATCCAGTTGCGCCGGCTGGTCATCGCCGAGGCCGACCGGTTCCCCGAGCTGTCCGGAGCCTGGTTCGAGCACGGCTTCCACCGGTCGCTGGTGCTTCTGGGAGAGGCGATGCAGCGGCTTGCCGAGCGCGGGATGCTACGCGAGCTGCCCGATCCGACCCTGGCCGCCTACCAGTTCGCCGGGCTCATCATGTACAAGCCGATGAACCAGGTGATGTTCGCCGGCACGCTGGCCAAGCCACCCATCGAAGAGCTCGAACGCATCGCCGACGAGGCGGTGCAGGTGTTCCTCGCGGCCTACGACGGTGACCGCGCCTGACCGGGATGCTCAGCGGTGCGGCCCCAGGCTCAGCAGGCCCAGGAACACCGCACCCAGCACCGCGGTGACCATGAAGGCGCCGAGCACCATCGTCGGTCCCAGCTCGGCCTCCAGGATCCAGCCGCCCAGCGAAGGAGAGACGATGGCGCCGGCGCGGCCGAGCCCATGGGTCCAGCCGATGGCCGTCGCGCGCAGGGCGACCGGATAGGAGTCGGCGACAGAGGCGGTGATCAGGTTGAGCGCGCTGTGCGCACCGGCGCCGATGAGCGCGATCAGGCCGAGGAAGACGACGGTGCTGCCCGGGTGCAGCACGCAGCCCAGGATGCCCAGACCCGCCAGCAGGGCGCTCAGCCCCGCGACCCGCCTGGTTCCCCAGCGCAGGCACAGCGCGGCCAGCGCGAACGATCCGGCCAGCGCGCCGAGGTTGAGCACCGTGGAGAACCGCAGCGCGGAAGCGAGCGGGTGACTCAGGTCGTGCATGAGGGTCGTCAGCCAGGTGTTCAGCCCGTACCAGGTGAGCAACATCATGAGGTTGGCCAGGGGGAACAGCATCGTGCTGAGCAGCAGCCCGGGTGCGAACAACACGGAGAACCCGATCGGATCGGGCGCCCGGCCGCGGTACTCCGCCGAGTCGGGCAGCCGCAGGAAGGCCACGATCAGGACGATGACCGAGGCGACGCCGCCGATGAGGAACATCACGCGCCAGTCGGCGACGGGCAGCACGACCAGCCCGGTCAGGGAGGCGAGCATGCCACCGGCGGGCAGGCCCGCCATCAGCACGGTGAAGACGACTCCGGTGCGATCCGCCGGCGCCAGCTCTCTGGCCAGGGCCAGCACGACGGGCAGGACCGCGCCCATGCCGACCCCGGCCAGCAGCCGGAAGACGCCCAGGTGCCAGGGCGCTCCCGCCAGGGCGCACGCGATCGTCCAGACGGTGAACCAGGCGAGCGAACCCAGGACGAACGGCCGGCGGCCGAACAGGTCGCTGAGCCTGCCGACGACCAGGGCGCCGACGAGCATGCCCAGGTAGGCCGCGCTGCCCAGCGTGCCGGCGTCGGCCCGGGTGAGCTCCCATCCGGGCTCCCGCAGCAGGGACGGCAGCAGCGCGCCGTACACGATGAGGTCGTAGCCCTCGGCGATCACCACGAGTGCGCAGATCGTGATGGCCGACCACCTGCCCACGCCCCTCATTGCGGATGATCACCCCGGGTCCTGGGGATCCTGCGTCGCGGTTTGAAGACCGACAGCGCCGTCGCCGTCACCAGCATGACCAACTGCGCGGCAGGCACGGCCACCTGGCCCCACTGCCGGTCCGTCGCGACGCCCCGTCCGCCCGCGGTGGCGGCGGCCATCCCCACGGGATCGAACAGGAACGCGCCGAGGCAGATGACGCCCAGGATCAGGACCAGCTTGGCCGCCACCCAGGAGTGGCGGAACACCCCCCAATGGCTGCTCAGCCCCAGCGTGACGCCGGTGGCCAGAGCGGTGAGGCTGAGCGGTATCCCGCCCGCGAACACCAGGAACGGCATCAGGCGGTAGGCGGCGTGCGCCAGCTCCGGCTCCTCCGCCAGGGTCGCCGCCGTGTTCAGCACGACCAGTGCCCACACCTCACCGAGCAACGCCACCGCTGCGATGACGTGGACGACCAGGACCGTCTTCCTGATACGCGGCCGCATCGCACCCGCCTCCCTCCCCGAACCCGACGGCCTCATCCTCGCCGCTTCGCCCAGGTCCGGGCGTCGGCCGGAGGGAGGCCGTCCGGGTACGCCCAGGAGCGTAGGGCGACCGGCCGAGGCCGGGGCCCGCCGAGAGCGGTCGCGGTGACGTCAAGGACGATCTGGTCCTCCGGGCGTGCCTGGATCCGGCCGGACGCCGATCAGAAGGCGGGGAACGCCCAGCCTGAGGGGTGAAACGGTGCCCGCTCGCCGCGGAAGGCGAGCGAGGCGGCGGCGAGCGCCCCGGGGCGCAGTTCCTCCACCCGGCCGGCCGCCGCCAGGGCCGCCAGGGTGGTGCCGCCCAGGTAGGCCGCGCCCAGTTCGGCGGAGGTCAGTCGCAGGTCGGGCCGGGTCCGGGTGCGTTCGCAGGTGACGGAGTCGCCGTCGGCCCGCAGGCGGTAGCGCCCCGCGTTCCACGGGCAGAACGTGTCCTGCACCTCCAGGACCAGCTCCAGCGGGGCCGAGTAGCGGCGTGCCGTCAGCGCGCGGTCGACGTCCACCAGGCGGACCCAGAGGTTGTCGATCACGGTGGTGCGGGCCGCACGCGGGTCGGTCAGCAGGTGCTTCAGCGGGTCGTCGACGGCTCCGTCGTAGCTGAGGCCGGCGTGGGCGTCGAGGTCGATGAGGTAGCGCCACAAGGCGGCGTTGGACTGCCGGGTGGTGGCCGCGACCTCGATGACCTGCGCCAGCCGCGGCTTGGAGCGGTAGAGGGCGTAGCCGGTGACCTCGCCGCCGGGTTCGAAGTGGACGGCGAAGCGCAGTGCCGTCCCGCCGTCGCGCGCGCGTTCGCCGTCGGCCAGCCTCGCCTCCCAGAACCGGTCCGTACGGTCCACCCAGCCGACCCCGGCAAGGCGGGCGGTGTCGTAGACCTTCTCCAGCAGCGGCCGGGCCTGCCGGCGGTCGAGCAGGCGGATCGTCCCGTCGCCGAGGTCGGTGCCGGGCCTCAGGGCCAGGAGCTTCTTGTCGGCCTGGATCTCGGCCACGTGGCTGGCGACGCCGTAGCCGAAGCGGCCATAGATCGTGGCCTCGGCGGCGTTGAGCGCGGTGATCGGTTCGCCGCCTGATTCGTGCAGGTCAGTGAGCTGCTTGCGCATCATCTCGGTGAGGATGCCGCGGCGCCGGTGCGTGGGCAGGACCGCGACGAGCGTGATGCCGGCGACGGGCGTCACCGCGCCGGGGATCGTCATGACGCGGCCGTAGATCGACGCGCCGCCGACGATCTCCTCGCCGTCGAAGGCGGCGATCGTGCGTCCGGGCTCGATGGAGACGGCGGCGTTCCTGAGGCCGCCCTCGTACCAGTCCTGGCCGTAGGTCGTGGTGATCATGCGAGCCCACGCGTCGAGCTCGTCGGCGCGGATGGTCCGCAGGGGGTACGTGGCTGTCATGCTTCGACAGTGACCGGGTAAACAGCCGTTGCGCATCGAGTGATCTGTGTATTTATATGCTGGTTCCGTGGTGGCGGAGCGCGTGGTCAGCCCGGTGTTCATCGGCAGGGGCGAGGAGCTGTCGGCACTGGCGGCGGCCCTGGACACGGCTGTGGGGCAGGGGCCCGCCGTGGCGCTGGTGGCCGGGGAGGCCGGGATCGGCAAGTCGCGGCTGCTCGCCGAGTTCGCGCGGTCGCTGGGCCCGGCCGTGCGGGTGGTCGAGGGCGCCTGCGCGGAACTGGGCAGTGACGGCCTGCCGTACGCGCCGTTCGTGACGGTGCTGCGCAGGCTGATCCGGGTCGAAGGGGTGCTGCCTGGGCCCTACCGTCAGCTTGCCCGCTGGTTCCCGGAGCTCGGCGAGGCGGGCGACGCGGAAGGCGGCAAGCACCGGCTGTTCGAGGAGGTCCTGACGCTGGTCGAGCGCGTGGCCGCGGACCAGCCGCTGGTCGTCTCGATCGAGGACCTGCACTGGGCCGACGCCGCCACCCGCGAGTTGCTCGGCTTCCTGGCCAGGAACCTGACCCAGACCGGCGTGCTCCTGGCGATCACCTACCGGCCGCCGGAGACGGGCGACGGGCGGCTCGGGCCGCTGCTGTCGGAGCTGGGCCGCCGCCCGCGCACCACCACGCTGCGCCTGGACCGCCTGGACCGGCAGGGCGTGGGCCGGCAACTGGCCGCGATCCTCGGCGCCGAGCCGGACACGGCCGCGGTACGCCGCGTCCACGAACGCAGCGACGGCAACCCGCTGTTCGTCGAGGCGCTCGCCCGCGCCGGTGAGCGGACCCCGGACAGCCTGCGCGACCTGCTGCTGCACGGCCCGCGGTCGCTGCCGGGCCCGGCCCGCGGGCTGCTGGGCATCGCTTCGGTCGCGGGCGGCCGGGTCGGCCACCGGCTGCTGGCGCAGGTGGCCGGGCAGGACGGGGCCGAGCTGGACACCCTGCTGCGCGAGCTCGTCGACCGCGGCCTGCTCGTCACGGCAGGGGACGGCTACGACTTTCGCCATGCCCTGATCCGGCAGGCGGTGTACGAGGACCTGCTGCCCGGCGAGCGGGCGCGCCTGCACGCGTGCTACGCCGGGGCCCTGCGCGACTCCGGCGCCCACGCGGAGCTGGCCGCGCACGCCTACGCCGCCGGTGACCGCGGCCCGGCCCTGTCCGCCGCCTACCTGGCCGCGAGCCAGGCGCGCAGGTCCTACGCCTACGAGGAGCAGGTCCGCCTGCTCGATCAGGTCCTCGAACTCTGGGACCCGCGGGCGCGGCTGGGCGCCGACCGGATCGATGTCCTGACCGGCGCGGCCGAGGCCTGCATGCTCAGCGGCGACTACGCGCGCGGGGTCGAGTACGCCAGCGCCGGGCTGGCCGCCGTGGACGAGCGGCGCGAGCCGGAGCGGGCCGCCCAACTGCTGGAACATCGAGGCAGGCTGCGGCATCGGCTGGAGGCGACCGGCGTCGCCGACTGGGAACGGGCCCTGGAACTGGTGCCCGCCACCTCCGACGGCGTTCAGCGGGGGCGGCTGCTCGGGGTGCTGGCCATGGGCCTGCTGCCGGAGACGGACAGGGCCCGCGAGCTGTTCGCGGAGGCGCTCGCCATCGGCCGGCGCACCGGCGATGCCACGGTGACGGTCCGTGGGCTGCTGGGCGTCGGGTCCCTGACGCGCGACCTCGGGATGCTGGCGCAGGCCCGGACGCTGGCCGCGCGGCTCGACGGCCACGACCTGCTCATGACCGTCCCGATGTACGAGGCCACGCTGCACACCAAGGCGGGCGACCAGCACCACGCCATCGAGGCGGCCCGCGACGGCATCCGCCACGCCCGCCGGTACGGGCTGGGCCGCAGCCGGGGCGCCGAACTCGCGCGCTTCGCCGGATACAGCCTGATCCTGGCCGGGGCGTGGGACGAGGCGTCCGCCCTGCTGGAGGAGAGCCTTCAGGAGGATCCGCCACCGCTGCCGCGGCAGGCCCTGCGCGCGCTCGACGGCTACCTGGCGCTGCTGCGCGGGGACCTGGCCAGGGCGGCCGCCGCCGCGGCGGACGTGGAGCACCCCGGTGACGGAGGTCTGTTCCCCCGCTATCGGCTCCTCTGCCTGCTCGCCGTCGCCCAGGGCGACCACGAGAGGGCCGGCCTGCTCCTGGACCGGGCGCTGGCCGATCCGGCGCTCACCCGGATCTACAGCAGCGACGCCCGGCCGGTCCTGGTCGCCGGCGCATTGGCGCAGCGCAGCCGGCTCACCCACGGTGACGGTGCGGACCTGCGCAAACGGGTCGCGAAACGGCAGGCCGAACTCGCCGCGGCCGATGCGACGCTCGGCGTGGACGGGCCGCTCGACCGCGCCTGGCAGATCATGCTGCACGCGCTGATCGAGGACGACGGCTGGGACCACGTCGCGGATGCCTGGCGGGACCTGCGGCAGCCGTACGAGCTGGCGCTGAGCCTGTTCCACGGCGCGCGAGCCGCGCTGGCGGCGGACGACCGGGCCGGGGCGACGGCCCGCCTCAGGCAGGCCGCGCGGCTGGCCGAAGACCTGGGCGCCGCGCCGCTCGCCCGCGAGATCGCCCTGCTCGGCCGGCCCCGACCGGCTCAGGACAAGCTCACGGAGCGCGAACACGACGTGCTCAGGTTGATCGCCGAGGGCCTGAGCAACCGGCAGATCGCCGCCCGGCTGCACATCTCACCGAGTACGGCGGGAGTGCACGTCTCCCACATCCTGAGCAAACTGGGCGCCACGACCCGCACCGAGGCGGCGGTCATCGCCCACCGTCAGCAACTCGTGCACAAGCGGCAAGTCGGCGACTGATCGGTGACAAGTGGCCGGGCGCAGGCTGAGGCCATGGAGATGACCCGAACCATTCAGATCCCGGCCGTTGCCGTACGACGCCCGGAAGACCCCGAGCCCGATCTCACCGCGATGTACGTCATCCACCGGGCGATGCTGGGTGACCTGCGTCGCCTGGCCGAAGACCACGGCGGCGGCGACGCGGCGATCCGCCGCTATGCGACTCTCCTGCTGTTCGAGGTCGACCATCATCACACCAACGAGGACGACCTGCTGTGGCCCGTCATCGAACGCGCCGCCGGCCGAGCTGTCGATCTGGCGCCGTTCACCGACGACCACCTCGCGCTGGAGGCGGTACTGGCCCGCTGCCGGGCCGCCCTCACCGGGGACCTGACCCGGCTGCGTCAGTCGCTCGGCGAGTTGCACGCGATGCTGGTCGAGCACATCGCCGATGAGGAGAGCGAGGTCTTCCCCATCATCAAGCGCTTCGTCCCGGCGGACGCCTACCAGTGGTGTGAGGACCGGATAGCCCGGCGGGCCGGGCTCGGCCAGATGCGTTTCACCGTCCCGTGGCTGTCCAGTTGGGCGACCTCGGAGGAACTCGACGGCATGCTGCGCCGGGTCGGGTCGCGCTTCCGGCTCGCGCTGGCCCTCACCCGAGGCCGGTACCAGAGGCTGGAACGAGCCGCGATCGCGCTGCCTCGGCCCACGCCCTGACCCCTGCCCGCTCGGCGATCTCCAGGGCCTGACGGAAGTGCGCCGTGGCGGGCCGGCCGAGGTACCCGGCCAGGTCACCGAGAACCTGCGCCGTCGGCCAGACGGCCAGGTATCCGGTGCCGCCCACCGGCATGCCGGCGTACGGAAGCAGTGCCTGGTAAGCCTGCTGGACGCGCGCGGTGTCGCCGAGAGCGATCCCGAGCAGGCCCCGAACGGTCGTGAGAAGGTGCCAGAAGTAGTCATGCCTGATGGGTGGCGGCTGCTCGCCGGCCGATTCGCGAGCCTCGGCCACCCGTCCGGCATGACACAGTGCCAACGCGTACAGCTCAGCAGATTGATCGCGCCAGGACTCATAACCGGCAAGGGCCGAAAGGGCGGCCAGTTCGGGCAGCAGCGGCGTGAGGTCGCCGCGCATCAGATGCAGGCCGTACCTGGCGAGGGCGAGCAGGCCGACCTCGTGCTGCCACATGCCCAGCCGCCCGGCCAGTTCGGCTCCCGTCCGCAGGTGGGCGTCAGCTCCGCGGTCGTCCCCGGCCAGTCCGGCGCGCAGCCCGCGATAGAAGCTCACCGCGGCCCTGGAGATCGGCAGGTCGTAGCTCTCCGCCACCCGCAGGGCCTCCGAGGCGTGCGCGTCCGCCGCGGTGAAATCGGCACGGCAGGTGGCCGACAGCATGAGGACGAGGTGACCCAGCGCCTCGACAGTGACCCTGGGGCCGGACAGTTCGAGGAGCTCACGGCCGATCTGCTCGCGTTCGGCCAGCTCACCGTGGCGGAAGGTCTGGTGGAAGGCGCCGTTGAGCGCGAGGATGAGCAGCTCGGGGTCACCCAGCCGGCGTGCCATGGCGACGGCCGCCCGTGCGGCGTCGTACCCGCGTTCGGTCGCCTCGCCCTCCAGCTCGAAGGCGAGCGCGGTGAGCAGGCGGCAACGGGCCACGCCATCGGCCGGTGGCAGGCTGTCCAGAGCATGCTCGACCGCCTCCACGAGGTCGGTGTCCAGCCGGGCGTACTCCCTGCTGCTCCAGAAGGTGGGCACCTCGAACGAGGCGATCACCCGCGCCAGCAACTCAGCATCGCCGTACGGCAACGCGGCCCTGACGGCCTCCTCCCGATGGGCACGGGCCTGCACCAGCCGGCCCGTGTTGGCCATGGCGGACACCATGGACAGCGTCAGATCGAGCCGCTCGCGGGGATCGCCCCGGAAGTGATCGATCGCCTGCTGCCACAGCGCCACGGCCTCGTGATGGGCGAAGCGGCGCTCGGCCTGACGCGCGGCCGGCACGGAGTAGTGTGCCGCCTCCGGCGATCGTCCGGCGGCGGTGAAGTGGTAGGCCAGGGTCGCGACGTCGTCCGGATGGTGTCGCTCGATGGCGCGGGCCACCCGCTCGTGCAGGCGCAGCCGGCGGTTGCGGGAGATGTCTTCGTACAACATGTCGCGGACCAGCATGTGGGAGAAGGCCAGCCGCGCGTCGGCCCGCTCGGTCAGCAGACCGGTGACCAGTCCGGCTTCCACGGCGTCCAGCAGGCCGTCCTCCTCGCCGCCGCTCACGGCTGCCAGCGTGTCGAGGTCGCACTCCCGGCCGATGACCGCGATCGTGCGCAGGACGGTCTGGGCGGGCGCGGGAAGACGAGCGACCCGGCGGCGCAGCACGTCACGAACCCCGGCCGGTACGGCGAGCGTGCCCTCCGCGTTCAGCAGTTTGGCCATCTCTCTGACGAAGAACGGGTTGCCGCCGGTGCGCTCGGCGATCTGGGCCACGACGTCGTCGTCGGCCGGGCAGATGAGCCGTACCAGATCAGCCACCTCAGCCGGAGCCAGCCCGGTCAGCTCGATCCGGATCGGCTCATGCGCGGCCAACGTGGCCAGCGCATCGGCGAGGTCATCGGTGATCGCGGTGTGCCGATACGAACCGATGACGACCACCGGCAACCCTTTGGCGGACGAGACCACATGAGTCAGCAGCGCCAGGGTTTCCGCGTCGGCGCGGTGCAGGTCGTCCAGAACGATCAGCACGGGCGCGCAGGAGGCGAGGAACGCGCCGACGGCCTGGTGCAGGCGGAACCGCGCCGCCGCCACATCGCCCGCCGCGGGCACGTCCGCGAGCAGCGGCGCCAGGGCCTGCGGATCCTCCGGCGGGGTACGGGCCGTCAACGAGCGCAGCAGCTCGGCCCACGCCCAGGCGGGAGGCGCGCCCTCGTATTCCGGGCACCGTCCCCAGCCGGTCGTCCAGCCCTTGGCGACCCGCACCTGCTCCAGCAGGGCGGTCTTGCCGGCACCGGGCTCACCGCTGACCAACACGACGCCGCTCTCGACCGCCGCGACCGCGACGCGTTCGGCCCGCCTCCCCACATAGGGCTGAGAGAGCACGACCGGGCGCTCAGGCACGACCTGCGGCGACGCGTTCTCCGTCAGGTGCGCCGCCTGCGCCAGGACATCGGCCTCCAACTGCCGTAACTCCGGCCCTGGGTCGATCCCCAGATCCTCGGCCAGCCGAGCGCGAGCCCTCCGCAGCGCGCTGAGCGCCTCACCCTGCCTGCCGCACCGGTACAGCGCTCTGGCCAGCAACGCCCAGGCCCGTTCGCGCAGCGGATGCTCATCGACCAGCCGTTCCAGATCCGGTACGACGGACGCCGCCCCGCGCGACCTGATCACCGCGTCCGCGTGCCGTTCGAGGGCTGACAGCCGCAACTCGTCCAGTCTGGCGATCTCGGCGTCGGCCCAGTGCGCCCCCATGAACTCGGCATATGCCGGTCCGCGCCACAGTTCCAGGGCCTTGGCCAGCTTCTCGGGGGTACCCGTCGGATCGCGTACCGCGCGTTCGAAGGCCCAGGCGTCGACAGCCATCGGATCCACGCTGATCGCGTATCCGGGCGGGACGGTCACCAGCACCTTCGCAGGGGCACGCGGCGGGCGGTCCGGCTCCAGCACGCGGCGCAGATTGGAGATGTAGGCCTGCACCGCGGCCAGCGCCTTGGGCGGCACCTCGTCGGCGTACACGTCCTCGATCAGCCGGTCGACGGAGACCGCCTGCCCCCCGGCGGCCAGCAGCCGGGCGATCACTGATCGTTGCCGTGGCCGTCCGAGCGCCACCGGCTCGCCGTCGAAACAGGCGGCAAGGGGACCGAGCACCTGAAAGGTGAGAACGACGCCACCTCCTCGCACCGGAGCTGCTCCAGCCACGATATCCAGCCTCGCCCCGACGACGCGATCCGCGGAGGGTCGGGGTGGGCGCGGGCGGCGCCGTCGGCGTTGACGGCCGCCGCGATCGCGATGGCGTGCTGTCTCGGCTGCCGAGCTTCCTGGAAGGGAGGTGCCGGTACGCGGCTACGGGGCCGGCATCGGGCTTCTCCTCCATTGGTCGAGGTGGGCGTCGATGAACTCGCCCATCGAGGTGGGCTCGCGCCCGGTGATCCGCTTCACGGCGGGGGAGAGCTCGCTGAAACCGCCGTGCCGGACGCGGTGGTAGAGGTCGTCGAGAATGCCCGCCATCCAGGGGTCGAGGCCGTCGAGGGTTTCGCGCGGGGGCGGGTCCTCGGCGCGGATCCGGTGGCCGAGACGCGCGGAGAGCTCCTGCGCGACGTTCGCGACCGGAACCGCGTCCGGACCGGTGATCGTGTGCGCCCGGCCGTGGTGATCCTCCGGCGCGCGCAGCGCGGCCACGGCGACGTCGGCGATGTCGCGTGCGTCCACCCACGCGATCGGGGCGCCGCCCGAGGGCAGGCTCAGGACGCGGTCGTCCCGGATGGCGTCGCGGTAGAACCGAGGGTCGGTCAGGACCTGGTGGAACCAGGACGGACGGAGCAGGGTCCAGGAAGCGGCCCGAGTGACGACCGCGTCCTCGACCCGGCGCGCCCAGTGGTCCGGTGAGAGGGTCTCGGCCCCCTGCTCTGACAGCAGGACGACATGCGCGTCCGGGTTCACCTCGACCAGCTCGGCGACGAGTCCGGGGGCGTCGGGACGGTCGGGGCGCATCAGGTAGATCGCGTCCACGGCGGCGACCGCCGCGCGCCAGGTCGCCTGGTCGTCCCAGTCGAAACGGACCGGATGGGTTCCGGTGTCCGGCGTCCTGGCGGGCTGCGACGACCCGGCGTGGACGAGGATGCCGGAGCGGCGTAGCCGGGCGGCCACCTCGCGTCCTGTCTTGCCTCGGGCTCCGGTCACCAGCACTGTGCGGGTCATGCCTGCTCCTGGAGCCGGACGACGGCCTTGCCGATCGTGGGCGCTCCGCTGTGCAGCAGGCCCAGCAGGGCTTCGGGTATCCGTTCGATGCCGTCCAGGACCGTCTGCCGGTGGACGATCTCGCCCGAGCGTACCCAGGAACCCACCTCGGCGCGGAAGGCGGGCATCTGGTCCTGGTGGTCGGTGACCAGGAAGCCGCGCGCGGTCGCCCGCTTGGTGACCAACTGGTAGAGGTTCCGCAGGCCGTGCGGCTCCCGGCCGTCGTACTGGCTGGCCATCCCGCACAGGGCCAGCCGGGCGCCGACCCGGAGATGGTCGATCGCGGCCTCCAACTGGGCGCCGCCGACGTTGTCGAAGACCACGTCGATGCCGTCCGGGGCGGCCTGTGCGAGGCGCGCACCAGCCGCACCGTCGTGATGGTCGAAGGCGGTGTCGAAACCGAGGTCGTCGACCAGATGGCGCACCTTGGCGGACGATCCCGCACTGCCGATCACCCGCTTGGCCCCCCGCAGCCGGGCGATCTGACCGGCGATGCTCCCGACCGCCCCGGCCGCTCCCGTGACGAACACCGTGTCGCCGGAGCGCACCGACGCCACTTGGGTGATGCCCAGCCATGCGGTCAGGCCCGTCGCGCCGAGCACGCCGAGATGGGTTTCGGCGGGCAGATCGTCGGTGTCGATCGGTACGATCCCGGCCGCGTCGATCACGGTGGCCTCACGCAGGCCGAGGAAGTGCTCGACCACCTGGCCCGGCTTGACCCCGTCCGCACGGGACTCGACGACCACGCCGATCGCTCCCCCTTCCAGCGGCGCCCGCAGCGGGAAGGGCGGGATGTAGGACGGGCGGTCGTCCATCCGGCCACGCATGTACGGGTCCACCGACAGGTGCGTGTTACGGACCAGGACCTGGCCGGGCCGCAGTTCGGGAATCTGGGTTTCGACCAGCGCGAAGTCGTCGGCCGAGACCTGCCCTTGCGGCCGTCGCGCCAGGTGCCATTCCCGGGCTCGTCCCTTGCTGGTGACCGTCATCGGAATACCTCCCGTAGATACTTGAGCCAATCAAGCATCTACACCTTGGCACATATACTTGAGTTCATCAAGTTCTTGGTAGAATCGGCGCCATGTTGCGTCCTGGAAGCTGGTCCAGGCCCACGGGTGAAAGTCCCGTCCGGGTAGGCACTGGAGCGCCCGGTAGCAGGCCCCGGTCCGTCGTGGAGACATGGCGGGCTGAGCGGGGTGTCGAGAGCCTCTTTGGAGGGAGCGAGCACGCGGGCCGTAGCGTTAGGCGAACCTTGCAGCCTCGTCAGATTCACAACGGAGAAGCCGAGCCGCTCATGTCACGGCGAAGGCCATGTCCGGTGGGCCTTGTTCCAGGGTCAGCCCGCCAGGTTCTCCCGGGGTACGGAGGATGGCACGTGTGCATGGTCTGGGCCGGAACAGGAGAGACCCGTCTGACCACGCCTTTCGTCGGGCAAGAGACCGGGCGTATAAGCCGATGGTGAAGTCGCTCGGAGGGCAGCGGGAGTCCGAGGGGGTCGTAGTACCGCTGATCGGCGTGCACCATAACGCGCCGGGAGGGAAGGACCCTCGCTTTGATCATGTTCGCGGCGAGGGTAAGCGCGAGGGCATGGCCGGGGTGACCCGGTCCAACCACCCCGATGGGCGAGCGTCCATCGCCAAAGTGCGAAAACTTCAACGCGGGCTATGGACTGCGGCCAAGCAGTCTGAGGAGCGGCGTTTCCACGCCCTGTATGACCGTATCCACCGGGGTGACGTCCTGTGGGAGGCGTGGGAGCGAGTCCGGAGGAATCGGGGAGCGGCCGGGGTGGATCGGATCACCCTGGCGCACGTGGAGGAGTACGGGGTCGGGCGGATGCTCGCCGAACTCCAAGACGATCTCCGGGCAGGTGTGTACCGTCCCGCGCCGGCCAGGCGCGTGGACATTGCCAAGTCCTCAGGTGGCAAGCGGCCCTTGGGGATACCGACGATTCGTGACCGGGTGGCGCAGGCGGCGGCCAAGCTCGTACTGGAGCCCATTTTCGAGGCGGACTTCTTGGAGGTCTCCTACGGGTTCCGGCCGAAACGGTCGGCGTTGCAGGCCAAGGAGATGATCCGTAAACGGTTCATCGATGGCCACACCCATGTCGCCGAGTTCGACATCGCCAGCTTCTTCGCCGAGATCGACCATGGCCGGTTGCTTGCCGAGGTGGGGCGGCGGGTGTCGGATCGCCGGGTTCTCAAGTTGATCCGCTTGTGGCTTCAGGCGGGGGTGATGGCGGATGGGGAAGTCGCGCGGACGGTCGCGGGCACTCCTCAGGGCGGAGTGATTTCGCCTTTGTTGTCCAATATCTACCTGCATCTTCTCGATGCCGAGCTGAGCAGGCGGGGGGTGGGGGTGCTGGTGCGGTACGCGGACGACGGTGTCGTCTGTTGCCGGTCGGCCGCCCAGGCCCACGCCGCGCTCGCGGTGGTAGAGGGGGTCCTCACGTCGCTGGGGTTGAGGCTGCATCACGGCAAGTCGAAGGTTGTTGACCTCAGGGAAGGCCGGGAAGGTTTCGACTTCCTGGGCTGTCACTTCCGGGCTCGTTTTTCGGGCCGGATGTGGGAGAAGTACGGCGTGGTCCGCTTCTACCTGCATCGCTGGCCCTCGGCGCAGGCGATGAACCGCTTGCGTGAGAAGGTCCGGACGCGGACGGGTCGCCGCCGGTCGGGAACGGATATCCGGGTGATCATCGCGGATCTCAATCCGGTCCTGCGCGGCTGGGGCAACTACTTTCGCACCGGGAATGCCGCCAGAAAGTTCGGTCAGGTGGATGACTACGTGGTGTGGATGCTGCGCCGCTTGATGATCAAGAAGCGGGGTCGCAATCTGCGGGCGGGTCAACACCAGGCATGGACTCGTGAGTGGTTTGAAGGGCATGGCCTGCTCCGCCTACGCGGAACCGTCCGCTATCCGAAGACGGCGTAACCACGTCGAGAAGATCATCGGTAAGCCGTGTGCGGGAAAACCGCACGCACGGAATTGAAAGGGGGATGGGGAAACGGGCCTACGGGCACCGCGCCCCTGACTACCAATGGCTGCACCTTCGGGGCCCGTCGCCGCATCGACCGATGCCGAGCGGGCGATGTTCGACTTCGTCGACGCCTACGACCGCGCATACGAAACGGCCGCCCTGGAGCACGGGCTGAGCGTGGCGCAGGCCTGTGTGCTCGGGCGGCTCACCCGGCAGATCGGGATGCGGGAACTGGCCGACGAACTCGGCTGCGACGCGTCCAATGTCACCCAGATCATCCGCAGGCTCGAGGCGCGCGATCTCGTCCACCGTCGGCCTCACCCCGACGACGGCCGCTCCCGGCAGATCGTCCGGACCGCCGATGGAGCCGCCCTCTACGCCGCCTTCGAGGTGTCCTTCGAGTTCGCCCGGTCCGCCACCGCCAACCTCAGCGCCCGCGAACGGGACCAACTGGCCACCCTGCTCCGCAAGGCCCTCAACGGAACACGGGAGCCGAACGGCTGACCCTTCGGGGGTGCTGCACCTGGGCTGCTGCTCGATCGGCTCGGACCGGTGCCCGCCCTGACTCCCAAAGACATGTTTGCGCTTTCCGTATCAGGTGGTGAACAATGCCGGCATGCACGACTCTGACACCGCACGTCTGCGCGCCTTCGCCCATCCGCTTCGACTACGGATCCTGTCGCTGCTGACCGGCACCAGCATGAGCGCCGCGGAACTCGCCCGCGAACTGGGCGACACGCAAGCCAACGTGAGCTACCACCTGCGCATGCTCCGCCAGGCAGGGCTGGTCGAGGTGATGGAAGAGGTTTCGGTGCGAGGGGGCAAGGCCAAGCGTTACGGCCACGACCCGTCCAGTGGGGCCAACATGCCCATGACGATCGGCGAGGAGCAGGTGCTGATGGCCGCCGCGCTCAGCACCGAACTGCGCCGGCGAGCCGACAGCTTCAAACCGGGGTCGAAGAACGCGGTCGTCGACGCCGACCTGTGGGTCACGCCGGAGTTGTGGTCGGAGATCCGGACGGCGGCGCTCGAACTCGCCCGCCGACTGCACGCCGGAGCCATGCCGCCGCACGCGTCGGGGACGATCCGCACCAGCACCACCATGGCCCTGTTCGAGATGAACGAGCAGTGAGCCGCGCGGTCCAGCCCTTACGGCACAAGAACTTCCGGTGGCTCGCCGCGGCCAGGACGATCGACCACCTGGGCAACGGCATGGCCCCGGTCGCGCTGGCTTTCGCCGTGCTGGATCTGACCGGTTCGGCGGCCGATCTCGGCCTCGTGGTCGCCACGCGGGCGATCGCCAGCGTGGCGCTGATGCTCTTCGGAGGGGTCCTCGCCGATCGGCTGCCGCGCAGGCTGATCCTGGAGGGCGCCGCGCTGCTCGCGGCGGCCAGCCAGATGGTCGCCGCGGTCGGCGTGCTCGGTGGGTTCGCCTCCATCCCGCTGCTCGCCACCCTGGGTGCGATCAACGGCGCCGCAACGGCGGCGACGATGCCGGCCGCGTCGGCGATCATGCCGCAGACGGTTCCGGCTGATCTGCTCCGCGAGGCCAACGCCCTGGTCAGGACCGGCATGTACAGCGCGATGATCATCGGTGCGTCGGCGGGCGGCCTGGCGGTCGCCACGGTCGGCTCCGGCTGGGCGTTGGCCATCGACGCGGCGACTTTCGTGGTGACGGCAGGATGCTTCGCGGGCGTGCGCACTCCCACGACGTCGGGCCGGCCGCGCAGCCGACCGCTCGCCGAGCTGTACCAAGGGTGGCGGGAGTTCAGCAGCCGCAGTTGGGTGATCGCGATCGGCCTGCAGTTCCTGGTGCTCAACGCGGTGTTGTCGGGAGCCGTCCAGGTGCTCGGCCCGGTGATCGCCGACGACACGATCGGACGTACGGCATGGGGGCTGGTCACCTCCGCCCAGATGCTGGGCGCCGTGCTGGGGGGCGTACTGGCCGCGCACTGGCAACCGAAGAGGGCCTTGCGGTACGGCGCGGCGCTCGCCGCGGTCACAGCCGTACCGGTCTTCATGCTCGCGCACCAACCGCACCTCGTCGCATTATCGGCCGGGATGCTGGTAGGCGGTCTGGCGATCGAGCAGTTCGGGGTGGCATGGGATGTCTCCCTGCAGGAGAACATTCCCCCGGAGGTCCTCGCCCGCGTCTATTCCTTCGAAGCCGTGTGCTCCTACGCCGCCATTCCGCTCGGGCAGATCGTGGCTGGGCCACTCGCCGCGGCCATCGGCATCACCACGACGCTCGACGCCGCGGCAGCCTTGATCATCCTGGCGACTCTCGGGGCCCTCACGGTGCCCGGCGTCCGGCATCTCTCCAGACGCACCGGCGCCGAGCCCCTGCCCCGTCCGATCGACCAGGCCGGCGCGACACAGTGAACGCGCCAAGATCCAGCAGCACCGCACGGGCGCGGTACAGGAGTCCGTGGACGCGGGTCGAGGTTGAGATCCGCCGTCACGCACGTACGGGCCTGCGCCCGTGCGCCGGTTCCGTCCCTCCGTCTGATGGCCTGGAGGTCAGGGGAAGGACGGTCTCACCCGAGCGGGAGGTGACCTTCAGCCGATCGGCAGGGCGTGCCGTTCGGCAACCTGGCGGATCTCCTCCAGCGGGTACGGCGTCTTCCTGCTCTCACTCTGCAGCTCGTGGTAGAAGTCGTTCAGCACGGTGGCCAGCGGGCTGTGCCGCGACAGCAGGGCCGCGACCCCGCCGGGCACGCCGGCCGGCCGCTCTCCCGCCGCCCAGTCCCGCACCAGTTCGCGCCGCCCCGGCCAGTCGGCGCCGTGGAAGGCGCCGGCCAGCCAGTTCACCAGGTACGTCAGCGTGTAGGTGCGGTCGTAGGTCAGGTGCCGGCGATAGAAGAGCTGTTCCCCCTCCGACAGGTCGAATCGGGACGACACGGCCTGCCCGAAGTCGGTCAGGTAGCAGCGGCGCCCGTCGGTGAGGACGTTCTTGAAGTGCGCGTCGAAGTGCAGCAGGCCGCCCGCGTTCATGACGGACACGGCCGCACGCAACCCCTGGTCCGCCAGGGCGCACGCGCGGTCGGCGTCGCCCGCGCGTACCCGCTCCTCCAGCCACTGGTGCAGGTTGTACGGGAAGTGCTCCAGGAAGAGCGTCAGGCTCGCCGGAGCCCCGGCCAGCGCCTCAAGGCGGCGGCGCACGCCGGGCTCGCCCTCCCAGAACGTGACCGCCCGATCGATGTCGGCCAGCTCTCCGTACAGCGGGGCGGGCTCGGCGTCAGGCAGCACCCGCCAGTGATACAGCAGCGGGAAGCCTGGGCAGCGGCCGGACAGCACCCACTCGGTGGTCATCGTGTGCGCGGCCAGCTCGCGCCAGGCGCCGAAGCCGGGCGAGCCGATGCCGTACTGGCAGAACGGCGGCAGCCCGAACAGGTCGGCCGTCGAGTGCGGGTGGCGCAGTTCGGGCTCGGTGAGGGGCACGCGTTTGACGAAGACCGAGGTGCCGCCGACCTCCAGCCGCGCGGACGTCCCGCCGATGCCGGTTCCGAGCGGCACGGCCGCGCGCTCCAGCAGATCGGCCAACTCCCGGTCGCCGTAGCGGGCCATGGCCGTGGAAACGTCATGGTGGGCGGTCAGCCGGGTGTCCGTCATCGTGATCACGTTACCGGCTCGACGAGAACATCGGCTTCGTCAGCGTCGAGCCCGAAGTTCGCGCGGCACCGGGGCGCCGAGCGCATCCAGCAGGCCGGCCAGCTTGTCGTCGAGCTCGCGTCCCACGGCGGCGATCTCGGGGTTGCCGTAACTGCCGAAGCGGCTGCTGGGCAGGTCGACCTGCAACGTCACGACACCGGACGCGCCGGCGCAGAGCACCGTGCGGAGCGGGGCGCTCAGCATGATCGCGGGGTCGTGGTGGAACATCCGCTGCGCGATCGTGTGGTTGCCCATGAGGTACTGGACGCACGGCCACTCGTCACCGGCCAGGCTCATGAGTGGCGTGATGTCGAAGCGCCAGAAGATCACGAAACCGTGCGGGGCGTTCTCGCGGGCCTGCTCGATCACCTCGTCCCACGACGCCTGCCGCCGGACGAGATCCTCGACGCGGGCGGCGTCCAGGGCGGGTACGAGCCTCTC
Source organism: Nonomuraea sp. MG754425 (assembly GCF_021699195.1). Lineage (GTDB taxonomy): Bacteria > Actinomycetota > Actinomycetes > Streptosporangiales > Streptosporangiaceae > Nonomuraea. The sequence goes on along the minus strand of NZ_SSXE01000011.1, from coordinate 33,402 downwards.
GTAGGTGCCCATCGCCTCGGCGAACGAGCCGGGCACGGGAATCTGCAGGCGCACGTTGCTGTGCGTGATGGACGTCGCCGTGTTCGGAGCCTGCATGACCGTCCCCCTTCCCGCCTTGGTCCACTTCTAGCGGGTGCCGGGTTCGTGTGTCGAGGTGACACGCGCCGCCGGTCCGCGATCCCGGCTCGACGGCCGACGGCATGGGGCGATCGGCCGGCACATGAGCCACGGCGCGCCGGCCGAGATCGAGGACAAGCTCGAAGGCGCGGGCGTCAAACGCCTTTCAGGACACGATCAAGTGCCGCCCGGCCCGCGGGTCCCCAGTGCGGCTTGCCTCCGGGCAGGCCCCGGTCTCCGTTCTGCCCCATGAGCATCAGGAAGAGGCTCTTCATGGCGGCCAGCCCCCGGGCGCGCCGGATCGCCGCCTCGTCCGCGTGCGCGTACGCGTCGAAGAACCGTGCGGCCGTGCCCGCGGGGAGCAGCACCCATGCGGCGGCGAGGTCCCACGCCGGATCGCCGGCGAACAAGGCGCCGAAATCGATGACGCCCGAGAGCGTCCCGTCCGAGACGACGACGTTCGCGGGATGGAGGTCGCCGTGCACCCACAGCGGCGGGCCCTCCCACTCGGGGGCCTCGACGGCATCGGCCCAGACGGCCCGGACGGCGCGGACATCGCCGACGGCGTCGGGGTCAATGGCCTGCAAGAACTGTTCGAAGCCGCCTGTGCACCCCTTGGGGTGAGCGCCGAGGTCCGAACTTGCCGGGGCGTCGGCGGGCGCCTCCACATGGAGCGCCTGGAGGAAGCCCGCCAGCGTGTCGGCCGCGTGGGTGCCGCGGCTGATCGAGCCGTGGTCCAGCGGCTCGCCGGGAACCCAGGTCAGCACGGTCCAGTGCTTGGGGAAGCGTTCGGACGGTTCGCCGGACCGCACCGGGGCCGGCACCGGGAGCGGTAGGCGCGGGCCCAGCACGGGTAGCCATCGCCGCTCCTTGAACTGGAGTTCCGCGGTGGGGTCCATACGCTGCATGCGTACGACCAGCTCGTCCCCGAGACGCCACATCTGGTTACCCCAGCCGCCCGCCACCTCGCGGATGGTCAGCCCCGCGAGGTCTGGATGTTGCTCCAGCAGCAGTTCGCGGACCAGGTTCGCGGTGATCTCGATCTCGGTCATGCGGAGTAATAGTACCGAGGCGCCGGACGGAGCAGCTCTCACTCCCTCTGACGGCACCGATCAGGATCAGTTGATCCATAGGCTTGGTCGGGTGGGTGATGCCAGGGCCAGTGAGTGGACGCTGATGGGTGAGCTGGACGAGCCGGCCGGGTTCCTGGAAGTCCGTGGCCGCCGATACCGCTACCCGGACGGCAACGAGGACGTGTGGGACATCCTCATGGGCGGCGCGAGCGTCGCCGTCGTCGCCGTGACCGACGACGAGCAGGTGGTGCTGGCCCGGCAGTACCGGCCGGGGCCCGGACGGGTGCTGCTGGAGTTGCCGGGCGGAAACGCTGACGGGGACGAGCCGGTCGAGGCCGCGGCGGCTCGGGAACTGCTGGAGGAGACCGGTTACGAGGCGGCGACGCTCGAAGTGGTCATGCAGACCTTTCTGTCGTCGTATGCCGCGCATCGCCGCCACGCGGTCCTGGCCCGCGGGTGCCGGAAAGTCGCCGAGCCGAGGCTGGACGACGCCGAGTTCATCGAGACCGTGCTGATGCCGGTCGGCGCGTTCATCCAGCACGTGCTCAGCGGGCAGATGACCGACACCGACGTCGCCTTCGCGGGGCTGGCCGCCGCCGGATACCTGAAGCCGGCCGGCTGACTGTTCGCACGCGCCGCTGAGCGCCTCCAGGGGCGCATCCGCAACCCCCCGACGGCACCGTGGTCCCGCGCGTCATCTGTGGCCGGGATCGTCAGCACCGTACAAGCGCATCACCGAGGACCGGAACTGTCTGGCCGCGTCCCGCGCATCCAGGCGGCCGATGCGGAGGTGATGGTCGGCTGCGTGGCCGAGCGCGATCGTCGCGGCGATCAGCCAGCCGGTCTCCAGGTCGGTCGTGAACTCGCCGCTGTCACGGCCGCGGCGGATCGGCCCGCACCTTGACCGACGACGCGGTCTGGATGACCGACGGCACGGAGCTCACCCGCGCCCAGTTGATCGCCCACGCGGCACCGGCCCGCAAGAATGTCATGTCCGTCCAGATGCGGATCGACGACCTGTTCGTCAACGGTCACGAGTTCGGCGCCCGCTGCCGCCTCACCACAGAGCATCGCAAGCTCGGGCATCTGGTGATCGAATGGATCATGATCGGCGAAGTCGCCGACGACGGCCGGGTGCGGCGTATCCACCAACTCGGTCGTACCGCATAAGGGCTCCAACCGGCCGGCCTGTGCGGACCGAACACACCTGCTAACGCTGAAAGTGCCAGAACAGCATCGACGGCGTCCCGACGATTGCCGCGTGCGCCGCCTCGGGCGCCAGGTCGCACAGGGCCCACGGCCATACGTCCCACGGCTGCAGGAGCTCGGTTCGTTCGCCGGGCGCCCCTGGTGAGTGCAGGGGCTCCTCGCACCGCCGTACCTGGAGTCCGGCCGCCAGCGCGGCCCGCAGGTAGTCGCCGACCAGGTGGCGGTAGGTGGCCACCCTCCCCGGACGGCCGTCGGGCAGCCGAACGGGCGGGACCACCCCCCGGGCCACGCCCTCGGGATGGATGTCGGCGATCACCAGGTGCCCACCGGGCCGCAACACCCGGGCGAACTCGGTCAGGGCCGGGCCCAGCGCGGGCACATGTGTCAACGCCAACGAGCAGACCACCAGGTCAACGGATTCGCTGGGCACCGGCAGCGACGACAGGTCCCCCAGGTGGAACTCCGCCTGGGGGACCCGCCGGCGCGCCCGCTCCAGCATGTCGGGAGAGCTGTCCACGCCGCGCACCCGGTGGCCGCGCCCGGCCAGACAGGCCGCGATCCTGCCGGTGCCGCACGCCGCGTCCAGCGCCTCGCCGACCGGCAGCCCGTCGACGATCTCCCTGATGAAGGGCTCGTCGACGTCGAACGCGGCATTGGGCCCGTCGTAGGTCTGCGACCAGATCCGGTAACCCTCCACGGTATCCACGGAGGCAACCTCGACCGCGGCGCCGGAAAGGGAGTCGTCGTCAAGGAACGTGCGAATCTCGGACAGGCGCTTCTCGATGAACGCACGGTCGTGCTCGCCGGTGTGGGCCCGCATCAGGGCGATGCCCTCAAGCCCGAGCACGTACGCCAAAGGATGCTCGTAGATCACCGCGACACGCTAACCGTGGCTGCTGCGGAGAAGCCATCGAATTTCGAGCGGACGGGGGCGCGCCGGGATGACGGGAGACACAAGATGGGGCGAAGATTCCCCCTATTCTGTAGCTCGTGGGGAATCGAGGACATTCGGCGTCGGGGAGCGTGGTGGTGGACGAGGCCGACCGCCGGACCGCATGACGTACCGCCACGCGATCGACCGGACCAATCATCAGGACCTGGCCAGCGGCGCGGTGCTGCATTCGGCTCCAGGGTTTCCCGCGTTCCCCGTCCGGCTGGCCGGCGAGATCTTCCAGCGTGCGCTGGCTCTGCGCGGCGGCGACCGTCCCGCCGTGCTCTGGGACCCCTGCTGCGGCAGCGGTTACCTGCTGACCGTGCTGGCGTTGCTGTACCGGCGGCAGATCGCCTCGGTGCTGGCCTGCGACCTCGCCCCCGAAGCGCGACACCTGGCCGCACGCAATCTCGGCCTGCTGAGCCAGGCCGGTCTGGCAGCTCGCGCCGCCGATCTGGAAGAGCGCGCCGCCCGCTTCGGCAAACCGGCCTACGACTCGGCCGCGCGTGCCGCCCGCCGGCTCGCCGCCGGACTCGACGCCGCCGGAGGGGACGTGCCGCACGCGGTGCGCCAAGCCGACGCGCTCGACCCCGCCCAGCTCCAGCGGGCACTCGGCCACCACACACCCGACATCGTGATCACCGACGTCCCCTACGGCGAACAGACCCACTGGCACGGACCCAGCGCGGCGGCAGGGGTCACCGGCCTGGTCGAGGCGCTCACGGCCGTGCTCCCGCACGACAGCGTGATCGCGGTGACGGTGCGGGGCCGCAAGGTTCCCACGGACCGCGGGCCACGCCCCCAGGCATCCTTCAAAATCGGCACCCGAGCCGTCGCGCTGTTCCGAACGTCCGCACCTTCGTGGTGAGGTCCTTGCCCGGGGCCGCTGAGCGCGATAGGCAGGCGGCACCTTGATCACGTCTTCTCCGGCAGTGGGATGCGGGCGTGTACGGTGAAGCCGCCCTCATGGGCGGGCCCGGCGCGCATCTCACCGCCGCACAGTGACACCCGCTCGGCCATCCCCGCCAGCCCGAGCCCCGGCCGGACAACACCGGGACGCGGTCGCCCGTCATCGTTGATCTCCACCTCCACCAGGTCGGGCAGGTACGCCAGCCGTACCCGTGCCCGTGCTCCGTCCGCGTGCTTGCGCGTGTTGGTGAGCGCCTCCTGAACGATGCGGTAGACCGCGTGGTCCACGGTCGTCGGCAGCTCAACCGCCTCTCCCGAGGCTTCCAGCGTCGCGTTGCCCGACTCCTCGATCAGCGCCGGCAGCCGCGCCACCCCGACGCCCGCCTGGTTCTCGATCGGCTCGCCGTCGGTACGCAGCACGTCCAGCAGGCGGCGCATCTCCGTCATCGCCTGGCGGGCGGTGTTCTCACCGGTGAGCAGGGCGAGCCGGGCACGTTCCGGGTCGGTCGGGATCGTCCGCCTGGCCACGCCCATGTAGAGGCCGACCACGCTGACATGGTGGGCGATCACGTCGTGCAGTTCGCGGGCGATGCGGCGGCGTTCGGCGCGAACCGCGTTCTCGGCGATCTGCACCTCACGCCGGTGGGACAACTCGGCCTGCAGGCGCACGATGTACCCGGCCGCCACCGGCAACGCCGGGGCCAGTGCGAGAGGCAGGATCATCGCGGGCGAGCCGCCCGCGATCGCCGCCGGCATGTTGTGGACCACCCAGCCGCCGGCCACGGCCAGCGCCGCCGTGACGATCGAGGCAGGCGCCGGGGTATGTCTGCCCACGGTGTAAAGAGCGATGAGCATGGCGCTGACCGGCGCATCGTAGGGGAACGGCAGTGTGCCCACCAGGTAGAGCACGCCGACGAGCCCGGCCACGACGATCGGCTGCCGCCGCCGCAGCAACATCAGTCCCGCCGACGCCACCGCGATCGACACCACCCTGACGTCCAACCCCGTATACGGGAAGCCGAGCAGCTCGGCCGCCAGCACCAGCGCGGCCGTCGCGGCGTCGCGCACCCAGGGGCGATCCCGCCAGATCGTGCTGATCATTCCTCCAGGGCATCACAGGTGGCGAGCGCGGGGCAATCGCCGTCGGGGCCGCGGCGGGCTTGCCGGCACCAGCAGCCCGATCAGCACCGTCGCGCAGAGCGGCAGCCAGGCCAGCCGCAGTGCCGGCCAGGCCGCGCCGGTCGGCTGGCCGGTGAGCCCGGCGATCGGGCCGAATCGGAGCGTGACCAGCGAGATGAGGGCGAGCGCCGTCTGGTGCCAGAGGTAGAGCGGGACCGCGGCGTCGCTGATCACGGCCGTGATCCTGAAGCCTGTGGCGCGATGGCCGAGTCGGTCGCCCGCCAACGCGGCGAGCCCGCACTGCGCGCAGCCGAAGGCGAGCAGGACCGCGTTCGGCGGTGCGACATCCGGCATCGGCACGCCCGCCGTGCCGATCGGGTGAGCGCCGAGGACGATCAGTGCCGCCGCGAGTATCCCGCCCCCGCCGAGCAGCCACGCGCCGTTGATGCGGCGCTGCCTCCATGCCAGACCCAGAAGGAACGGCACCGCCCAGACCGAGACCGCGTTGACGTAGCCCAGCCATCCCGACGAGGGCCAGGTGAAACGGAGGAAATCGACGACGGCCACGCAGAGCGCGGGAACGAGAGCCGCCTTCCAGCCATGGCCCAGCACCGCCCGGCGCAGCCACGGAGCGATCGCGGTCAGCAGCAGGTACGGCACCAGGAACCACAGCGGCTGGAGCACGGAGCCGAGGATCTCCCGGATGGTGGCGAGGGAGAATCCGTTGACCGACAGGACGGCCGTGCCCGCGGCCCAGGCGAGCAGGAAGGCCGGCACCGTTCTCAGAGGCGGCGCGCTCCGGGGCTCCCCACATGCGTATCCGCTCGCGAAGAAGAACACCGGCAGGGTCTGCAGCAGCCAGGTGACGGGCGCCCACTCCGGCAGGGCCATGGGTGTGCTCGTCACGTGCAGGCCGTCCGTGACGACGTAGGAGGTGACGAGCCACTGCCCGAGGACACCGGCCGTGACCGACGCGGCGAGCAGCACGTCGACGCGCTGCTCACGACGCACGCGCCGTCCCCGTCACCGCGATGTGCGCGATCCGCGCCAAGGTCGGGCTGCCCGGCCTGAGGTACGTGTGATGCCGGACGTCGCCGCCATCGACGATCCGCGCGCCGAACTCGGTATTCACCGGATCGGTGCCGAACCCGAACGGCCCGATGAGCACGCCGGGGCGGAACACGTCGTCGTTGCCACCGAGCGCCGCCCAGACCCGCGCCCGAGTACGCAGGTCCGACACCCTCCTGACGCCCAGGCCAGGACTCCCCGTGACGATGAGGTCGTCGACCGGTGATCCCGCGACGGCGCGACCGCAGACCACGGAGCCATAGCTGTGGCAGACCAGGCTGACCCGTACGTTCGGCGGCAGCGCGGAGATCAAGGACCTCAGCCGCTCGGCCCCCCGCTCCGCCGGCCAGGTGGTCACGATCTCCGGGTTGACCAGGTCGGGCGTGTCGTAGCCCAGCCAGCCGAGCACCGCGGTCCCCGGGCCCAGGGTGGCGGCCTCGTCGTGGAGCGCGTGGGCGGCCCGCCCGGGGCTCTCCGGGGAGTCGTCGAAGGAGGCCAGACTCTGCCCGGAGCCGGGCACGTAGACGATGACCCTCGCCGCGCCCGCGAGATCTCCCACGACCTCGATCGCCTGGCCGTCGCCCTTGCGGCTCAACGCCAGGAACTGGCGGCCGGGCCACGCGGTGCGGGCGTAGCGGTCCTGGAGCGCGGGAGCGGTGAAGGAGGGCGGGAGAGGCAACTCGTCCACCACCGGCCGACCGGCGGCAGCCGTTCCCACGGCGAGCACGACGGCCGGCAGCAGCGCCCGGAAGGGCGGCGTACGCGAACGACGGGCATGCGCCGCCGAGCGGGACTCCACCCGTTCGTACACGGTGACCGCGTACGGGCGCACCGGGTGCTCGTACGGGTGCTCGCTGACCTTGCGGAAGCCCGGGTTCTCGTCGAGGTGCCGGTAGAGACCGCGGGCCTCGGGCCATTCGTGCACCAGCACCAGGACGGCACCCGGCTCCATGAACGAACGGAACCGCCCGAAGAGCGCGCGCAGCCGTTCGCCGCGGCCCGCGTAGTACAACGTTTCGGCGCAGATGACCAGGTCGAAGGTACCGCCGGGGTCCTCGTTGAGCAAGTCCAGCGTCGCGAACCGCGCCGCGCCGCCCGCCTTCGCCGCCGCCCGGCTGACCGCCCGATCCGAGATGTCCACCCCCCAGCACTCCGCGCCCGGGTACGCAGCGGCCAGCCGGCGGGTGAACGCCCCTTCGCTGCATCCCACGTCCAGGATCCTGCGGTAGGCGCCGTGGGGCACGTGCCGCAACGTCGTCTCGTACTTGTCGATCTCATAGGGCTCGGTCTCGTATCGCCACGGGTCAGGAACGTGATGAACCCACTCGAAGTAGTGGCGGAGGAAGCGACCCTGGGCGGAGGCGGGAAGCAGCGAAAGGAGCCGGTAGAGCAACCGGTGCAGGCGATCGTGGACGGTGGGCATGTGTTCAAGCCTGCTGATGCCCACGCCTGAGTTCATCGACGGTGGGAACGATCTCTCGCCGAGACCACGTTCCTGGCGTCGCGACGTCTTCAGTACTCCAGTACTGGGACACAGGGCCTTCCGGTCCCGGGCGCGCGCCGGGCAAAGGAACGCTGTGGAGCAGGCCATCTTCTCCCACCGGGACAGATAGCCGAACCGGTTGGCGGAAACAGGGCGGCTGAAGGAGGTGCTGCCGATGCCGAACGACAAGCCCACCGGCGCGCAGGCCAGGTTCGGGAGCTCAGGCACGCGATCACCCATCCGGCCCGCTGCGCCGGCCGGCCGGACGCGATGACCCAACCGAAGAAGATCATCCAACCGGGAGGCTGACCGACCATGCAGCTCATCAAGCAGCCGCCCACCAGCAAGGCCCCGGCGGACCTGTTCACCGGGGACGTCTGGTGGGATGTGATCTACCGGGGCGAGGAAGCCTCGCGGGCACGGGCGAACATGGTCCGCTTCGCGCCGGGCGCCCGCACGGCCTGGCACTCCCACGGGCTCGGCCAGACCCTCTACATCGTGGCGGGCGTCGCGCTGATCCAGTCGCGTGGCGGGCAACTGATCGAGGCCCATCCAGGCGACATCATCCACACCCCGCCGGGCGAGGAGCACTGGCACGGCGCCGCTCCCGACCACTTCATGATCCACCTGGCCCTGTGGGAGGGCGACGACACCACCTGGCTGGAGCACGTCAGCGACGCCGACTACGGCGCGGCACGCTCCAGCACCCGCCACTGAGACCACACCGAAGGGAATCCATCATGCGCGGAGTAGTCCTGCACGCCCCGGGCGACGTCCGGGTCGAGGACCGGCCGGACCCGGCGATCATCGAACCCACCGATGCGGTCATCCGGGTGACCGCGTCCTGCGTGTGCGGGTCCGACCTGTGGCCTTACCGCGGGGTGGAGCAACTCGACGGACCTGCCCCGATGGGCCACGAGTACGTCGGTGTCGTCGAAGAGGTCGGCAGCCAGGTCACCACGATCAGGCCGGGCCAGTTCGTCGTCGGCTCCTTCTTCGCCTCTGACAACACCTGCGAGATCTGCCGGTCGGGCTACCAGAGCGCGTGCGTGCACCGCGTGCTGATGGGCGGCATCGGCACCCAGGCCGAGTACGCACGCATCCCGCTCGCCGACGGCACCCTCGTCGCCACGCCCGGCATGCCGGAGCCTGACCTGGTCCCGAGCCTGCTGGCCGCCTCCGACGTGCTGGGCACCGGCTGGTTCGCCGCCGTCGCCGCACAGGCCGGGCCCGGCAGGACGGTCGCCGTGGTGGGTGACGGCGCGGTGGGGCTGTGCGCGGTCCTGGCCGCCAGGCAACTCGGCGCCGAACGCGTCATCGCCATCAGCCGTCACGACTCCCGCCAGCGGCTGGCCGTGGAGTTCGGTGCCACCGACATCGTCACCGAACGCGGCGACGACGGCGTCGCCCGCATCAAGGAACTCACCGATGGGCTCGGCGCGCACAGCGTCGTCGAGGCGGTCGGCACCCAGGAGTCGATGACCCAGGCCATCGGCTCCACCCGGCCCGGCGGGCACATGGGTTTCGTCGGCGTCTCCCACGACGTCTCCCTGCCCGGCGACGAACTGTTCTTCTCCCTCATCCACCTCCACGGCGGCCCCGCGCCGGTCCGCCAGTACCTGCCGGAGCTGATCGACCTCATCTGGAACCGGCGGATCGACCCCGGCAAGGTCTTCGACCTCACCCTGCCCCTGGATCAGGCGGCCGGGGCCTACCGCGCGATGGATGAGCGCCGCGCCATCAAGGCCCTGCTACTGCCCTGACCCCCATTCGTCACCGGAGCCTCGGGACCATGCTCTCGCCTTCCATCACGCGGACTCGCAGACGCAGAGCTGAAGCGGCGAGTCCACGGCGAAGGGCCGGCCGGACCAGTCGCCGAAGCGCTCGACGAGCCGAAGGCCGCCGAGCGAGACGAGCAGCGGCAGTTCCTGCGGGAAGATGCTCCTGATGTCGAGCGGTGCGACGACGAAGTCGGGCTCGGAGTCAGTCGAGAGATGCCACGTCCCGCGGGTGACCTGCGCGGGCGCATCGGGGATCAGCTTGTGCCCGGTAGCGCACCCGAGTTCCAGCACCCGCCCGCCGTGCCGATCGGCGTCGGCGCGTGTCAGGTGTGTTCCGTGTGTGGGTGGGTGGCGGTCCAGGAGGCGAGCAGGCGGAGGGCGTCTTCGGAGGGGGAGCCGGGTTCGGCGGTGTAGATCGTCATGGACAGGTCGGGTTCGGCGCGCAGGTCCATGCTCTCGTAGGCGAGGGTGAGGTCGCCGACGACGTGGTGGTGGAAGTGCTTGACGCCGGTGCCGTGCGTGCGGACGTCGTGGGCCGCCCAGCGGCGGCGGAAGTCGTCGTTGCGGGTGGACAGTTCTCCGACCAGGTCGTGCAGGTCTTTGTCGTGCGGGTCTTGGCCGGCGGCGGTACGCAGGTTGGCCACGGTCATGTCGGCGGCCAGGTCCCAGTCGGGGAAGAAGCGGCGGGCGGCGCTGTCGAGGAAGGTGAAGCGGGCGAAATTGGGCGGCCGGGCCGGGCCGGTGTAGAGGTCGTGGTACATGGCCCGGCCCAGGTGGTTGGCGGCCAGCAGGTCTGAGCGGTGGTTGCCGATGATCGCCGGGGCGGTGATGGTGTCGAGCATCCCCTGCAGGCGGGGCCGTACGGTCGGCTGCCGGGGGCGGCGCCGGCGCAGGATGGCGTTGCTGCCGTCGGCCTCGTGCGCGAGGCGGAGCAGGTGGGCGCGTTCGGCGTCGTCCAGGCGCAGGGCGCGGGCGATCGCGTCGAGGACGCCGGCCGAGACTCCGGCCAGGGAGCCGCGTTCGAGCTTGGCGTAGTACTCCACGCTCATCCCGGCCAGGGCGGCGACCTCGCTGCGCCGCAGCCCGGGAACGCGCCGCCGGCCCGCGACGGGCAGGCCCGCCTGCGCGGGGGTGATCTTGGCGCGCCGTGAGGTGAGGAATTCGCGCACTTCGGACCGGTTGTCCATGCCACGACGGTACGCCGGGTCTTCGGCGCGTGGGATGTACTGGCCGTACACCCATCAGGAGTGACTTCCTCCCGCGGGCAGGCCCGGATGTGCTGGAGGTCATGATCACGACCACCACCGCGTGGACCCGCCGCCTGGCCGCCTGCCTGCTGTCCGCCTCCCTGGCCGCATGCTCGTTCTCAGCAGGCCCGCCGACGTCTTCGCCGGGCACGTCGAACGCCGCCTCGGGGATGCCGGTGGTCCTGCGGTTCGGCGACCAAGCCGTCACCGCGACGTTGACCGACACGATGATGTCGCGGCGGTTCACCGCGATGCTGCCGCTGACCGTGCACCTGACGGACGCCTGGGGGCAGGCGAAAGCGGGGCCGCTGCCGCGCCCGCTCACGGCCGAGGGCGGCACGCCGGTCCATGATCCCACCACCGGCGGCATCTATTTCTGGCCCGTGAGCGGGATGATCGCCGTCTACTACGACGACCTCGGTCAAACGGTGCCCGACCCCGGCCTGATCCGCCTCGGCACCGTCGAGGCGGGCCTGGACAGCCTTTCCGGCGCGGGCGACCGTCTCACGGTCCGCATCGAGCCGGCCATGACCACCTCCTGACCGACCGCCCCCCACCATCGCGTCTCGGTAATCTTCAGCAGATGATCACCTATGAGGAGTTGACCCCGTCCGAACGAAAGGTGTGGGACGGCTTTCCCGCCGGCCGCCGGGTGGACCTGTCGGGCCTGAAGGACAGGCGGCGGACGGTGCGGGCCTCTGTGCTGAGGGCGCTGCTGCTGCGGGCCTCGGGCGAACCCGGCGACGAGGCGTCGCTGCTGAACGTGGTGGGCGCACGCGTCACCGGCTCGCTGATCCTCAACGGCTGTGAGATCCGGCATTTGCTGATGTTGGAGGACTGCGAGCTGGAGGGACGGGTGAGTCTGGCCGGGGCCACCACCCAGGCCATCGGGTTCGTCGGCTGCCGCCTGCCCGGCATCTGGGCGCCGTCGGCCCGCATCGGTGGCCGGCTCGACCTGCGCCGCTCGATCATCGGGAACGTGGACTACAACCCGCTGCAGCTCCTGCACACCCACATCGCCGGCGCGCTGCGTCTGGACGACGCCGTGGTGATCGCCCCGGGCAGGCTCGCGCTGTCGGCGGGCGGCCTGCAGATGGACGGCGCCATCGTGGGCGACCGGATGCGCACCGAGGGCGGAGTGCTGCTGCCCGGGGCGCGGCTGTCCGGTGGCCTCTTCATGGCGGACGCCCATCTGAGCTGCCCGGACGGCACCGCCTTCGGCGCCGACAACGCGACCGCCTCCAGCATGCGCTGCGCGTTCACCGTTGAAGGCGCCGTGCGGCTGCGTGGTGTGCAGGTCGCGGACCTGCTGTCGTTCGAAGGCGCGAACCTGACGACCCTGTCGGTGGTCGGCGCCCGCGCGGCCGAGCTGGACCTGCGCTTCGCCGTCCCGCCAACCTCGGTGGACCTGCGCAACGTCCAGGTGTCCTGGGCCTACGACGCCGCCGCCACCTGGCCCAGCGAGCTTCGGCTCCACGGGTTCACCTACGACTCGCTCGACGGGAGCGACGCCGCCGCCCGCCTGGGGTGGATACGGCGCAACCCCGCCTACGCCGCGCAGCCGTACGAGCAGCTCGCGGGGCACTTTCGCCGGGTCGGCCACGACGACGAGGCGCGCCGGGTGCTGCTGGCCAAGCAGCGGCACCGGCGCGCGACCGCCCGGCCGCTGTCGCGGGTGTGGGGTTATCTGTTCGACGCCACCGTGGGATACGGTTACCGGCCCTGGCTGGCGGCGGTGTGGCTGGCGGTGCTGGTGCCGGCGGCCACGCTGGTGTTCGGGTCGCACACCCCGATCCCGGTCAAGAAGGGCGAAGGGGCGCCGTTCAACGCCCTCGTCTACACCCTCGACCTGCTGATCCCCATCGGCGGACTCGGGCAGCGCACCGCCTGGTACTGGCCCGACCAAACGGTTCAGTGGCTGGCCTACCTGCTGATCGCCATCGGGTGGGCCCTGACCACAGCCATCGTGGCCGGCGCGACCCGGGCGCTGGTCAAAACCTGATCGCGCACCGGACGCGGCTCCCCGGGGCCGATTCGGCCGGACACTTCGGTAGCCGGCCCAGTGTGCGTCGGGGGATCGAGACGGTTACCGCTCCCGCACCGCGTAGGTCAGGTGGGTCGCCCGCTGCGTCGGCTCCGCGCGGACCTGCGTCAGAGCCACGCGGCCCGCGTCCACGCCCTCGAACAGGCGGATTCCGGAGCCGAACAGCACGGGTGAGAGCGCGATGGAGAACTCGTCGACCAGGCCGGCGTTCACGTACTCCAGGATCGTCGCCCCGCCGCCCGCGATGCGGACGTCGCGGTCGCCGGCGGCCTGCCGGGCCTGGTCGAGCGCGGTCTCGATGCCGTCGTTGACGAAGTGGAAGACGGTCCCACCCGGACGCTCCCAGGGGTCACGCTTCTCGTGCGTCACGACGAACACCGGCGTGTGGAACGGTGCCTCCTCCGGCCACATCTGCTCGCCGGCGTCGAACATGCGCCTGCCCATCACGCTCGCGCCGGTGCGCTCGAACGTCTCCCGTACGATGTCGTTGTCGCGCCCTTCCTCACCACCCTCGCCGAGCTTCAGGTTCTCCCGGAAGAACCGCTGCGGGAAGATCCACCGCTGCAGTTCCATCCACTGCCGCCCCATCAGCTCCCCGAGGGACCCGGGTGCGATGAAACCGTCCAGCGACATCGACACGCTGAAGAACACCTTCCCGGTCATCAGCCCTCGGCTCCCTTCCGGACGATCTCGGTGACGTAGGCAGCCAGGTTGCTCAGGGTCTGCCCGCCGGCCTCGATCGCGTGGTACTTCTCGACCGCTTCGTCGCGCTGCTTCTTGGTGGGGAACACCGTGCGCATCTCGATCCGGGTCGCCGCCCCGTCGGGCGCGAACGCGAGGACCGACACGAAGGCGTTCGGGTCGTCGCGGTGTTCGCCGTGCAGCAGCGCGATCCCCTCCGGCGGGACGATCTCGGTCCAGGTGATCCACTCCTGGTAGTCCGTCCCGTCCGGCCCGTGCATCACGAAGTCCCACTCTCCGCCGACGCGGAACTCGAAGGACCGTGTGGTGGTGGTGAATCCCTCCGGCCCCCACCACTGCGACAGGTGCCGCACCTCGGTGAACGCCTCGAACACCAGCTCCCGTGGGGCGTCGATGACCCGGGAGATCACAATCTCGCGGTCGGCCGTCGCGGACTGCGCCGGCGTTCCTTGACTCGTCTCACTCATCAGTTACTTCCCTTTCCTGACTTGCCTGCTTGAGGTCCTGCACGTAGGCCTCCAGCCGGTCGAAGCTCTCGTTCCAGAACCGCTCGAACCCGCCGGTCCACTCGTGGACCGGTCGCAGCCCGCGGGCGTCGAGGCCGTACAGGCGCTGTTTGCCCGCTTTGCGGTCCCGCACCAGCCCGACCTCGCGGAGCACCCGCAGGTGTTTGGACGCCCGTGGCTGGGTCATCCCCAGCTCCTGGGCTAACTCGGTCACCGGCCGCTCACCCGCCCGCAGCAGCACCAGGATCTCCCGGCGCTGCGGCTCGGCGATCGCGTTGAAGACGTCCGACGTCGTCGCTGCTCGTGCCATGGCTGCCATCATATGCCCATATCGGCATGCGTCAATTCAGGGGAGTCGGGGGCAGGCTTGAAGGTGACAGTTACCTGTCCCTAATTCCGTGCGCCGATCCACGACGCCGTCCAGCGGCGGAGGTGTCCGATTCCTTTGGCGTCCTGTGTCACCGTTTCGGCTCTTTCCATGATCACGACTTCGTCGTGTGCGGCACGACCGCGAGCCATCCGCTCCTGGTAGCCCCGTTCTCAGTCGCTGAAAGTGCTCATAACATCTCTCTCAGCAACCGCCCCCACCTGAGGAGACAGTGACGTGTCCGAGAATGCTGCCTACCGCCTGGCCCGCCTGCAAGCCCGATTCGCGCTCCTGGATGTCACCGGAGACGGGCAGCTACGCGCTGAGGACTTCGACCGCCTGGCCGAACGAGTGATCAACGCTCTCGGGATGGATCGGAACTCGGACAAGGCCCACGCGCTCGTCACCGGTTGCCGCACGTACTGGCAGGGACTTGCCGGCGCCACCGAAGAGGAGCAGGGCGGCGCTGTCACCTTCGACGCCTACTCGGCGACCACCCCTGACTCCGACCACTTCGACGTCTACGGCCAACCCTACGCCCGCGCTCTGGTCGCCTTGGCCGACCGCAACGACGACGGGTACGTCGAGCCGGCCGACTTCCTTGCCTGCATGTCGGCGATCGGCTTCGACCTGCAACGGGTCAAGGAACTGTTCAACATACTGTCGCGCAAGGGCCGGATCGCCACCGGCGACTGGCAGAAGGCGATCAAGGACTACTACGTCAACGACTCTCCCGACGTCCCCGGGCAACTGCTGTCCCGGCGATCCTTGTGACGGCCGAAGCGAAGTGACGGCCGAAGCGAGGCTCGGGCGATGGTGACGGGGCTCGGCATTCGATGTGCCATCACTCAGAGTGGGAGTAACGTTGCTTAAAGTGAGTGAGGGATGGCCGGAACCCGGTTCCATCCCTTCGGTGCCCACGGGGAGGCATGAGATGTCCGAGGACCACCCATCGCGCCTGGCCCGGCTGCGGGCGCGTTTCCTGCTGCTGGACGTCAACGGCGACGGTTACCTGCAGGCCGCGGACTTCGACCTGCTGGCCTGGCGCGTGCTGGACGCGCTCCCCGTCAAGCCGGACTCGGTCCAGGCCGCGGCCCTCCGGGAGGGCTGCCGGACCTATTGGCAAGGGCTGGTCACCACGTCGGGCAAGGACGCCGACGGCCTCGTCAGCTTCGTGGAATACGCGGCGGCCATCCCCGACGACGCCCACTACACCCACTACGGCCAGCCCTACGCCCGCGCCCTCGCCGCCCTGGCCGACTGGAATGAGGACGGCCAGGTCGAACGGGCCGACTTCCTGTCCTGCATGATCGCTATGGGTTTCGCCGAACCGCAGGTCGAGCGGATCTACGCAGAACTGAGCTTCGACGGCGCCGTCCCCGCCGAAGACTGGAAGGCGGCGATCAGGGACTTCTACGTCAGCGCGGCAGCGGACATCCCCGGGCGGCTACTCGCCCGCCGACCAGTGTGACGCCGAGCCGATCGGCACCGGTTCGCCGCGCTGCGTGGTGATCGGTGAGACGACTTCGGGATTGTAGATCTCCCAGATGAGCATCAGGGGCCTCCCCGAGGCGTGAATGAGATACGCCTTGGACGAGGCCTCGTGCCGTGCGCCGAACGGAGCGGCGTCCCATGGTGCCAGGCCCGTGACCAGCGGTTCGCGGACGTGATAGGTGAAGTTGGCGATCAGGTTGAGGCCGATGGGGCGCGTCAGGTCCTCGGCCAGGCAGCGGCCGATGGGGTTGCCCGCCGGAATGATCACCTCGTTGCGGGAGACCGGCCTGCCGTGCTGGTCCAGCAGCAGAGAGCGGCGGACGAAGGCGGTGGCGCCGGGGGCGAGTTGGAGCAGCGCGGGTGAGCGGTCGGGCAGGTGACCGATGGGCCGGGCGCGCACGCTGCGGACACTGGCGCTGATCGACCCGCCGGTGAGTGCCTGGAGCAGCAGCGTGGTCGATCCGTTGCCGGCCAGCAGCATGCGCGTGAGCGGGCTGCTGAAACGGTTGACCGGCACCGGTTGAAGCCCGGCGGGACAGTATGGCGCGCCGCCTCGTACCGGCGGGTGCGTCGGGGACGTCTTCGTACGGGAGCCGCCGCCGAGACCAGGAACGGAAGCGGCCTGTGCCGATTGGCCGGCCATCACACGGTTCTCCATGTCAGCGGGCTGATCGCGGTGATGCGGGCAAGGGAGTCGGCCCGCGGCTGACCGTCTCCGGTGGGGCGTGCCGCGCGGAACGTGGGGTCCTCGAACATGGTCATGTCTCCTCAAAGAATGCGCGGCGTTTGACGGCCATGCTATGCATACTCAATGTAGTCATAAAGTCGCTCTCAGTTGTAGTCGTTGTCTGCAGACCAAGCTGTGAACGGCACCAACGAAAGGGCGGACACACAGTGGCGCACAGCGTTGAAGCACCGAACCCACCCACCTACCTGCTGGGCTCCTCACCCGCCGAACGCGAGAGGCTGATCGCCCAGTGCGATCTTCTCCGTGACGCCTCCCGCGATCTGCTGAGCCGTCTGCCTCTGCCTCGAGACGCACACGCCCTCGACTTCGGCTGCGGGCCCTTGGGCATCCTGGACCTGCTCAGTGATGCGGTGGGTCCCCATGGCACCGTCGTCGGCCTCGACAACGACCAGCAGATGATCACCTCGGCCGAGCTGTCCATCGAGGAGCGAAAGCTGGCCAACGTCTCCGTCACGTGCGGGACGCTGCCATGGAACGGTGGGTCCGGCTTCGATCTGGTCCACTGCCGGCTCCTCCTGATCAACAGCGCCGACCCCGAAGCGATCACGTCATCGATGGTCGCCGCCACTCGCCCGGGTGGCTGGATCGCCATCCAGGAGTTCGACTGGGCGACCTGGCAGTGCGACCCGCCGCACCCGGCCTGGGACCGGCTCAAGGGCCTGCTCGCAGCAGCCTTCGGGGGAGATGTGCAGATCGGTTCGCGGCTCCCGTCACTCCTGCGAACCGCCGGAGCCGGAGACAACCTCCAGGTTGCCGCGCACACCTACTACTGGCGTCCGCATGACCCGTACCAGGTGCTCCTGCTGCACTTCGCCGAACTCTTCCGCGAGCGGATGGCGTCGCGCGGTGTCGACCGGGGACACCTGACCTCCCTCGTCTCGATGCTTCGAGACCACCTGGCTCACCCCGGCACCATCGTCAGGGAGAGTCTGCTCGTCCAGGCGTGGGCGCAGAAGCCGCTTCGGCCATGAGTCTCCGAGGCTGAACCAAGCGCTCGTGTGGCGGCGACCGGAGCGCTCAGCGCAGTACGGCCGCCAGCAGGTCCGCCCCCAGCGCCGTCAGCTCAGGCAGATTGACGGTGTAACGGACGTAACGACCACGCCGCTGAGCCGTGAGCAGGCCCGCTCGGCGCAGGACAGCGAGGTGCCGGGAAACCTCCGGGGGTGAGAGTTCCCAGGCGTGGGCCAGCTCACCGGTGGTGTGCGGGCCGCGGGCCAGGGTGCGCAGCAGCCGCAGCCGTACCGGATGCGCGAGTGCCTCCAGCCGTGACGTGACCGTTTCCAGCGACACCGGCTCCGGCGGACTCGCCTCGGCCACCGGGTACTGCACCACCGGCTGCCACCCGGGCGCGTGGATCACCACCAGGTGCGGGCGGCCGAAGACGCTGGGGAGGAAGGTGACGCCGGTGTCGTGGGCGGCGGTCGCACTGTCCTGCAACTTGTCCACGATGATGTGGTTGCCGTCCGGCGCCAGGGTCACGGCGCCGGAGACCGATGCGAGCGCCGCCTCGATGCCCTGGCGCTTCAGCAGGTCGTTCTTCAGCCGCAGGTCGGTGGCGAGTCGCACGGCGACGCCCGTCCAGGCGGCGTCGAAGAATGCCACGGCACACTGTTCGAGGGTGTGACGCACCCGCGCCCGCACCGCGGCCGGGTCCGCGAGCAGCCGTTCCGCGAATGCCTCCTGGAGCGCGCCGCGGGCCTGGGCCAGGTCCAGGGCCCGCTCGCGCGCCGTCGCGTCGGCCAGCGGCGACGGCCCGGCGAAGTGAACCCGGTTGCTGCCGCACGTGGTGATGAGCGCGGCGGTCACATAGCCTTCGTCGTCGATCCGGTCCACGTCGTCCAACTCCTCGGCGAGGGTCGGCCGGGGACGGGCGGGGACCAGGAAGTCGGCTCGTGAGGAACGCCAGAGGAACTCCGCCTCCCTGAGCCGCTCGGCCAGCTCAGGCCGGAGCCCGGCCCAGACGTCACCGGCCCAGCCGGCGAACTGCGGGTGATGCGCGGGTTCGGCCAGCACGTGCAGCATCGCGGTCAGCTCGGCCAGCGGGGAGGCGGCGAACCGCAGCCGCCCGGACGACCGGCCGCCGATGTCGATCCTCACCGTCATCCCGACATCATCGCTGGTCCGCTGGCCGACGACCGCGTCGGTTGACGGTATCCGTCAACCGGCATGGTCGGCTCGGCGGCCGAACGCACCGTTGACGCCATGGCAACCACCACCAAGATCCGGCCGCGCGCCCTCGTCCATGCCTCCGGAGGCCCCCGCTATGCCGTCGCCCTGGCCGTGGACGCGCTCGGCACCGGCCTGCTGCGGCCCTTCCTGCTGCTCTACGGGATGTCCGTGCTGCGGCTGTCCGCACCGGCCACCGGCATCGCCATGACGGTCGGCGCCGTCGTGGGCCTGGTGTGCCTGCCCGCGGTCGGCCGATGGCTGGACCGGGGCGCGCGCAGCACGGTCGTGGCAGCGTCGATGCTGGTACGGGTGCTGGGCGTGGCGCTGCTGCTGGCCGCCCCGGCGGGGCACGTCTGGCTGTTCACGGCGGCGGCGCTCTTCCTCGGCATCGGCAACCAGGCATGGCCGGCCGCCCACGCGGCCCTCGTGTCCACGGTCGCCGACGGCCGGGAACGCGACGCCGCCCTCGCGGGGGGCCGCGCCCTGCGCAACGCCGGCCTGGGCGCCGGCGCGCTCCTCGCCACCGCATGCCTGGCGGCCGGCACCGCCGCGTTGCAGGCGCTGGCAGCCGTCACCGGGCTCGCCTACCTCGCCGCGGCGGCCCTGGCGTGGTCGGTCCGCGTGCACGCTCATCCGGCCGCTGCCACGGCCAAGGGCGGGGACGACGAGCCCGCACCCCGGATGCGCGCGCTGCTGGCCGCCAACATGATCTACGTCTTCTGCCTCAACGTCCCCGAGATCGCGCTCCCTCTTGTGCTGGTGACGCGGCTGCACGCCGCCCCGGTGTGGTTGGGGGGCATCTTCGTGGCCAACACCGTGCTGGTGGTCACCCTGCAGGTTCCGGTCACCGTCCTGATGTCCCGCTTCCCTCGCCGGTCCGTGCTGGCCCTCGCCGGTGTGGTGCTCACCGCGTCCTACCTCGGCTTCCTCGCGGCCACCTTCCTGGGACACGGCTGGGGTGCGCCGGCCGTCGCCGCGGTGTCCGTGGTCTGCACCCTCGGCGAGATCATGTACGCGGGCAGCGCCACGGCGCTCGTCACCGCCCTCGCCCCGGGGCACGTCCTGGGACGAGCCCTCGCCCGCTTCCAGCTCTCCACGGGCTTCGGCCTCGCCGTCTCCCCGGCGGTCATCACCGCTCTCGCCCCCCACGGCCCGGCCGCCCTCTGGGGCAGCCTCGCCGCCGCGACCCTCCTGTCCGCCTCCGCCGTGCGATCACCAGCTCGCGCGGATCTGAATAAAGGAGCTGACCTTGACCGCCACGAATCGGTAGACGATCATCGATTGACCGGAAAACGGACCGAAGAAGGTACGGAAGGTCGGGTTGGTGCATGGTGAAGGTCATCAGATTCTGGCTGGTTCTCGCATTCATCTCGCTGACGACCTCCTGCGTGCTGGAGAACAACCTTTTCTCGGTGGGCGCGATCGCCGGTTTCCTGGCGGCCGGTTCTCTGGGTGTCCGCCGGCTACGGGACGGGAAACTTCGCGGTACGGGCGAGATGTTCGGCGGCCTCACCTGGATACTCCTGGGCACGATCACCCTGTACCTCGGCTGCCTCCTTTCCTGGCCGTTCCCCGTCGGACCGGCCATCTCCCTGGCCTTTGTCGCCGTCGCGATGGTCCTGGGCGTCCGGAAGGACCTCCGGCAGAGGCGCGAAGCGAGGTCCGCCTCATGAATGGCGACGGACCTCGCGAGGGAAAGCTAACGCACTACCACCAGCAGACCTCGGGGCCCGCGTAGGCTACGAGCCGGTAGGTGTCCTTGTCCCTGCTACGCGTGGCGACGCACTGGCCCTTCTTGTTCTTCTTCACGCAGACTTTCACCTTGTCGTAGACCTTCTTGTATTTCTTCTCCTTGCAGCATGTCTTGTAGGCGTTGGCGCGGCACCATGAAATGGCTCCCGCGTACCAGATGGTCGCCGCGCCGAAGCAAGGAGCGCAGCCGACCCCGAGCGTGGCCGTGCAGGCGACGGCGCAGGCGGCGACCATGCCGCTGTACACGCCGGACGCGACGGTGGCGCAACTCTGGAATCTGGCGTCGTCGAAGACCTGGTAGGTCGCCCCGTAACATTCCCGGCCATCGAGGTCGCGTCCGTTGACGGGATCCTGCAGGGCATAGTCCTGCCTGTTGGCGCATCCGCCCTGTACGGGGTCGGACTGCAACATCCGGCCCGTCACGGGGTTGTACACCCGGACGCCCATGAGAATGACGTCGCCCACCGTGTCGGCGGAGCGTTGCTTGGTGCCCAGCCAGCCGTACCGGTTCGCGCCGGCGGGCGTTTCGCGGGGGGAGCCGAATTCGGTGTACTCGGTGTAGGAGGTGATGCCGGTCGAGCCGGGATCGGCGGTGGCGACGATGTCGCCGTGCAGGTTCGCCAACTGGAGTTGCAGGTGGCCGTTGCTGGCTTGGGTGGCGAGCAGCCCGTTGGGCCCGTTGAGGTAGCGGGTCCAGGAGCCGTCCGCCTCGGCCGTCCAGGAGGGGGTGTCGGCGCTGGAGGAGTAGTGATGGGTGGCCGTGCCGGCGCTGTCGGTCTCCGCGACGACGCGGCCCAGGGGGTCCAGGGCGAAGGTCTGCGTCCGGCCCGCCTGTGTGAGCGAGGCGATCACGTCGTTGGCGTGGTATGCGCTGGTGAGCGCAGTGCCGCCGGACATGTGCGTGCCCGGGGCGGTTGTCACACGGCCGAAGTCGTCGTAGGTGTAGCCGTCGCCGGTGATGCGGTCGGCGGCGTCATACGTGTACGTGGTCGTCGTGGGGGTGGCGCTCGTCGAGCAGGCGCCTGCCTGCGCTCCCGGGTAGCTCTTGAAGCTCGTGCGGTTCGAGTTCCGGTCGAACCCGTACTGCCTGGTGGCGCAGGTGCCGTCGTAGGTGTCCTGGACCTCGGTGAGCCGTCCGGCGGCGTCGTAGGCGTACTGTTGTCGGTCGGCGGGGCTCTGCGAGCGCACGACGCGCGACATGACGTCGGACTGCTCGGTGAAGTTCAGCCAGACCTGGTCGTTCTTGCCGTACTCGAGCCCGGTCTGCGCTCCCGCGTTGTCGAAGCTGGAGGTCACCGTGAGTCCGCCGGGCAGGGACTCCGTGGTGAGGCGGCCGTCCGCGTCGTAGGCGTAGCCGAAGGTGGCGACCCCGGTGATGGCGACCTGTGTCGGCTTGCCGCGCCGTTCTGCTCTGCCGGCGGCGTCGACGCCGTCGTAGGTCATGCTGACCGTGCCCTTGCCGTCGTCGACGGTGGCCGTGCGGCCGAAGGCGTCGTAGGTGAAGGTGGACGTGCCCCCGCCGGCGTCGGTCTGGGAGGACACCCGGCCCAGAGCGTCATGGGTGGTCGTGATGCTCTTCCCGCCGGCGCTCACGGTGGTGGGCGAGCCGGTTGCGGCGTCGTAGCCGTAGGTGATGTCCGGTACGGCGACACCGCCCGCGGCGGGCGGGCTGACCTCGACCCGCAGCGAGGACAGACGGCCGGCCGCGTCATAACTGGACGTCGTGGTCCTCGTCGTGCTGCCCGAGGTCTCGGTCTTGGTGGTGAGCTGGCCGTAGTAGCCGTGGGACATGGTCGCCGCCGGGATCGGAGTGCCCGCGGGCTGCGCCGCCGGAGCGTTGTGGCACTGCATGCCGGCCCACTGCGGCCTGTTCCCGCAGGCGGGCACGCTGGGATGCGGCCCCGCTGTGTAGTAGCTGGTCAGGATGGCGCCGGCGTCGGTGCCGTTGGATGCGGGCATCCGTGACTCGATCGTGCGCCCGGAGGAGTCGTATCGGGTGCGGCGGACGATGTCGGCCTGTCCTGGCATGACCGTGGTGACGCTGGTCGGCGCGCGCAGAGTCCAGCCGGACGTGTCACCGGACCTGATCGGGTCGTACCCGGTCCTGGTCGTCTGGACGTCGCTCGCGCCGGGCGCGACGGTGCCGTCCACGACGGAGGGCCTGACCTCGCTCGTGGTCACGAGGGAGTAGTCGACGTCGCTGGTCGGCTTGCCCTCGTCGTAGGTGTAGGTGGTGTGCCGCCGGGCCGACACCAGTTCTCCCGAGGCGAGTTGCACGGTATGGGTCGGACCTACCTCCTCCAGGAGGTCGGCGAACTGGGAGAAGGTGCTGAGGTCGGCCAGCAGGTATGCACGTTCGGCCGAGCCGGCGGTCGCGGCCACGTACGGGTCGGTGGCGTCGCCGGGTGCCAGCGCCTGGGCGCGGTTGGACGGCGACAGGCTCCAGACGACGTTGCCCAGGTCGTTGTACTGCGTGGCGGAGATCTGCCAGGCTCCCGCGCCGAAGTCGGCGGCATTGACAGGACGGCCGTTGACGTCCATGTAGGTCAGCGAGCCGTGCGCCCAGTCGTTCACGGACGGACTGTAGGTGCCGTCGCTGCCGCGGACCGGCACATGGGAGGCCGGGAAGACGGCGGCTCCCGTGACCGGCAGGTTCGCCGCCTGGCCCCACTTGGTGGTCTGCGTGGCGGTGAGATCGAGGGGAGCGCCGGTGCCGGCGATCGGCACGTCGTACGCGACGGCGGTCGTGAGGGCCGCGGTCCCCTCCTCGCGCTGGACGTGTGCGAGGCGTCCCCGAGTGTCGTAGGCGAGCTGCCACGGTGCCTGTCCAGGTGGGGTGAGCTGGGAAACTCTCCCCTCGCCCGTGTAGTAGTAGACGCCGGCCAGGCCCGTGCGGGGGTCGGTGACCCGGCGCAGATGCCCCGTCGAGTCGTACTCGTAGGACGCCAGCACGGTCGTCCTCATCGCATTCGACTCGGGATCGAACGCGACGAGTGACGCGGACGCGATCTGATCCTTGACGTCGCCCCAGCCGGAACCCACGCCGGTCGCTGTCGTGCTGGTGGCGTAGGAGAACGTCAGCGCCCGGCAACCGGGCGTCAGCGTGGCACCGCACGAGACGCCGTCGGAGACGGGGGACAGGATGCGCGTGATTCTCCCCTGCGTGTCCCGCTGGTAGGTGATGGCGGAATCGGTCGCCGGCTTCTCCGTCCGGGCCACGACCCAGCTCCCCGCCACCTTGATGTAGGTGGTCTTCGCACCGTTGGGGTCCGTGACGACGAGTTGCTCTCCCGAGGTGGCGATACGGCTGCCGTCGGAGGCTTCCGCGATGCCGACGAAGTCGTCGTCGTCCTTGGTGTAGGTGTAGGTGGAGCCGTCCGGGCCGAGCAACTGGATCCATCCCGCGTTGCCGTGGTCGGACGGCGTGAACTCGGCCACCCAGGAGGGGGTCGCCGGGAAGCTGGCCTGCCAGCCCGGGCCGAACACCTTGGCCTCGGCCGGAACCGTCGGCTCGAAGGACGGGTCCAGGGAACGGTGGGTACGTGCCAACTCGACGCCGAACGCACCGGCGTCGGTGACCTTCATCGAGAAGTCGCCGTTCAGGAGAGCGACCGTGCCCGGACCGAGGTCCTGGGTCGCGTGAGTGCCGCCGAGCGCGGACCGGCTGAGCTCCATCTCCACCGGCCGGGAGCACTCGGTCTCGGACGATCCGCCGCTGAAGCAGGCGCGAAGCTGGACGGCGCCGTCCAGGCCACCGATGTCCTTCAGCGTCTTGGCCAGGTCCCAGGAATGACCCGGGAAATCGGCCGCGGTGTTCGTACGGACGAGCGGCCATCCCGCGATCGGGGTGCCGGTGCCGGGCACGAACACGTCCCCGGCCGGTACCTGCTGCCAGGTCGCCCAGGGGTAGGAACTCGTGGCGTACTCGTAGGTGACGGCCGTACGGCTCGGCGGCGCCGCGGCGTCGAGCGTCACCAGGCGGTGCGTCCGCGTCTGCTTCTGAGCGGTGACCAGGCCACCCGGGCCGACGCCGAAACTGTAGGAGACGGTCGGTGAGGTGTTGTGGGCCTTGTCGCGAGTCTTCACATAGATGGTGTGCCAGCCGTCGGAGAGGTACTGCTCGATCGTGCGGGACTCACCGAGCGAGTCCTCCCACAGCCCGGCTTCCTCCAGTTCGATCGGGAACGGCAGGTCGACGCCCCAGATGTACTCCGTGACGTCCTTCGACGTCGATCCGAAACCGCACTCGGTCTCCGACTCCATCCGGGGGCCCCACGAGTTCTCGGCGTAGGGGAAGGAACACCACACCTCCGGCGCGGCGGGCGGCGTGGCGTCGATGTTCACGCTCTGCCATTGTGACCAGGCGGACGCCAGAGTCCCGTCGACCGCGCGGCTGCGCCAGCGCAATCTCCACCCGTCGCTGAGCACGCCCTGCGGAATCGTGACCTTGGCGACCTCACCCGCTCGGACATCATCGGCCGAACCCGACCAGATCAGACCGCTGCCCTGGCCGCCGGCGGAAGGGTCGTGCTCGACCTCGAAGTCCGCTCGCAGGGTCGCGGCGGTTCCGCGCACTCCGGCGTGCAGGGTCGGGGTCGTCGTCGTGGTGAACAGCCTGCCGCTGATCTGCGGATCCTGGCCGACCGGGGGGTTCAGCGGCCGGGTGGGGCTGGCCACGGGGACGGTGCGCAGGTGCTCCACCCACGGGGTCGCCCCGAACGTCACGACCAGCTTGGGCGCGTCAGCTCCGCCGTCGCGGAAGTCCCAGGCGAAGGTCGGCCGGCTCTTGTCCTCCGTGGTGGCGCGCAGCATCAACCCATGACCGGCGGCTCCGGTCGCCCACGCCTGGGCGATCTCGGTGACGGCGATGCTCCAGGGCACGTCGGCGGCGGGGGAGGAGTTGGGGGTGCAGATGCTCGGCGGTGTGGACGTCACCTGGCCGGCGGTGGTCACGGCCGGCTGGGAACTCCAGAAGACGTTCTCCGTGTTCCAGGCTCCGGTGATGCGCTGAATCTGGAGTCGCTGGTCAGTGGGGCAACCCCACAGATCGCCGACGAGTTCCAGCCGTGCGTTCGTCACGGCCTGTCCGGCGAGGGCCGCAGCGTCGAAGGACAGCAGCGAACGGTAGAAGACCTTGGCCGACCAGTCGGAACAGGTCCAGTCGGTCAGGCTGACCTCGATCTTGTAGGCGAGCCACTGGTCGCCGTCGGGGCAGGGCGAATTGATCGCGCGTCCCTGTCCCAGAGGCAGGGTGACGGCGGAGTCGACCGTCACCGGGTAGGTCGTGGCGGGGTCGAGGAGAAAGTCCGGATCAGGCTTGAGTACCAGAACCTGACGTCCGTCGCTGGTCGTCGTCACCTTCGTATCGACGGCGCCGGTCGGGGGAGACTGCGTTTCAGGCGATCGCGCCTGGCCGGGCGGGACCGCCTGGTTCCCGGACATGACCGGTCTCGGCGCGGCCGCGAACACCTTTCCCTTGTCGTCTGCCAGCCGTAATCCGCCCTGCCTGGTTTCGGAAAGCGTCAGCCCTTCGCCGTGCAGCGGAAAGACGAACTCGACGGACTCGGCAGGACGTTGCCGCAGTACCACCTCCTGCCGGACGCCGGTGGACAGCGCGGTCACGACCAGGTCGGCCCCCGGCCCGGCGGCGTCGGTGAACGTGGCCTTGTTCCCGGCCAGAGTGGGAACCGGCAGCGCCTTCGGCCAGGAGACGGCGAATTCCTTGTCTTCCTCCGGCGCCAGTTTCACCAGCGGTCTGCCGGAGCCGCCACCGGAAATCTCTACCCGGCCCAGCGTGGCCTTCGGCCGCACCAGCCCTTCGGCGGCGACAAGGGTGGTGTCGACGGGCGTCCACGCGTCATCCTGCTTTATTCTCGCGGGACCGCTGGACGCCTCCAAGGTGATGGTGCCGTCAGGGTTGGCGTAGGTGAGCGTGGATTCGGTGGTCTCTTCCGCGACCATTACCCGGCTGTTCTGCAGCCGCGCGGACAATGCGGCGGACACGCGGTCCGGCCGTTCTGTCACCGGCGTCGTGGCCTGTGCCTGGTTTGCAGATGAGGCAGGTAAGGGGGGCGCTGCCTGCGCGGCGCCGGGAGGTGTGAGAGTGACGAGCACTGCGGTCGCGGTGATGACGGTGCCAATAATCCGGCTGGTTTTCCGAGTACGGTTTCCGGGCACGCCAAAACCGCGGCGATGAGGGGTGGCCATCGGGCTCCTGTTACATCATTGGGGCCAGAGCATGGAGAGTGTACCCACGAAGATCGAAAATTTGCCAGTAAAGAAATGTGACAAACGCGCCACGGAAAGTGGCTTTCCACAATCTCTTATAGGTGGCCTGTTTTACGGCTTGCTCACCACTATTGCATTCAGCATTTTTTGATGTTACGGTTTATGGCCGTTTAATGTGGCTGCGATTTGCGCCTCATGCTGAGTTTCGCGTCAACCGGCGCAGGCGTCCTTCCCGTGGTACGCGCGGTCCGAGGTGAGGGAGGCCCAGGCGGCGGGTGTCAGCCAGTTGGCGACCCGGGCGCAGACCCTCCGCGCCAGGGCGTCGGGGCGAGATCGATCTCCCTGACCGTGCCGCCGGCCGAGACGAGGACGAGCCGCTCGACCCCGCTCTCGTCGAAGTACAGCCGTTTGAGCGGGGCGGGTCCCATGGGGACGGCATCACCCAGCCGGCGCATCGCGGGAAGCTCCCAGAGCTGGGCGTCGCCGCCGGTCTCCTGGACCGCGAGGAGCCGGCCGTCCCGGCTGAGCGCGACAGCGCCGTCGCTCTTCACCAGGCCGGCGGTCGGGACGGGCTCGCCCACCGGGACCATGTCCCGCACGTCCCAGACCGTGGTGGAGTTGAGGCCGCGCACGGCGAGGAACGTCCCGTCGGAGGAGAAGGCCAGCCGTCCGGCTCCCTCCAGATACTGGCGCTTGGGCAGCGAGCCGATCTCCCGTCCCGAGGACAGCTCGCGCAGGACGACGGCGCCGTCGTCCCGCAGGATCGCCACGGCGGAGCCGTCGGGGCGCGCGGCCCAGGTGACGGCCTGGCCGGTTCACGCACCGACCACCGCCTCGACGACGTGGCCAGGTCCCACAGCTCGATGTCCTGCCGCTGGTCCACGATTCTCAGTACCAGCAGCCGCCGGCCGTCAGGACTGAGTGCGGCGGCCAGGCCCTCGCCGTGCGGGCCCACAGACAACCGCCGGCGTTCGGACGCCGCTGGGCCGATCACGGTCACGGTCCCGTCCGCGGCGAGCACGCTCGCGGCCCCCGTGTGCGAGAAGGACACCAGACCCTCCAGGGAGCCGGAGTCGTGCCAGGCGAGCAGCGGCAATCGCTCGGGCATGCCCTCCTCGAACAGCGGCCGCCCGGTGGCCGCCTCGGTGAGGCGCAGCATGGTGCGCCCGCCGGAGCCCGGCCCGATCCACGCGCCGAGCCCGCCGCCGGGGCCGAGGAGCATGAGCCGGCCGCCGGGAGCGGGCAGCGTCCGGTCGACTGCGGTCAGCGACCTGACGTCCACGAGCCTGACCGTGCCCGAGCCGTCCTGGACGGCGGCGAGAGCCCGGTCGGGGCTACGCCACCGTCATCGGCACGGCCGGGGAGCACCACCACGACTTCTTGCGCACGCTGGGCTGCGCGCCGACGACGTACGGGCCGGGCCTGGTCGAACGGGTCCGCGCGCTGGCACCGGGCGGGGTGGACGCGGTGTTCGACTGCGCAGGAGGGGCGCTGCCCGACCTGATCGCCATCACCGGGAACCCGGCGCGCGTGGTGACGATCGCTCCCGACCGCACCGCAGCGGCCCTCGGCGTGCACCTGTCGCACGGCGTGCCGGCCGGCGACACAGCGGCGGCCGTAGGAGCCGCCGACCCGCTGGCGGTGCACGGCCTCGGTATCGCGGTCGAGCTCGCCGGGCAGGGCCGGCTGCGCGTGCCGGTCGCAGCGGCGTTCCCGCTCACCGAGGCGGCCGCAGCGCACGAGCTGAGCGAACGCCGCCACTCTCGCGGGAAGATCGTGCTGGTGAACTGACCGGCCCGGCCCAGGCAGACGCTCCGCCTCAGCTCCCCGGCCCGCCTGCGTGCCCGAACCACCTTCACGCAATTGACCCGCTGGACGACGCCGGAACCCGCCGGCGGCGTCCACGGCGCTCAGCCGTACCAGGGGCAGGCGGTGGCTCAGGTGCGCACCCGGATGACGGTCTTACCCTTGCGCCGCCCGGCCGGGTTGAGCGCGGGGATGGCGTCGTCGAGGGTCGTGACGGTTCCGATGTGCGTGCGAAGGCGTCCGTCTCGCACCCGGTCGACGATCTCCACCAGTTGGCTCGGAACGGACTCGACGACGAAGTCGACCGCCAAGCCGTCGGCGGGGCGAGTCGCAACGGGCCCGACCACCGACACCAGCGTCCCGCCAGGACGGATGATGCCCGCCGAGCGCCTTTGGATGTCACCGCCGATGACATCGAAGACCAGGTCGACCCCGCCGATGTCGTCGAGATCCTCGTGGTCGAGGTCGAGGAACTCGTTCGCGCCGAAGTCGAGCGCCGCCTGGCGGTCCGCCGCCCGGCCGGTGCCGATGACGTAGGCGCCGAACTCCCGCGCGAGCTGCGTCACCACGGATCCGACCGCGCCGGCGGCGCCGTGTGCGAGGACGCTCTGCCCCGCCTGCAGACGGCCGTGCTGCAACAGGCCCTGCCACGCGGTCAGGCCCGAGATCGGCAGACTCGCTCCCACCGTGAGGTCGACGTTCCCCGGCAGCGGCGCGAGGTTGCGTGCCTCCACGGCTGCGTACTCGGCCAGCGTTCCGTCGCGGTGCCAGTCCGTGATCCCGAACACCCGCTGTCCCAGGGAGAGCCCCGTCGTGCCGTAGCCGAGCGAGGAGACCACTCCGGCGAACTCGTGGCCGATGATCGCCTGGGCGCGATCGTGACCGGAGCGATCGACCCACGTCGAGGGCCACTCCCACTCCGCGGGCACGAAACCCGACGCGTGGACCTCAACGACGACGTCGTTGATCGCCGGCGTCGGCTCAGGCCGCTCGGCGAGGGTGATCCCGGCCGCTTCGGCGGCCCGATCCATCGCGACGATCGCCTTCATGAGTGCCTCCGTACCTCTCGTGCCCGCCGACTCTGCGCGCTCCCCTTGGGCCTGCTACCCACGAACGCCAGTCAACACGACACAGCTATGAGCCCGTCAGGCAGAAGCACCCGGTCGGACCTCGGAGCCGAGGACGAGCAGGCGTTGTTGCCGGCAGCGTCGTTGCGGGCGTGGCACTTCATCGGTTCGGCTCGAAGACGGGCGTGAACCATTTCGGTCCGGCGCGGTAAGAGTACGTGTGACCGGCATACGCCAAGAAGGGGTCGCCATGCATGACCCCATACGCGACGTCATCAAGGCTGACGATGCGGCCCTCATCGAGAGGTCGCTGACCGAGCCGGAGACCTTCGCCGTTCTGTTCGACCGGCATGCGCCGTACCTCCATCGTTACGTGGTCCGGCGACTGGGCCCCAGCGATGCCGAGGACGTCGTGGCCGACACCTTTCTGACCGCCTTCCAGCGCCGGGGCGATTTCGACAAGGCCCGCGCCGACGCTCGCCCCTGGCTGTACGGCATCGCCTCCAACCTGATCGGCAAGCATCGGCGCACCGAGATGAGCCTCTACCGCGCCTACATCCGCAGTGGGGTGCATCCGGCGGAGGTGTCCGGCGCACCGGTCGAGGACGGGGTCGGCACCCTGGCCGTCAACCGGCCGCTGGCACAGGCGTTACTGAAACTCAACCGAGCCGATCGCGATGTGCTGCTGCTCGTCGCCTGGGCCGAACTGAGCTACCAGGAGGTCGCGGACGCACTTGCCATCCCTCTGGGGACCGTGCGCTCGCGACTCAACCGGGCCCGCACCCGGGTTCGTCAGACACTGGAACGAGGAGCAGAATGATGGACGAGCTCAAGACCATGTGGGCGACTGTTCCCCCGGGCACTCCAGACGACCTCGCCGGAGCGCGGCGGCGGCTGCTGGACGGAATGGACGGCCCACCCGCGCGCCGGCGCATCCTCGGGGGAGGCCGGGCGATCTTCACCGGTCCACGGCTGCTGGTCGCGGCCGGTGTCGCGGTGGCCGCTGTCGCCGTACCGCTGGTGATCGGGGACGGCGACCCCGCTTACGCGGTGGCGAAGAACCCCGACGGCACGCTGATCGTGACGATCTACGAGCTGCAGGATCCCGAAGGCTTGCAGGCCGCGCTGAACGACCAGGGCATCAAGGCCGACGTCACCTACAACCCACGGGACAAGAAGTGCGCGCCCGGCCGGTTCGTCGGCGCGGACTACATGTACGGCTCGCCTGACCCCAGGCACATGACCGCGGAGCAACGTCAGGAGTTCTACCGGCCAGAGCACTGGCGGTCCAGGGACGTCACCCGCCCCATCGCCAAGGACAAGTTCAGGATCTCCCCGAACTTCATGAGGCATGGAGAGACCCTGGTGCTGGAGTTCAGGCTCGGCAACGATCCGGGGGTCGGCTGGAGCCTGGGGACCTGGCTGGCCAAGGCGGGCAGCTCCGTGCGGCCCTGCACCCTCGTGGATGAGGGCGGGTACGACAAGGAGCACGCCAAGGAGATGGCGGGAGGCTGACAGTGAGGCTCCTGCGGGCGAGTGGCGGGGCGACTGTTACGTTCTGGGCATGAAAAGAGTCCCGTTCACCGGCGATGAGAAGGAAAGCCTCCAGGCCAGCATGGACCGGCATCGCGACGCGGTGCTGTGGAAGGTCGAGGGCCTGGACGACGAGGCCCTGCGACGCCCCATGACCCCGTCCGGGACGAACCTCCTGGGCCTGGTCAAGCATCTGGCGGCCGTCGAGTACTGGTGGTTCGCCGACACGTTCGGGCAGGAGCACGAGGAGCTCCCGTTCGACGACGATGACGAGGACGCCGACCTGCGCGTCGACCCCGGCGAGAGCACGGCCGACGTCCTCGCCTTCTACGCCCGCGCCCGCGCGTCCTCGGACGCGGTCATCGAGAAGTTCGGCCTCGAGGACCTCGGCACCAACGAGCGCGGCGAGAAGATGACGCTGCGCTGGGTGCTCATCCACATGATCGAAGAGACCGCCCGGCACGTCGGCCACATGGACATCGTGCGCGAACTCATCGACGGCGCGAGCGGCGACCACCCGCGCGCCTAGTGCGGTGAGCGGAAGCGATCACCAGGTCGGGTGCGGATTTTCGGGCGGCCGGTGTGAGGGGCCGGCCGCCCCGGCGGAGACCCTTCTCGTCACGGATGCGGACACGTTCGCGGCGTTGGGCGGCCGGCACGTCGGGGTGACGGGCGTGGGCGTTACGCCGGCGCAGGCCAGCCCGATCTCGTTGACGCGGTGGATCGCATCGCGCACGGTGACCTCATCGGCCTGCGCCAGGTGAGCGATAACCGGCACGGTGTTGCCACCCGCTGAGGCCAGCAGGATCATCGTCCGCCGGTAGCGGACCGTGCTCATCGTGCCGCACAATCCGCTGCAGCTTCTGCCCTTCCTGGTCCGTGAGCCTGCGGACCTTGACCAGTTGCGTGACCCCGCCTCCAAAGCGCCGATCGAACGTGATCAGCACCGTCATGCTGCTCGGCATGGCTTCCGCAGCTTCAGCTCAAGGGAATCCAGTGGATGGCGCCGAGATATGAATCAACGCCAACGATTTGCCACCGTTCCCCCTTCCGGAGGGGAATTGTAAAGGAACTGTACACCCCTTCCAGGAATACATAATCTTCGGTGCGGTATTGGCCGCGCCGGTCGATCAGAGCGAACTGTCCATGGCATCCGTCTTCGCCTAACGTCTGGATGAATATGAGACCGTCCTGCTCGACGTCGAAATATTTTGTCGCCCCCCAGCCGCCTGCCACATCGCCGGTGATTTCAGGGTCGATCTTGATGGGCTCCTCGAACAAGGAGGCAAGGCTGGCCTTGCCTTTGACTGCCAGATTGCCGTCGACCCCCAGGTCGCCGATGACTGTCAGCCCGCTCGAACCAATGGTGGTGAGCTTGTCCCCGGTTCCCGGAGAGCCGACCGCAAGATCGCTCAGGGTCGGGTTGTTGACGGTGATGGTGAGGCTGGCGTACTGGTAGACCGGCTGGAAGCCGGTGGCTGGTTGCCGGGTTCCGGAGGTGACGGATGCCTTCAGGGTGAAGGTGGTGTCTTTGCGGATCTGGTATTTGTCTTTCCGGATGGTGCAGAAGGTTTTGTCTCCGGCGCAGAGGACCGTGCCGTCGCCGTCGTACAGCTCGAAGTAGGTGCCGTTGCTCTCCCAGGTGAAATGGATGTCATCGCCGGCGTTGAAGTTCGTCTTGGGAGTGGTCGGTTTGTTCGGGTCGCCGGCCACGAAGCTGTGCAGGTAGAAGAGGGGTGCTGCGGTGGGCAGGGTTAGTTCGAGTGTGTCCTTGAGGGTGCATGCGCCGGCGCTCGTGCCCGAGGTTTCGGTGCACAGGAAGATGAGCGGGCTGCCGGTGGTGGTGGCGAGTTTGCCGTCGATGCTGAAGGTCAGCGGTTCTTCAATGATTTCGAACTGCGGTATTCCGGGGCGAAAGACGACGTGGTGGTAGTTCGTGTTGCCGCTGAGTCTGGAGTTGGCCCAGTTTGGTAGACACCTGATCTCTGGGGAACCCTGGTCCCCGGAAGAAGGAGTCTGCAGTGCCAAACAACTATCCGCCGGAGTTTC
>NZ_SSXE01000002.1:182350-191414 GCF_021699195.1 Nonomuraea sp. MG754425 | reverse complement strand
TCGACCACCTGGGCGGCCGTGGGCCGCCGCGCCGGCTCCTTGTCCAGGCACTCCCGCAGCAGCGACCCGAACCACCCGTCCAGCCCGCTCAGATCGGGCTCGCCGCGCAGCACCGAGTGCAGCGTCGAGGGGATGGTCTCGCCGGGGAAGGCCCGCCGCCCGGTGGCCGCGTAGTACATGGTCGCGCCCCACGCGAACAGGTCGGCGGGCGGCCCCACCTCCTCGTCGGAGATCTGCTCGGGAGCCATGTACGCGGGGCTCCCGATGGGCTGGCTGCTGACCAGCGACTGGCTCACGTCCAGGGCCTTGGCGATGCCGAAGTCGATCACGACGGGCCCGTCGGGGCCGAGCAGCACGTTGCCCGGCTTGAAGTCCCGGTGCACGACCCCGGCCGAGTGGATCGCGGCCAGCGCGGTCGCGGTGTTGATCGCCAGCCGTTGCAGCGCCGCCACCCCGCGCGGCCCGCTCTCCTTGACCGACTCCTGGAGCGAGGGGCCGTCCACGTACTCGCTGACGATGTACGGCCTGGCCCCCGCGAAGCCGGAGTCGAGCAGTTGCGCCGTGCAGAACGGCGCCACCCGCTTGGCCGTCTGCACCTCCCGCAGGAACCTGGTCCTGGCCTGCTCGTCGGAGATCAGGTGCGAGTGCAGCAGCTTGACCGCGACGAGTGGGCCGTCGGGGGTCCTGCCGGTGTAGACCACCCCCTGCCCGCCCGACCCGAGCCGGCCTTCCAGGAGGTACGGCCCGACCTCGGTGGGGTCGTCCGGCATCAGGGGCAGCGGCGCGGGCACGGGCCCTCCTTCGTGTCGCGGCGCGTGGCGTTCAGGACGCCGTCCTCGGGACCGTGAGCGGACGGCCGGGCGGGAGCTGGGCGGTCAGCCCCTCGGCCGCGGCGGTGAGCATGAACACGAAGTAGTCCTCCGATGTGTGCGGGGGGACGCCGGCGACGGCCTGGCGCAGGAGTTCGGAGCCGGCCATCGCGGTCAGCGACTCCTCGATGGCTGGGGTGCCGAGCAGGGTCTCCCGGTCCTGTTCGGCCACGGTGGCGCCGATCGCGATGGTGGCGATCGAGGAGGAGAGCACGGTGGCGGCGGCGGGGTCGTAGCCGCGCCGCCCCAGCGCGGTGATCTGGTGCTCCAGGAGCCGGACGCCCGACGGCCCGCGTGGGAACAGCCGTTGCATGTACCGGGCCGTCCCCGGGTGGTCGAGCGTGAAGCGTCGTAGCTGCAGGGCGAAGCCGACCAGGTGGGCGGTGGTGGGTTCGGCGGGGTCGTCGACGAGGGTCAGCCGGTCGAGGATCGCCTCGCCGACCAGGCTTTCCAGCGCCGAGCGGCTCGCCACGTGGCGGTAGACGGCCGCCGCCGTGACGCCGAGCGCGTCGGCCACGCTCTGCATGCTCAGGTGGACGAGGCCGATCCGGGTGCCGGCCTCGATCACGTCGCACAGCGTGAAGCTGGCGATGCGACCGCCGGTTCTCATGGGGTGCGCCTTCCCTAAGTTACGGCGCCTAACTTAGGAGAATGATCAGCCCTGCGCAAGAAGAGGTGAACACACCGTTATGGCCCGGTTGTCGGCCCGCGCCGGGCCGGTGGTGAAGGTTTCATGTGAAACCACGCATTACCGATATGCCCCCCGCGTCGGGCGACCGCACGCGATCGTCGCCACCGACTTGCGCGAACCACTAATCGTCAGGAATCCTTGACGCTTGTGACGATCGAGTTCCCTGACATCCCCGAGCACAAGGGCTTCGCCGCCCCCGTGCTGCCCAACGGCGAGCTGGCCCCCACCGCCAGCGCCTTCACCCGCACGTTCGTCGGCTACCAG
The DNA here is from genome assembly GCF_021699195.1 of Nonomuraea sp. MG754425. GTDB lineage: Bacteria > Actinomycetota > Actinomycetes > Streptosporangiales > Streptosporangiaceae > Nonomuraea. The sequence goes on along the minus strand of NZ_SSXE01000002.1, from coordinate 189,590 downwards.
GCCACCTGCTCCTGTGGCTGGACCGACCGGCGACGCCATCCGGCCACTCCGGAGGGCGCCAAGGAGGCGGAGTACCGCTGGGCGAGCGTGCACGCCACCGCCCTGCTCGCCGCCGCCCCGCCCAGCGAGCTGGTGATCAAGTCCAACCTCCTGTGCGAGCGGGTCGTGAAGCTGGCCGGCGAGCGCCCGCTCGCCGCCCTGACCCTGCTGTCGCAGATCGAGAGCTGGCAGCGTACCCTGCTCGACCAGGCCGTGGCCGGGGCCAGGCAGGGCGGGGCGTCCTGGTCGGAGGTGGGGGAGGCGATGGGCATCTCCAAGCAGGCCGCCCACGAACGGTTCAGGGCCACGGCGGAGCTGTAGTCCCCGCAGTCCACCTGCTCCGCTACCGTGACGTATGACCAGCGAGTCCACCGAGACGCGGCTGCGCCGCCGCGAGCAGCTCCGTGACTACCTGCGCGCCCGCCGGGCCCGCCTCACGCCCGCCGACGTCGGCATGGCGACGGCGGGTCGCCGCCGCACCCCCGGGCTGCGGCGCGAGGAGGTCGCCGTGCTGGCCGGGGTAGGGGTGTCCTGGTACACGTGGCTGGAGCAGGGCCGCGACATCAACGTCTCGGCCGAGGTGCTCGACGCGATCGGCCGGGCGCTGCGCCTGACCGGTCCCGAGCGGGCCCACCTGTACCTGCTGGCCGGGCTCAACCCGCCGCCCGCCGGCCCGGCGCGCGACGCCGAGGTCACCCCCGAACTGCGCCGCCTGCTCGACGCGTGGACGCCGCGACCGGCGATCCTGCGCGACCGCCACTGGAACCTGATCGCGATCAACGCGGCGACCCGGGCCGTGTTCGGCTACGACGACACCGACCACAACTGCCTGGTCTCGTTCTTCACCAACGCGCGATACCGCGGCATGCACGTGCAGTGGGCCTCGGTCGCCCCGGCCGTGGTCGCCGCCTTCCGCGCCGACGCCGGGCACGCCCCCGGCGATCCCGGGTTCGGCCGGCTGGTGGCGGACCTCAGCGCCGTCAGCCCCGAGTTCGCCGAGCTGTGGGCCCGCCACGAGGTGGGCGCGCCCGCGCACACGGTCAAGGCGGTGCGCCACCCCGAGGCCGGCGAGCTGTTCTTCGACCTGACCACCCTGACCCTGCCCGACCGGCCCGGCTGGCACCTCGAACTGTACGACCCGCGCCCCGGCACCGCCGAGCGCCTGGCCAAGGTGGTGCTGCCAGACCCAGGTTGAGCACGCACTGTTCGGCATCCGGGCCGCTCGGCAGGCTGGTCCGCATGACACCGACACGCTTCGACGGCAAGATCGCACTCATCACCGGCGGCACGAGCGGGATGGGCCTGGCCACCGCGCGCAGGCTGCTAGCCGAGGGCGCGCGGGTGGTCGTCACCGGCCGGGACCAGGCCCGGCTGGACGCCGCGCTCGACGACCTGGGCGGCGCGGAGCGCGTCCTCGCCGTCCGCGCGGACGCGGCCGACCTCGCCGACCTGGACCGGCTGGCCGGCACGATCCGCGACCGCCACGGACGCCTGGACGTGCTGTTCGCCAACGCCGGAGTGGCCTCGTTCGGCGAACTCGGGCAGGTGAGCGAGGCCGACTACGACCGCATCATGAACACCAACGTCAAGGGGGTGTTCTTCACCGTTCAGAAGACGCTGCCGCTGCTCGCCGACCGTGCGGCGATCGTCGTCAACGCGTCCTGGACGCTGCACCGCGGCCTGCCCGGGGCCTCGGTCTACGCGGCGTCCAAGGCGGCGGTGCACAACCTGACGCACACCCTCGCCGCGGACCTGGCGCCCAGGGGTGTCCGCGTCAACTCGGTCAGCCCCGGCTACATCGAGACCCCGATGTTCCACGGCAACATCTCGGCCGGGGCCGCGGACGCCGTGCGCGCCGCGGTGCCCGCCGGCCGGATCGGCTCGGCCGAGGACGTCGCCGGCGCGGTCGCCTTCCTCGCCTCCGACGAGGCTTCCTACGTCAACGGGCAGGACCTGATCATCGACGGCGGCCTGGTCGCCACCGCCGCAGGGCTCACGGGGTGACGCGGGCGGCGGCGGCGCGGGACAGCCGGCGGCCCAGCCCCTGGGCCGGACGCTCGACGTACCGGTAGCTCAGTACGGAGACGGCGACCACGACCGCCAGCACCAGCACGGAGCAGGCGATCCGCCCGGCCGGCGGCACCTCGACGGGGTACGGGAGCAGCCGCCGCAGCACCTGGATCGCGAGCGGGTGCAGCAGGTAGACGGAGTAGCTGACCAGCCCGAGGCTCACGAGGAGGCGGGGGAATCCGGCCGAGCGCAGCAGGCGGCAGGCCAGGAACGTCAGCCAGGCCACCGCCACCGCCGTGGACCAGCTCCACCGGAACGCCAGCGCCTGCTCGTCCGTCATGCCCCAGCCGGGGCCGAACCAGACCGCGGCGGCGATGGACACGACGGGCACCAGCCCAACCAGCCACCGCACCGCCGTCCGGCGGACCTGTCCCTGATCCAGCCGGTAGAGCGCGGTCCCGGCGAACATGGTGGCCAGGATGGCCAGGCTCTGCCACGCGCCGACCCGGCTGTTGACCGCGAGCAGCGCGAGGGCCAGGACGGCCACGGCGATCGCGCCGCACCGCCGTACGTTCCGGCCGCCGGCCAGGATCGCGGTCAGCCCGAGCGCCAGCACCACGATCACGCCCAGCACGACGGCGTCGCCGCCGAGGCCGCGGGACAGGGCGCCGGCCGGCAGCGCGCCGCCCACGAGCACGGCCGTCGCCGCGACGGCGAGCGTGCCGGCGGTGCCCGCCCGGCGCGGCCCGGCGACGAAGAGCGCGGTCACGAGGAGGTAGAAGACCATCTCGTAGGAGAGCGTCCAGAACACGTTGACGACGCTGGGCATCTGGAGGAAGTCCTGGAGCATCGTCAGGTGGGCCAGGGCGGAGGTGACCGGCCGGTCGGCGAGCTGGTCGGGCAGGGACGAGTACACCTGGACGATCCCGAACACGGCGCCGGTGAGCGCCACCACGATCCACAGGGGGTAGAGGCGGAACAGGCGGCCGATCCAGAAGGCCGAGACGCTGCCGCGCCGTTCGAGCGAGGGCGGCACCACGTAGCCGCTGACGAGGAAGAACAGCATCACACCGAACTGGCCGAAGTCGAACCACGGGCTGACGGCCGTGCGGACCTCGGGGAAGAGCGGGTCCAGCAGGTGCTCGAAGAGCACGGCCAGCACGGCGATGCCGCGCAGGGCGTCCAGCCAGGTCAGCCGGGCTGCCCGCGGGGGCGCGTGCGTCCGTTCCTCGGTCTGCGGTTCGCGGTCGCCTTCCCGGGCGGTCAGGTTGATAGACACCTGGTCACGTTATGGGGTCAACCTGAGTGAAGGCTTGGAGTAAAGACAGGACGGGCGGATCGATGGCCTTCGGACGACCTCGGCCGGCCGGCCGGTGGAGGGGAGAAGAGGCACGACAAACCATGTGTGAGTACATAGAGTGATAACTTGACTACAATTTGGGTATGCCGTTATCCGGAGACGGCCCAGGCACCGCTCCCGTGACCCGCGACTTCACACCGACCCGGGGGAGCCGATGGCACGCCAGATCCCACACGCCACCTTCCTGGAGAGCCTGCGGTTCTCCGCCGCCTACACGCTTCCGGCGCTCCTGCGCGGGCCCTACCTCGAACGCCCCGCCATGGCCAGGCTGCTCGCCTGGCTCGACACGAACGCGGCCGCCCAGCGGGTGTGCAGGGAACTGCGTGCCCGGTACGGCGGCCGGGCCGTCTACGTGCGCAACCCGCGCACCGTCCTGCTGATCCTTTCGCAGAGCGACATCAGGGACATCCTCACCTGCTCCGACGCGGTCTTCTCGCTCCGCACCAAGGCCAAGCGGGCCGGGCTGCGGCTCACCCAGCCCAACAGCGTCCTGCTGTCCCAGGGGGAGCTGCGCCGCGACCGCCGCCGGTTCAACGAAGCCGTGCTCCAGGCCGGGCAGGTGCCGCACGTGCTGGCCCCGCGCCTGCGCCAGGTGCTCGGCGAGGAGCTCGACGGCGTGCTCGGGCACGTCCCCGGCGAGGTCGACTGGGCCCGGCTGTCGGACGCCTACGGCCGAGCGGTCCTGCGGCTGGTGCTCGGCGACCAGGCGCGCGACGACGTCCGGATCCTGGAGGCGCTGCGCGAACTGCGCGCCGAGGCCAACTGGATGGGGCTGCGCCCGTGGCGGGCCAACCGCGTCCGCGCGCTGCGCCAGATCCTGGAGAACGGCATCGAGCGGCACGTCGCGGCGGAGACCCCCGGCAGCCTGGCGGGCCTGTTCGCGGCGGCCCCGCAGACCACCTGGACCTACCCGGCCGGGCAGGTCTCGCACTGGCTGATGGCCGCCGGCTCGATCGAGGTCAGGGCGCTGCGCACCACGCTCGCGCTGCTCGCCGGCCACCCCGAGCAGGCCGCGCGGGCTCGCGCCGAGGCCCGCGCCGACGACGGCATAGAACGGCTCGGCGCCTGCCTGTGCGAGAGCCTGCGCCTCTACCCCATGGTGCCCACCCTGTTCAGGACGGTGACACGGGCCGTCGACTGGCACGGCGCCCGACTCCCGCCCGGGATCGAGGTGGTGATCCCGCTCGCCGTGCACCACCGGAGTCCGCAACTCGAGTACGCCGACACGTTCACCCCCGAGGTCTGGCTCGACGGGCGGGTGCAGGCGGACTGGCGGGTCGCCCCCTTCTCCGGCGGCCCCGGCCGCTGCCCCGGGGCCGAGCTGGGCGTCCAGATCGCGGCCACGGCGCTGCGGGTGTTGCTCAGCCAGTACGACTTCCACCCGGCCGGCCCCGCCCTGAGCCCCGACCGTCCGCTGCCCAAGACCCTCGACCCCGCGTTCCTGCGGCTGCACGCCTACCCGCCCCGGTGAGGCCGGGCAGGCTCAGCGGCAGGCCGTCGCCTCGGCCGGCGCGAGGATGCGCCGGCTGGCCGCCCTGACCCGGCCGTGCCCCGGCGGCGTCATGCGGCGGCCCGGCGGTGTCAGGGCGGGTGCGGGCCGAAACGTCTCCCGCACGGCCCGCTCGCGGGCGTAGAGGCGGATCAGGCCGGGCAGCCAGTAGCGGCCGGGCCCGGCCGACTCGACGAGGCGCACGTCCAGGAGGTGGTTGAGCGCGGCCTCCGCGCGGTGCTCCGGCCATCCGGTGAACGCGGACACGTCGGACGCCGTGTGCGTCAGGTTGTCCAGGAAGCCCAGCACGGAGAAGGTGTGCACGGCGTCGGAGCCCGCGGGCTCCCCCGGAAGCTGCTGGAAGGCGGCCGCCAGGCTGTCGCGCATCGACAGGTCGGCGTGTTCGAGGGCGTCGAGGCGGCGCTCCGGGTCGGCGAGCTGCCTGGCGAGCTGCGCCAGCGCGCGGTCGGGACGGGCGGCCAGGCGCGCCGCCGCGATGCGCAGCGCGAGCGGCAGGCCGCCGCACCACCGGACGATCTGCCGGGCCGCCTGCGGCTCGGTGGCGACCCGGCCGGGTTCCGTGAGGCGGGTGAACAGTTCGGCGCCGTCGGCGTGGCCGAGCCTGGTCAGGCGCAGGTGGCCCGGCAGGTCGAGCGAGGCCATGATCTGGCGGCTGGTGATGACCACCGCGCAGCCCGGTCCGGCCGGGATGAGCGGCCTGACCTGGGCGGAGTCGAGCGCGTTGTCGAGCACGACCAGCAGGTTGCGGGTCGAGGTGAGCGAGCGGTAGCGGGCGGCGGCGCCGTCCAGCGTGGGCGGGACGGCGCTCCTGCCGAGCCCGAGCGAGCGCAGCAGCCGGCTCAGCGCCTCGAACGACGACAACGGCGGCAGCCCGGGGGTGACCGCGTGCAGATCGACGTAGAGGACGCCGTCGGCGAAGCGGTCGGCGACGGAGTGCGCGACGTGGACGGCCAGCGCGGACTTGCCGACCCCGGCCGGGCCGTGGACCGCGGCGACGGCCGGCGACTGCGGCGAGGCGTCGGTGAGCGAGCGCCGCAGCCAGGCGATCTCGCCGGCGCGCGCGGTGAACGCCGGCGTGTCGGAGGGCAACTCGGCCGGGATGACCGGCCGGCCGAGCGAGGTGCGCTGCGCGGGGGAGACCAGGTCGAGCGTCGGGTCACGCCTGAGCACCGCCTGCTGCATCTGGCTCAACGCCGCTCCCGGCTCGATGCCGAGTTCCTCGACCATGAGGCGGCGGGTCTCGTGGAACACCCCGAGAGCCTCGGACGGCCGCGAGGCCCGGTACAACGCCAGCATGAGCTGGGCGCGCGGGCGTTCGCGCAGCCGGTGGGTCGCGGTGTGCGCCGTGAGCGCGGGAAGCAGCGCGTAGTGGTCGCCGCCGGCCAGGCGCAGGTCCATGTGGTCTTCCAGCGTGGTCAGACGCTGCTCCTCCAGCCGGGCGGACTCGAACTCGGCCCAGGAGGCGGTCACGTCGGCCAGCGCCTCCCCCCGCCACAACGACAGGGCCCGCTGGAACAGCGCGTCCGCCCGCGCGAGCTCGCCCTGGGCCTGCGCGGTGCGCGCCTGCTCGGCCAGCAGCGTGAACAGGGTGGCGTCGACGCGCTCGCGGGCGAGGTTGAGCTGGTAGCCGCCGGAGACGGTCGTGATGAGGTCGTCGTAGCGGTGCGACGCCAGCAGGCTGCGCAGCTTGGAGACCACGATGTGCAGTTGTTTGCCCGCGGTGGTCGCCGTGCTGCGGCCCCACACCTGGATGAGCAGTTCCTCCGCGGAGACCGGCCGGCCCGCGTTCAGGGCGAGCTTGGCCAGCACCCCCACGCGCCGTTCGCCGGTGAGCCGCAGGGGCTCACCGTCCGCCCTGACCTCCCAAGGCCCCAGGAATTTGATCTCCAGTCCCATCAGGGCTCTCCCTCCGTGCCGTGGCTTGGATGGTCGACGTGAGGGACGGAGACTTCTGCGCGGGCACAGGGCTGCCGCGCGCAGCCGGGCATGACGCTACGTCGTCACGTCACAGCCTCCCCCAGGCTGCGCCGCGACTGTCCGTCACTTTACGAGGATGCGGGGCACACCGGTGTCCGGCGATCGCCCTACATCTTTCAGACCGGGAAATACTGCGTCCAGCCGAGGCCGAGGCCGATCCGGCTGGAGAAGTTGTTCGCGCCCTTCCCGTTCCAGATGTGGAGCTGGTCGTTCCGGACGGCTGCGATGTCGGTGTTCCCGTCACTGTTGATGTCGCCGAGTGACATCAGCGTGGCGGCGTACGGGGTCCAGCCGGGGCCGAGGGTGACGGGGCCGGTGAACTTGTTGCCGCCCTTGCCGTTCCA